>CAZWSP010000034.1:0-25210 GCA_964636585.1 uncultured Antarcticibacterium sp.
TTGTCATTCAATAATGGTGAATCCAAGGCTTTAATAATAGCATCATTTGCTCTACTTGCTCCTGAAGCTGAAGCCGATCCCATAATAGCAGTACCACTATTACTTAGAACGGTTTTAGCATCACGTAAATCGATGTTTTGAGTGTAGTGATGCGTAATTACTTCTGCAATCCCTCTAGAAGCAGTTGCTAGAACTTCATCTGCCTTAGAGAAACCAGCTTTAAAACCAAGATTTCCGTAAACTTCACGCAGTTTATTATTATTGATAACGATTAATGAATCTACATGCCTTCTAAGGTTTTCAACCCCAAGTTGCGCTTGCTCATTTCTCATTTTACCTTCAAACTGAAATGGAATAGTTACAATTCCAACAGTTAGAATATCCATTTCTTTTGCTTGTTTGGCGATCACAGGCGCAGCTCCTGTTCCAGTTCCTCCACCCATACCAGCGGTAATAAATACCATTTTGGTATTGGTACCAAGCATTCTTTTAATTTCCTCACTGCTTTCTATAGCAGCATTTTCTCCAACTTTTGGATCTGCTCCAGCTCCTAATCCTTCTGTTAGGTGAACCCCTAACTGAATTTTATTTGGAACGGTGCTGTTCTCTAAGGCTTGAGAATCTGTGTTACAAATTATAAAATCTACACCTTTAATCCCTTGTTGAAACATGTGATTAATGGCATTGCTACCGCCTCCTCCTACTCCAATAACCTTTATCACGTTGGATTGGTTCTTAGGTAGATCAAATGAAATATTTCCGAATTCTGTACTGCTCATAAATCCTGGTTTACTGGTTCTATATTGTTATTCTGCGTTGTCTAAAAAATCTTTGAACTTTTCTGCCCACTTATCAAAAACACTCTTTTTAGGTGATTTTGATGTTGATGTTCCTTGTTCTTCTTGTTCGTCCTCGTCGTCATCATCCACTTCAAAAGAATGTGTTCCTTCTTCAATGATAACTTCATCTTCTTCTGTTCCGGCTTGGTTTCTATATTTGGCGCTTTTTTGCTCCAAACTATTTAATACCAAACCTACTGCGGTGGCATAAAGCGGGCTCGTAGTTTCTGAATCACTATCACCTGCCAAATGCTCGTTTGGATATCCAATTCTGGTATCCATTCCGGTAATGTATTCTGCCAATTGTTTTAAATGCTTCAACTGTGCTCCACCTCCGGTAATTACCATTCCGGCAATTAATTTTTTCTTCTGCTCTTCGTGTCCGTAATTCTTAATTTCAAGATATATTTGTTCAATAATTTCTACTACACGTGCATGGATGATCTTAGAAAGATTTTTAAGGGTGATCTCCTTAGGCTCTCTTCCGCGTAATCCTGGAATAGAAACTATCTCGTTATCCTTATTTTCTCCTGGCCAAGCAGATCCAAATTTTATCTTTAGTAACTCTGCCTGCTTTTCTATGATAGAACATCCTTCTTTAATGTCTTCTGTAATAACATTTCCTCCAAAAGGAATAACCGCTGTATGGCGAATAATCCCATCTTTAAAAATGGCAAGATCTGTAGTTCCACCACCTATATCTATAAGTGCAACTCCAGCTTCTTTTTCTTCTTGACTTAATACTGCGTTTGCTGAAGCTAAAGGCTCCAAGGTAACAGCAGAAAGCTCTAAGCCTGCACTTTTCACACAACGACCAATATTTCTAATTGAAGAAACTTGACCAACCACTACGTGAAAATTAGCTTCTAATCTTCCACCATACATTCCAATTGGTTCTTTGATCTCTGCTTGCCCATCCACTTTAAATTCCTGCGGAAGCACATGTATGATCTCTTCACCTGGCAACATCACCAATTTGTGAACTTGGTTGCAAAGCGTATAAATATCGTCGCTATCTATAACCTCATCTGGATTTGGACGAGTGATATAATCACTATGCTGTAAACTTCTAATATGTTGTCCTGCAATACCAACTACTACTTCTTCAATCTTTAATCCTGAATCTGCTTCAGCTTCTTGTATTGCTTGTTGAATGGATTGTATGGTTTGGGTTATATTATTTACAACCCCTCGGTGTACACCTAGACTTTTGGATTTTCCAATCCCGATGATCTCCATTTTTCCGTACTCATTCTTGCGTCCAATCATCGCCACAATCTTTGTGGTTCCAATATCTAGCCCTACTGCAATTTCGTTGTGTTCCATCCCTTATTTTTTAGTGCATACAACCTGATTCCCAAATTGTAGATCCACCATTTTGTAAGTGTTTAATAATTTATCTTTAAGTGCCTTTTTATAAAAGGCTTTAAAATTGTTGAACTTTACATCCATCTTCTCGATCTTCCCAAAAACCAACACAAAATCTGCTTCTCTTAGATCTATTTGATAAAATCCTCCTCTTGAGCGAGTAATAGCAGTAATGTGTTCTGTTAAGAACTTGTCGTTATTAATATAATCTACCAAAGGAAAAATTTCTTCCACATCTGCAGGCAGTACATTAATTAAAACAGGAACTCTAGCCGAATAATTTTTAGACAGTGGCATTTTTCTTCCCATTCTGTCTAAATAAAATGAATTTATTCCCAAAACTCGGCCGATAGGGCGGCGTTGACTAATGCTTGTTTTTAAAATTCCATCTAGTGTAAGAAAAACCTCTGCATTCTCAATCATTTCATGATTATTCAAAAGTGTCTCTACCCTATTCAAATCTAAAGTTTCTTTACCTACACTCGTGACCCCTATCTTATTTTGTATTAACAATTTATTAACCGTTTCTTCAGATACATATAGGTTCTCAAATTGGGTAAATTGAACTTCAATTTTATTCAATTTCCGATCGCTATTTCTCTTTTCGGCAAAGCCATAAAGAAAAACCACAAGCGCTAAAAGCAAGAAGCCTTTTATGTAATTGAAATTAATTTTCATTCTTCAAATATTGTTCTACTTTCAAGATCTCTTCACCTATATCTCCTGCGCCCATCATAACCACAACAGGGCTTTGCGAAGCTTTTACTTCACTTATAATCTCTTCTTTTGAAATCAATTTTTTATTGGGATTCTGAACTTTTTCCAATAACCATTCAGAAGTAATCCCTTCCATAGGAAGTTCTCTGGCAGGATAAATATCCAGTATTCTAACTTCGTCAAATTTACTAAGACTTATTGCAAAATCCTCAGCAAAATCCCTTGTTCTGCTAAATAAATGAGGTTGAAAAAAGGCGATTACTTTTTTTTCGGGATGCATTTCTCTAACCGCTTGATGCACAGCAGCAATTTCTGCGGGGTGATGTGCATAATCATCGATCAAAATTCGATTCTCAGATTTTAACCTGTACGTAAATCGGCGTTTTACACCTTTAAAGCTATATAATGCTCTGGCAAGCTCACTGGTTGGGGAACCATATTGAATTGCAATTGCCAGAGCAGTTATAGCATTTAATAAATTGTGTTTACCGGGGAGATTAAATTTGAAATCGGGGATTATAGTTGTCGGGGTGATCAGATCGAAATGATAAGTTCCGTTCTTTACTTTTATATTTTTTGCAGAATAATCTGCGTTATCTTCAATTCCTATTGTTTTACCATCTAGTGGCAATCCATTCTTCACAAAAAGGGTACCATCCTTAGGCACCAAAGCTGCAAAATCTTCAAAAGATTCTATTAATTTTTCCGGAGCACCATAAATGTCTAAATGATCTGCATCCATAGAAGTGATTGCCGCGATGTTTGGAGATAGATTCAAAAAGGATCTATCAAACTCATCTGCTTCAACAACCATTACCTCATTCCCATTAAGAATAAGGTTGCTCTGTATATCTTCACTTATTCCTCCTAGAAAGGCAGTAACCTTAGCTCCCGTTTCTTTAAGTATATGTCCTAAAATTGCTGTAGTTGTTGTTTTCCCGTGAGTACCAGCTACAGCCAAGGTGTAAATTCCCTGAGTGATCATTCCCAATACTACCGCTCTTTTTTTAAGCTGAAATTCTTCCTGAATAAAATAATTATATTGTTTGTGATCTTTAGGAATTGCAGGTGTGTAAACTATTAGTGTATTCTCTTTATTTAAGAAATTATTTGGGATAGTTTCAATTTCATCTTTATAAACCACATGAATCCCTTCTTTCTCCAAATTCTGAGTTAATGGAGTTGAAGTTTTATCGTATCCGGAAACTTGCTTTCCTATAGCATGGAAATAACGAGCTAAAGCGCTCATTCCTATTCCGCCGATGCCGATAAAATAAAGATTGTCTATGTGTTTAAATTGATCCATTTATTATTCTGTTCCTTTTTTTATAAGTTTCTCTACTTCGTCTACAATTGCTGAAGTAGCTCCAGGTAACGCTAATTTTTTGATATTTTCTGAAAGGTCTTTTCTAACCTTTTCTGAATCTAAAACCAACATGATAGTGTCTGAAAAATCCTTTGCCAAGTCTAATTCATTAAGAACATATGCTGCATTTGCATTGGCGATAGTGATAGCATTTTTCGCCTGATGGTTTTCTGCTACATTTGGAGATGGAATAAATATTACTGGTTTTCCAACCAGACATAATTCCGATACACTAATGGCTCCAGCTCTAGATACAATTACATCTGCAGCTGCATAGGCATAATCCATTCTGCTTAAAAAGGCATGGGTTTGCACAAATTCATTATCAAACTTCTTGTATTCATCATAATATAAAGAACCAGTTTGCCAGATAAGTTGAACTTCTTTTTTCTCGAATTCATCTACAAAAGCTTCCATTAACTGGTTTATTCTTCTTGCACCAAGACTTCCGCCTAAAACCAAAAGAGTTTTTCTTTCTTTTTTCAGCTTAAAGAATTTCTGAGCTTCTGCTCTTTTCTCTGAAACATTTATCAAGCCCTGACGAACAGGATTCCCGGTTTTAACTGTTTTTTCTAATGGAAAATATTTTCCAAGATCATCGTACGCAGTACAAATAACATCTGCTTTTTTACCAAGTAATCTATTAGTGATACCTGGATACGAATTTTGTTCTTGGATTAGGGTAGGAATATTCATTGAGTTTGCCACTTTTAATAAAGGGCCACTTGCAAATCCACCAGTTCCTATAACCACATCTGGCTTAAATTTTTTAATGATCTTTCTAGATTCCCAAAGACTGCTAATTACCTTGAAGGGAAAGCTTAAATTTTTCTTAGTTAAAGTTCTATCTAATCCTGAGATCCAAAGGCCTTCAATTCTGTACCCAGCTTGTGGAACTTTGGTCATTTCCATTCTATCTTGAGCCCCAACAAAAAGTATTTCTGAAGTTGGGTATCTCTTTATTATTTCATCAGCAATAGAAATAGCAGGATAGATATGTCCTCCTGTACCGCCACCAGATATTATTACTTTTAAATTCTGTTTCATATCGCTTCGCTTAAAATGTCTAAAGGATTCTCTTCTTCACGCTCCATTTCTTCAGATAATTTTATCTCTTCACGTTTTACGCTTACACTCAATACAATTCCAATGGCTAAACATGTCATCCATATAGAAGTTCCCCCGCTACTAACAAGTGGTAGTGTTTGTCCAGTTACAGGAAATAATTCAACAGCAACTGCCATATTTACCAAGGCTTGAAAAACAATCGGCAAACCAACGCCTACGGCCAATAACTTACCAAAGATTGTATTCGACTTTGTTGCCACGATCACGATCCTAAATAGCAACATGAGATATGCCAACATTACTGCAAAACCGCCTACTAATCCCATTTCTTCAACAATAATGGCATATATAAAATCTGAAGACGATTGAGGTAAAAAGTTTCTTTGAATACTTTTCCCTATTCCGGCACCCGCAATCCCACCTCGTGCTATTGCAATTTTTGCCTTTTCTATCTGATAATCTGCTTCAGTATCTTCGTCGTTTGCAAAATTTTCAATTCTGCTTGTCCAAGTATCTATTCTGTTTGGAAGTAATCCGGGAAATGCTTTAGCTGTTAATATGAACATTGTTAGCACAAGCAATCCTGCTCCAAGAATAATTCCTAAATATTTTATTGGGTAGCCACCTAGAAACACAAGCATCAAGATCATTGTAAAGATGATGGCAGTGGTAGAAAAATTGGCCGGTAATATTAAAATTAGCACTACAAAAACAGGTAACCATAAAGGTAAAATAGACTCTTTAAAAGTGATCTCTTTATCTGTGATCCTAGAAAGATATCTAGCAACGTAAACCATTAAAACTACTGCAGCAAATGTGGATGTCTGGAAAGTGATCCCAACAACAGGAATTTGAATCCATCTACTTGCATAAGCTCCTTCAATAGTGGTTCCCTGTGCAATGGTATAAATTAAAAGAAGCACCACCACAGGTAGCATTAATATAGATAATCCTTTGAAATAATTATAAGGAATTTTGTGTATTGCAAACAACACACAAAAACCTAATACCAAATGAAAGAAGTGAACAACCAAATAACTAAACGTACTTCCATCTCCATACAAATAAGCGATGTTACTACTCGCGCTGTAAACCGGCAAGAATGAAAATATTGCCAATAGCGCCGTGGTAGCCCAAATTACCTTATCACCTTTTATATTTGAAAACAGGTTGTTCATTAAATGATCTTCTTATAAATTTCTTACAGATTCTTTGAATTGTCTTCCTCTATCCTCATAGTTTTCGAAAAGATCAAAACTTGCACAAGCTGGAGAAAGTAAAACTGCGTTTCCTCTTTCTGCCAATTGGTAACACATATTTACCGCATCTTTCATATTATGAGTTTCAACAATAGTATCTACACAATTTCCAAATGCCTCAAAAATCTTTGAGTTGTCTACGCCAAGACATACAATTGCTTTCACTTTTTCATTCACCAATGGCAAAAGCTCTGCATAATTATTTCCTTTATCTACGCCTCCAACAATCCAAACAGTTTCTGTTTCCATGCTTTCTAAAGCATAATATGTTGCATTGATGTTGGTTGCTTTAGAATCGTTTATGTACATCACATTATTGATCTTAAGCACTTTTTCCAATCGGTGTTCCACTCCTTGAAAATTCTCCATACTTGCACGAATGGTCTCTTTTCGTATTCTTAATAATTGAGCAACTGTAGAAGCTGCCATTGCATTTTTAGTGTTGTGTTTACCTTCGAGTGCTAAGGAGGAATTTGGCATAATAAATTGGTTGTTGTTGAGGTTTATTTTAATGTTGTTATCTTCTAAATAAGCGCCTGTTTCAATTTTCTTCTCAAGTGAAAAAGGCAGTTTTTGAGCTTTAATAAGGTTGGCTTCAAGCCATTTTGCTATTATTGGATCATCTCCATCATAAATAAAGAAATCTTCTTCGGTCTGATTCATTGTTATTCTAAATTTAGAAGCGACATATTCATCTAAATTGTAATTATATCTATCTAAATGATCTGGAGTAATATTAGCGAGCACCGCGATATCTGGTCTAAAATCTACTATTCCGTCTAACTGAAAACTGCTAAGTTCCAGCACGAAATAATCTACCGGATCTCCCGCTACTTGTTTTGCAAAACTGTCGCCAACATTTCCGGCCATAGATGCATTTAATCCGGCATTCTTCAGCGTATGGTAAACCCATTTTGTAATAGTGGTCTTTCCATTGCTTCCAGTGATTCCAATTATTTTTGCTGAAGTAAATTCAGCAGCGAATTCAATTTCAGAAATAACAGGTATTCCATGTTCTTTAATCTTTACAACTAAAGGCGCATTATCTGGAATTCCGGGACTTTTCATAACAATGGAAGCATCTAAGATCTTGCTTTCTGTATGGCCAGATTCTTCCCAGTCTGCACCAAGTTTTTCAAGCTCGGCTTTGTACTTATCTTTTATCTTTCCGAAATCTGAAACAAAAACAGTATAGCCCTGCTGAAGCGCAAGAATTGCAGTACCTACACCGCTTTCTCCACCTCCTAGAATTGCTATTTTTTTGTTTGTACTCATTTCTTAATCTTATCTAACTTTTAATGTAATAATGGTCACGATCGCCAAAAAGATCCCTACGATCCAAAATCTTACTACGATCTTGCTTTCGTGCATACCTTTCTTCTGATAATGATGATGTAAGGGCGACATCAGAAATATTCTTCTGCCTTCTCCATATCTGCGTTTGGTGATCTTGAACCAACCAACTTGTAGCACCACAGAAAGGTTCTCCAAAAGGAAAATTCCACATAAAATTGGGATCAATAATTCTTTTCTAGCTGCAATTGCTATTACAGCTATAATTCCACCAATAGTTAAACTTCCTGTATCTCCCATAAATACTTGCGCTGGATAGGTGTTGTACCATAAAAATCCAACTAAAGAACCCGCAAAAGCGGTTATGAAAATTGTCATTTCCCCAGATCGTGGTATATACATAATGTTGAGATAGTCTGAAAATATGATGTTACCAGAAACCCACGCAAAGATCCCCAGCGTTAATACAATTATTGCGGAAGAACCTGCGGCTAAACCATCTATTCCGTCGGTAAGATTTGCGCCGTTAGAAACTGCGGTAACAATAAATATTACAATTGGAATAAATATTAACCATGCATAATTCACTAAAGATGGATTGATCCAAGTGATTAGATCTGCATAATCGAATTCGTTATTTTTGAAGAATGGGATGGTTGTAGTTGTAGATTTTTCTTCTATTCCTTGAGAAACTTCCTCATCACTATCTACTAATTGTTCTGTTTTAACTGAAGAAATCACGGCATCTTCTTTAACCGTAATTCCAGGATGAAAATACATGGTTCCTCCAATAATGAGCCCCAATCCAATTTGTCCAAATACTTTAAAAATTCCTTTTAAGCCTTCTTTATCCTTTTTAAAGGTTTTAATATAATCGTCTATAAAACCTATAGTTCCCATCCATAGTGTAGTAACTATAAGCAATATCACATAGATGTTGTCCAGCTTGGCGAATAACAAAACCGGAATCAACGTGGAAATTATTATGATGATTCCTCCCATAGTCGGAGTTCCCGCTTTTTCACTCTGACCTTTTAACCCAAGATCTCTAACGCTTTCTCCAACTTGTTTTTTTAATAGGTAATTAATGATCTTCTTCCCGTAGATGGTAGATATTGCCAAAGAGAGAATGATAGCCATTGCCGATCTGAATGAAATAAATTCAAACAAACCTGCTCCAGGAACCTGGTAATGTCTATCTAGAAAATCAAATAAATAGTATAACATATCTTTATCTATAAGCCTTTCGGCTTTTCTTAATCCTAATTATTTACCCAGTTGCTTTAAAAATTCGCTTACGATCTTAAAATCATCAAAGTCAGATCGCACTCCGTTTATCTCTTGATACGTTTCATGTCCCTTTCCTGCAATCAAGATGATGTCATTAGGGTTTGCCAACATACAAGCCGTTTTAATAGCTTGCTTTCTGTTTAAAACGGACATTGTTTTCTTAAAATCTAAAGGTGATACGCCAGCTTCAACATCTTTCAAGATCGCTTCTGGATCTTCGGTTCTTGGGTTATCACTCGTGTAGATAACTTTTGTGCTTAAAGCAGCAGCAATGTTCCCCATTTTAGGCCTTTTGGTCTTATCGCGATCTCCACCACAACCTACCACCGTAATTAGTTCTTCATTTTTTGTGCGAATCTCATTAATGGTTTCCAACACATTTTGCAAAGCATCTGGCGTATGTGCATAATCTACAATAGCAGTAATATTTTCTGAAGAGACCATATGTTGAAACCTTCCGCTTACAGAATTCAATTCACTTATAAGCCTTAAGTTTTCATCTCTCTCTAATCCTAAAAGTTCTCCGGCCGAATAAATAGCCAAAACATTATATGCATTGAAGTTTCCTATTAACTTGGTCCAAACCTCATCGCCATTTATCTTCAGAAGAAGACCACCAAACTGATTTTCTAAAATCTTAGCACTGAAATCGGCATAACTTTTTAAAGCATAGGTATATTTCTTCGCTTTTGTGTTCTGAACCATTACAGTTCCATTCTTGTCATCTACATTAACCAATGCAAATGCAGAAGAAGGCAACATATCGAAAAACAACTTTTTTACATCGCGATATTCTGCGAAGGTGTTATGGTAATCTAAATGGTCATGTGATAAATTGGTGAAAATTCCACCGGCAAATTTTAAACCGGTGGTTCTGTCTTGAGCAATTCCGTGAGAACTCACTTCCATAAAGCAAAACTCCACACCAAGATCATTCATCAACTTTAAATAAGAATTGATGGTTAGCGAATCTGGCGTAGTATGAGAGGCTGCAAAAGTTTGATCTCCCACCATTATTTTTACCGTAGAAAGCAACCCAACTTTGAAACCTGCTTTGCTAAAAAGATCATACAGCAAAGTAGCAACGGTTGTTTTCCCATTAGTTCCAGTAACTCCAACTAATTTTAAATTCTCTGAAGGAGAATCGTAATAATTAGAAGCCATGATTGCCAATGCTTTTTGTGAATTTGCAACCTGAACATAGGTAACTCCATTCACTATCTTTTCAGGCATCTCTTGGCACACAATTGCTAATGCGCCTTGATTAACTGCAGTCTCTATAAATTGATGTCCATCTGAAATAGTCCCCTTAACAGCCACAAAAACATCATTTAATTCTACTTTACGAGAATCGAAATGAATGTTGGTAACAGCTACGCCAGTGTTGCCAATTACGGCTTCCATTGGAACCTTGTATAATATGTCTTTTAAAATTTTCAACTTAAGCTAAGTGCTACTTTTTGATTACTCTTAATTTTTTCTCCGGCAGGAATGGATTGATTCTTTACCGTTCCTTTCCCGCTAACTATTACTGAAAGCCCCATATTCTCTAACAAAGACAATGCATCCATAACAGGCATTCCCACTACATTAGGCATTAATTTGTTGGATTTTTGAGCTACGGTA
Organism: uncultured Antarcticibacterium sp.; assembly: GCA_964636585.1. Classification (GTDB taxonomy): domain Bacteria; phylum Bacteroidota; class Bacteroidia; order Flavobacteriales; family Flavobacteriaceae; genus Gillisia. The sequence continues at coordinate 10,827 of CAZWSP010000034.1, forward strand.
TAATATTTCTCAAAGTCTTTCGAGATCTTATCGTCTTTAACTTCTAAAGATTCTATTGTGTCTTCTATAGGAGTATCTGTATATATTTTTTGTGCGATCCTTTTAAAAACCGGTCCACTAACATCGGCTCCGTAGTACCCAACTCTATTATCTGGCTTGTGGATCACTACAATGCTTGTATATTTAGGATTGTCTGCAGGAAAATAACCAACGAAAGAGGAAATATATCTTGGATTTGCATTCCAATCTTTCATCCAATACTCCGTTTGTGCAGTTCCTGTTTTCCCGGCCATTGAGAAATTTGGAGAGTACAAACTTTTAGCAGTTCCACGAACTACTACATTCTCCATCATGGCCTTTACCTTATCTATAGTTTCTTGAGAACAGATGGCAGGGTTTAAAACCTTTAATTTATTCTCTTCAATAACTTTATCCCATTCTCTAACTTCTTTTATAAATCTTGGCTTTACCATTACCCCATTATTTGCAATGGCATTATAAAAAGTAAGTGTTTGTAAAGGAGAAATTTGAATACTTCCGTAACCGTATGCCATCCATGCCAAAGAAAGCCCAGACCATTTTTTGTCTCCAGGCTGAGGGATGTAAGGATCACCTTCCCCTTTAATAGAAATGCCTAATTTTTGATTTAGGTTCATTCTATTTAATCCATCTACAAACTTCTGAGGATTGTTTTTATAGTTTTCGTAAATCAGTTTTACTACTCCCACGTTAGAAGAAACCTCAAATGCCTTAGCTGCAGAGATCTTTCCATAACCGCCACGGTGAGAATCTCTTACGTTATAACCTTTAACTTTAAATATTCCGTTTTCTGTATCTACAATAGTACTAGTATCTATTACCTTATCTTCTAAAGCAACCACTAATGCCATTAATTTAAACGTAGAACCAGGCTCATGTGTTTCGCCAACAGCATAGTTTAATTTTTCATAATAAGTACCTTGAGCTGTTCTTCCTAAATTGGAAATTGCTTTTATTTCTCCAGTTTCAGTTTCCATAACCACAACAGTTCCGTGGTCTGCCTGATATTTTTCTAATTGAGCTAATAAAGCATGGTGCGCTATATCCTGAATATTTACATCTATAGTAGATATTACATCATATCCATCTTTTGGCTCCACTTCATTATTATCGCTAATCGGTTTCCATTGACCTTTAGCAATTTTTTGCTTTAATCTGTGCCCATCTTTACCATCCAAAAAAGGACCAAATGCACCTTCTAAACCAACTCTGGTATAAAATCCTTGATCATCTTTACGCTCATATCCAACCGTTCTAGCTGCCATATCCCCTAAAGGATGTTCTCTAACGGTGCGTTGCTCTACGATTATTCCACCTTTATTAGCTCCCAATCTAAACATCGGGAAATTCTTTACTCTTACATATTCAGAATATCCAAGATTTCTCGCTACCAAAAAGTAACGGTGTTTGTTAACTCTAGCTGTTCGAAAAGCTTTAGACCAATACGTTGCACTTTTTCCAAACATTGCATCTAATTCCTTAGATAAAGGCAAGATATTTTCTTCGAAATTTTTATCGGTTACAGTAACTGCATCAAATCTGATATCATATTTAGGAATAGAAGTAGCAAGGAGATTGCCATTTATGTCGTAAAGATTACCTCGATTTGCAGGAATAGTAAAATTCTTAAACGTTCTATCCTCTGCCATTTGTTTGTATTTATCTCCTTCTACAAACTGAATATTTAGCAACTGAATAACCACTGCCACCGCAAAGATGAACATACATCCGGCCACAAAGTACAAACGGTTCAATATGTGCTTTTCGTTGGTTGCCAATGTTTCGATTATTCTTTTATAGTGATTTTAATTTTGTGTGGTGGAGTATCTGAAGGCTTTACTCCTCTAAAAGCCATTTTATTAGTAATAGTAGATTCCATTTTAAGCTTCATTAAAATAGATCTCATATCTACAAATTCACTTCTTAGCTCTCTAACTTCATTATTAAGTCTAGCAATATTGTGAACTTTTCGCTCTGCACTGTGAGAACAAGCAATCATGATAATTGCAAGCAGGGTACAAAAAACAATAAATCTCCAATTCTTAACCGCATCGTTGCTTATAAGAAAATTGGCTTTTAATATGTTATACATCCCTTGCTTCATGCTATCCCTTGTTCTTTATTTAAAATGAATTCTAATTAAGTTCAGATCTTTTAAAGTCTCGCTGCTATTCTAAGCTTTGCACTTCTTGCCCTGTTATTCTTATAAATTTCATCTGGAGAAGGAACAATAAGACCTCCAACTTTCTTAAAGGGTACACTTATATTTCCGAAGAAATCTTTTTCCGGTTCCCCTTCAAACATTCCACTTCTTATGTAGCGCTTAACTAGTCTATCTTCTAAAGAATGGTAAGAAATAAGACTAATTCTGCCACCTTTATCTAATAGCTCTTCTGTTTGTAGTAGAAATTCCTTTAATACAGCTATTTCCTGATTTACTTCTATGCGAATTGCCTGATAGATCTGTGCTAGAATTTTATGCTCCTTTTCTTTGAACAAGAATGGCTGAAGCACTTCCTTTAACTGATCACTGCTTTCTATAGGAGCTTCTTCTCTAGCTTTCACTATTGCTGAAGCTATTTTTGAAGCATTTCTTAGATCTGCATAATCAAAGAAGATGTTTTTTAACTGCTCATGATCGTAATCATTGATCACCTCCAGCGCACTTAAGTTGCTTTTCTGACTCATTCTCATATCCAACTTAGCTTCAAATCTGGTTGAAAAACCGCGTTCTGCTACATTAAATTGATGAGAAGAAACTCCAAAATCTCCTAAAATACCATCTACTTTCTTTACGCCTTGGAACCGCAAAAATCTTTTTATAAATCTGAAGTTTTCATTTATCAAAGTGAATCTTGGATCACCTAAGGCATTGTTCAAGGCATCTTCATCCTGATCGAAGGCATATAATTTGCCCTTCTCTCCCAGCCTTTTTAAAATTTCTTTTGAATGACCACCGCCTCCAAAAGTTACGTCTACATAAATCCCGTCTGGTTTAATATTTAAACCATCCACAGATTCTTTTAGCAATACTGGATTATGATACTCCTCCATCAAAATCATCGTTACCCATAACTTCCTCTGCTAAATCCGCAAAATCATCAGCAGAAACATCTATGGCATTTTCATATTTATTTTTATCCCAGATCTCAATAATGTTAATAGCCGAAGAAAGCACCACCTCTTTATCCATTTCAGCAAAGCCAAAAAGATCTTTCGGGATTAACAAACGTCCGTTTGCATCTACTTCTACGGTTTTAACACCTGCTGTAAATCGTCGTATAAAGTCGTTGTTCTTCTTTTTAAATCTGTTTAAGCTGTTCACCTTTTTCATCATCTCATTCCATACATCCATAGGATATAATTCCAAACAAGGTTGAAAAACAGATCTTTTTAGAACAAAACCTTCCTGCAAAACTGGAGCTAACTGCTTTTTTAAAGCAGACGGCACCATTAAACGCCCTTTAGCGTCTACTTTGCATTCGTATGTTCCAATTAGATTTACCACTTAGTTACTTTATAGTTTCAAATATATTGAAATTATTACCACTTTTTACCACTTTTCACCACTTTGTTGATAAGTTTTTCCACCTATTAGGCTGAAACACTTCTAAATAGAGCTACTCCATTAGGTTTCAGCACCTTGCTCAAAAGCATGAATTTTAAACATTTTTTAATAGAATTTATTTGTGTTTTTGAAGTGTAAATGCTTGATATAATAAAACTGTGTATTGAGTAAAAATGATTATACTTGTACTGAAATCGCTATATTTGCGATTGCTAATTGCAAAGGGCATACATGGAACACGATTTACAGCAAGAAGGAAAATTCACCTACCTAGAAAAAGGGGAAGGCACGCCAATCGTTATTTTACATGGACTAATGGGTGGGCTAAGTAATTTTGACGGAGTTGTAAATTACTTTCCGGAAAAAGGATATAAGATCCTTATCCCGGAATTACCACTTTACAACATGTCTTTACTCAAAACCAGTGTTGCCACCTTTGCCAAATACCTAAAAGATTTTATAAATTACAAGGGCTACTCAGAAGTGATCCTATTAGGAAATTCTCTGGGTGGGCATATTGCATTAATTTGCACCAAGCTTTATCCTGAACTGGTGAAAGGCCTTGTTATAACCGGAAGTTCTGGATTGTACGAGAACGCGATGGGTGAAAGTTACCCTAGACGCGGAGATTACGAGTTTATAAAGAAAAAAGCACAGAATGTATTTTACGATCCAGCCGTAGCAACTAAAGAGATTGTAGATGAAGTGTATGTTACCGTTGGTGACAGAAATAAGTTGATTAAAACCCTAGCAATTGCAAAGAGTGCAATTCGACATAATATGGCTAAGGATCTTCCAAAAATGGAAACTCCCACTTGCATTATTTGGGGAAAAAATGATAATGTAACACCGCCAGATGTTGCAGAGGACTTTAATAAGCTCTTGCCAGATTCAGACCTTTATTGGATAGATGAATGCGGGCATGCAGCTATGATGGAACACCCAGACAAATTTAATGAGCTATTGTTCGAATGGCTTCAAAAAAGATCTTTCTAAGATTACGTAATGATAATAAAATCTTCTGAATTTGTAGTGAGCAACAGTGATGTTGCAAAATGTCCAGATAGCAAACTTCCGGAGTACGCTTTTATTGGTAGAAGTAATGTTGGGAAATCTTCTCTCATCAATATGATCACCAGCAGAAAGAGTTTAGCCAAAACTTCTGGAAGACCAGGAAAAACTCAGCTGATCAATCATTTCTTAATTAATAAAGAATGGCATTTAGTAGATCTACCTGGCTATGGTTACGCCCGAGTATCTAAATCTATTAAGAACACCTTTCAGAAATTTATCACCGCTTACTTTGAACATAGAGCACAAATGCTTTGCGCCTTTGTTCTAATAGATAGTAGGCACGAACCTCAACCCATAGATCTAGAATTTATGGAATGGCTGGGAGAACACGGAATTCCTTTTTGCGTGATATTCACCAAGGCAGATAAGCTGAAGCCAAATGCGTTGACAAGAAATATTGAAGCGTATAAGGACAAAATGCTTGAGACTTGGCTGGAGATGCCAGAATACTTTATTACCTCTTCTACAAGCAACCTAGGGAAAGATGAAGTTTTGGGTTATATCGAAAGTATAAACAATCAGTTTATTTCTAACTAGATCTTAGCAGCTCTTACATTCTTATCGCTACAGAAGACACAATTCTATTTTTTCAAAACCCACAATTTGAAACGAAAAAACTGCTGAAAATTTTCATTTTCAACAGTTCATCTATAAATTGAAACACTAAGTAAATTATACTACAGTGCAGCTACGTGCTTAGCTAATTTAGATTTTAAATTAGACGCTTTATTATCATGAATGATATTTTTCTTCGCCAATTTATCTATCATAGAAGCTACAGATGGGAATAATGTTACAGCATCCTTTTTGTCTGCCTCACGCAATTTTTTGATGGCGTTTCTGGTAGTTTTATGCTGGTAGCGATTTCTAAGACGTTTGGTCTCATTGCTACGGATTCTTTTTAACGCTGACTTATGATTTGCCATTACAAATATTATTTAATTATTTTTAAAGTAGTCCGTAGGGGAATCGAACCCCTGTTACATGGATGAAAACCATGCGTCCTAACCCCTAGACGAACGGACCAAAATTTATTCAAAACACACCTGTTTTCCAACAGGCCACTTGTATTTCAACAAGCCTTGCAATTCGAGATTGCTATTGTAGTCCGTAGGGGAATCGAACCCCTGTTACATGGATGAAAACCATGCGTCCTAACCCCTAGACGAACGGACCAGTTTTTGCTTAAATGCGGATGCAAAAATACAACTATTTTTTAATGCCACAAATGTTGATCTATTTTTTTCTGAAAATAATATATTTTATCTCAAAACAGTCCAAAATCAAGCTTTTAAAGAACCTTTTTAAAGTCTATTTATCTAGAAATTAGACATTTCCAAACAGACCTCTTAAAATATTGGTTTAGACTTTAAAAAAGCTAAATCCCACCATTTCAGGCTAAACCAATATGTGAATTATTTAATACTAATATGCTTTCGCAAAAAGAACTCTCTTATTGGAAGGATTTCCGCTGAAAATACAGATTCCTTCTTCTTCTTTTTGATCCATAGGAATACATCTTATTGTAGCCTTGGTTTTGTCTTTAATTTTCAATTCTGTTTCTGAAGTTCCATCCCAATGTGCTGAAACAAATCCTCCTTTTGTATTTAGAACTTCTTTAAATTCTTCAAAAGTGTTTACTTCTGTTATATGAGAATCTCGATACTCTCTCGCTCTATTATGAAGATTCTCCTGAATTTCTACCATTAAGGCCTTCACCTTCTCTACTACATTTTCTTGAGCCACATACTCTTTTGTTAGCGTGTCTCTTCGAGCGAGCTCTACACTGCCCTTTTCAAGATCCTTAGGCCCTATGGCAACCCTTACTGGAACTCCTTGCAATTCATACTGCGCGAATTTCCAACCCGGTTTCTGAGTATCTCTGTTATCATATTTCACAATAACTCCCTCTTTCTTAAGATCGGCAGCTAATTGCTCCGCTACTAAAGAGATCTGAGCTAATTGCTCTTCACTTTTATATATAGGAACTATAACAACCTGAATTGGAGCTAAGCTTGGAGGCAGTACTAATCCTTGATCATCACTATGAGTCATGATCAAAGCACCCATTAATCTAGTTGAAACTCCCCAAGAAGTTGCCCAAACATGCTCTAACGTTCCTTCTTTCGTTGCAAACTTTACATCGAAAGCTTTCGCGAAATTCTGACCTAAGAAGTGAGAAGTTCCCGCTTGCAAAGCTTTTCCATCCTGCATCAAAGCTTCTATACAATAAGTCTCTTCTGCTCCCGCAAAACGCTCATTGGCAGTTTTAATTCCTTTTATTACTGGAATAGCCATGAAGTTTTCCGCAAATTCAGCATAGATATCATTCATTTGCTCTGCTTCAACAATAGCTTCTTGCTTTGTTGCGTGTGCTGTATGTCCTTCTTGCCAAAGAAATTCAGCTGTTCTCAAAAATAAACGCGTACGCATTTCCCAACGTACTACATTCGCCCATTGATTTATAAGTATTGGAAGATCTCTATAAGATTGGATCCAACCTTTATAAGTACTCCAGATAATAGCTTCAGAGGTTGGTCTTACAATTAACTCTTCTTCTAATTTTGCATCTGGATCTACTATAAGTTTAGTACTATCATTAGGATCTGTTTTTAATCTGTAATGAGTAACCACCGCACACTCCTTTGCAAAGCCTTCAGCGTTTTTTTCTTCTGCTTCAAATAAACTTTTCGGAACAAATAATGGAAAATAGGCGTTTTGATGGCCTGTTTCCTTAAACATTCTATCTAATTCTGCTTGCATTTTCTCCCAAATAGCATATCCATAGGGTTTAATTACCATGCATCCTCGTACGGCTGAATTTTCGGCAAGGTCTGCACTGACTACCAATTCGTTATACCATTTAGAATAATCCTCTTTTCTCGCAGTTAATTTCTTACTCATTGCTGTTTTTTGGCATAAATGTTGCACTTTTAATAGCGTTGCAGCTATTTTAAAAAGATGCGACTAGTTAGCGCAAAACTAACTAATTTTGTAATGTTCAACAATTAAATACACTGCTAATGAAACTTTATAAATTTATTTCAAATTCTGTATATTTCTTTATAGCTGCTGTGTCTTCGCTTTTGTTGACATCTTGTGGCTCCTATCAATATGCAGGTAACACACCAGATGGGATATATGGAGATAATGAAGGCGAAATTTCTTCTAACGAAGAGATAGAATATGGTACTCGTGAAGAAAATACTGGTTATTATAAAAAACTTTTCGAAGAAGAAGCAGCTCTATATGGAGATGTTTTAGCCGAAGACGCTGTTTTTACTGATGTAGACTCTTACTCGTCTACTGGAAACTATGATTATGAAAATGATCAAAATTCTAATTATCAAGGTGGAAACGCACCTTGGGGTAATTCCCCAGACCGTTATACTATAAATATATATAACGACGGATTTTATGGAGGATACTATAACCCTTTCTGGGGAAATGGGTTTTATGCATATGATCCTTACTTCATGCCTGGGCCTGGATATTATGGTCCCGGATTTTACGCACCTGGTTTTTATGGCCCTGGATTCTATGGAAATCCCTACTACAATAGAGGATTCTACGGAAATTATGGTTATGGATTTGGTTTTAACTCCTTTATCTATGGGGGATCTGGATGGTATAATCCTTACAATAGTTATTATTCTAGACAACAGAACTTCAGACAAAATGTGGCTTACACTACTGGAAGAAGAGGAGAATCAAGCTATTATAGCGACAGAACGAATGCAATTAGAAACGCTGCTAGTTTAGATACTAGAGGTAGAAGTTCTACTTATTCGAGATCTATCAGAAACTTAAGAAATACTGATGATGAATATGGAATTACTAGACGTTCTTCAAGATCTTATAATAATAGCGTAGGTTCAGATGGACAATATAGTAGAGGAAGAAACTCTTCTAATAATGTTTCAACGCAATCGCCAACTCGTAGAGTTTATTCCAATACTAATCGTACAACTACTAGAAGTCAAACCCCTACTAGTACAAGAAGTTCAAATTCCACTTCAAGAAGTACAAACACTGGAAGTTCTTCGTCAGGAAGATCTAGTGGTTCTACAACTTCAGGTAGAAGTTCAAGCAGTAACCGAGGTAGAGGTAATTAATAAATAAAATTCAAGATACTTAATGAAAAAGCTATATTTTACAGTTGTAGCCCTTTTGGCTATGACCTTATCTCAGGCTCAAGATATTACAGATGCTGTTAGATATTCCACAGATCAGCTTACTGGAACAGCTAGATTTAGAGCTATGAGCGGGGCATTTGGAGCTCTGGGAGGAGATCTATCTGCCATCTCTATAAATCCCGCAGGTTCTGCAATCTTTTTAAGCAGCGCAGCAACTGTTACGTTGAGTTATAATGACAGAAAAAACAATACTCAGTATTTTAATGGATCTACTATCAACTCTAGTTCTGATGTTTATTTTGATCAGGCAGGAGCCGTTTTGGTCTTTAATAGCATGAAAGATGAAAATGCATGGAGAAAATTCTCTTTAGGGGTTAACTATTCTCAGAATAATTCTTTTGATGATAGTTATTTAGCCCAAGGCTCGAGTTCTAAATCTATAGATTCTTACTTTTTAGCATATGCAAATGGAGTTCCGTTGAACTTATTAGAAACTATTGAGGGAGAGAATGTAACCGACCTTTATCTTTACTTAGGTGAAAATGAAGGTTTTGGTACTCAACAAGCCTTTTTAGGATATCAAGGTTTTGTATTAGATCCATTGGCCGATGATCCGGATAACACTTCTTATTCATCTAGTATCGCACCTGGAAATTTTGATCAGCAATATTCTTATGCGGCTACTGGTTTAAACGGAAAATTCGCTTTTAACTTTGCAACGAAATATCAAGATTTCTTGCATTTAGGGATCAACTTAAATGCTCATTTTATGAACTATGATAGAGCAACTCGTTTAGTTGAAAGAAATTCTAATTCAGGTAGCACCACTAATGAAGTTATATTTGCCAACAACCTAAGTACAACTGGAAATGGGTTTTCCCTTCAACTTGGTTCTATTGCAAATGTTACAGATAACATACGTGTAGGTTTAACTTATGATTCTCCAACATGGTATTTAATAACCGAGCAAACAACGCAACGAATAGAAACTTATAGTGCAGAATTTGATGATCGGGTATTTGTAGATCCAAATGTGGTAAATGCATATCCAGATTATAAATTGAAAACTCCTGGTAAACTTACTGGTAGTTTAGCATTTCTTTTCGGAGATTCTGGGTTGATCAGTTTTGATTATTCTTATAAAGATTTTTCTAACACAGAGTTTAGACCTGCAAATGATCTAGAGTTTACATTTCAGAATAGTTTGATTAATGATAACCTTAAAGCTGCATCCACCTATCGCGTAGGTGGAGAATATAGAATTAAAGAATGGAGCTTGAGAGGTGGTTACAGATTTGAAGAAAGCCCTTATAAAGATAGTTTTATAATGGGAGATCTTAACGGATACTCTGCAGGTGTTGGATATGATTTTGGCGCGATAAAGGCAGATCTTTCTTATGATAATTCCTCTAGAACAGATAATCCACAGCTTTATCAAGTTGGTCTAACCAATTCAGCTGAAATTAATAGAGATTTTTCTAGTGTAGTGCTTTCCTTAAGTTTCGGAATCTAGAAAAACCAATTTGAAATATATGGCCCGAATCTTTCAAAAGATTCGGGCCATTTTCATTTATAAGATTTATTTGCTGTTAACGCTTTAAAGTAAAATGTCCTCTATATTCAGAAACTTCACCCGAATTTGTTTCTTTTATATTTACTACAAACCAATAATCATCTGCCGGCATAGTTTTGCCATTATAAGTTCCATCCCAGCCCTGCCCTCTTGGATCTAATTGTTTTATTAATTTCCCATATCTATCGTATATCAAGATAAGGGAAACACTGATGCTTTCATCACTTAAAATAGTCCATGAATCATTATATCCATCTGCATTTGGTGTGAAAAATCTGGAATAACCAATTAATCTAAAACTTTCTGAAGTAGCCATTCCACATCCATTTATCTCTCTTGCGGTAACTGAATGTATCCCAGGGACTACTTTAGTAAATACGGCTTGTTGCTGCCAAGGACCATTATCTAATTGATATTCGAAAGTTGGGGTAGCATCTACAAATCCTGAAGCAGTAGCGGTAACTACATATCCATCTTCAAAATCGCTTCCGGAAATACTAATCTCAACATCCTTTGGCGCAGAAAAATAATTGATCTTCGAATTAAAGGTGCTTGCACAACCTGTTTTTTCATTGGTAATAGTAAGTGTAAGATCTGTTATTTCTGGAGCTTCAGTAAATGTTAGAATTGGATTTTGGACCCCATCTCCATCTGGATCATTTGGAATATTCCACTCGTAGATATATTCTGAGCCAAGATCTGCTCCAACACTTTCAGGATTTAATAGTTCTCCATTTAAATCTACGCAAAATGCTGTGATCTCAGGAAGATCAACTATTGGAACTGGAGAAATGTTTAGTTTAAAATCTACCTGATTAGAAACACATCCAGTTCGATCATCGGTTATGGTTGCAATAATTGTTTGCCCATTAACGCCTTCAAAAGTTGAAGGATTTTCTATTAGTGTTCCACTGTCTAAATTTTGCTGAGAGGTATAAAAATTGGCGCTGAAAATAGAATTATCTGGAATGCTCGATTGCGTTAATTCATCGGTAACTTCAGAAAGTGCAAAAATAGCGGTGCGTTCATTGCTGCAGCCTAGAAGATCATTCGGCTTCGTAGCAACTGGAACATCAAAATATTCTATCAAAATTTCATCATCTAACTCCAAGCCGGTTGTTTCATTAACCGCGACAACTTGATATAATCCTGAAGCTGTTACCGTAAATTCAGGGCTTGTTTGATTGGATAAAAGATCGAATGAATTTGTGGTTTCATTGAAAACAGAATATCTATATCTGCTTGCAATCACGTTTGAAGCCTTCAGCACAACTGGGGAAGAATCACATTTTGCAATATCATCACCTAATATATTTACTATAGAACAGTCTGTAGTTCCTGAACTGGGTTCGCCTAAATTTGTTTGCTCCAAACTTATAAATCCCGGCATTTCAGAATAATTTGTAATTAAAACTACGTAGACCTGTCCTGCTTGCGCATTATTAATCACAAGATTTTCTACAGTGGCAGGCGAATAACTACAGCCTACAATTCTGGATGATGATAGCGAGCTGGAACTGCACAAGTCATCTCCTTCACTAAAAGGTCCCCAAGCTATAAAATCTACATCTAAGGTTTCTCCACTACCATCTGCATTTCTGGTCTGTCTGATAATAAAATCCAGTTTTCCAGATTCTTCAATTTGTAAATAAAACCATGCAGGATAAGGCTGTCTTTCTAAACACCTGTAATTTGGACCTGTTTCAGCAGTTGCAATATCGCCACTCGCACTATTCGAATTGGGGAATACAAAGGAAGATGTACCTGCACAAAATGGTTGTATAGAAGAACAACGGTCACCCTGGGCAAATAAAACTCCACTTCCCATCATGAATACGGAAGCCAATAAAATAAAATGTTTTAAAAACTTCATATAACATAAGCTCAATGGCCTGCAAATTACACATTTTGAAGCAAATTACAGATGCTGCTTTTCCTAAACATTGCGATAAAGAGTCATAAAATATGTATCTTTGCAAGCTGATAGAAAAGATTACGACTAGTTTAGAATAAAGTGCTATGAAGATAGAACATATGGAAAATACAATAGACGAAATGGGCGATGCTCACGTTTCTACGAGTGCAAATAATCCTATAAGAGAAGATGCTTTCGAATTAAGCAATGAAGAAAAGATAGCTTCAATTAATAAGGATGTGACTCGTATATTAGAAACTTTGGGCATGGATCTTACCGATGACAGCATTAAAGGGACTCCGCAACGAGTTGCTAAGATGTTTGTAAACGAGATCTTTTCGGGATTAGACCCGAAACGCAAGCCTAAAGCGTCTACCTTCGAAAATAAGTATAATTATGGAGAAATGTTGGTTGAGAAAAACATCACCATTTATTCTACTTGCGAGCATCATTTACTTCCGATAGTAGGGAGAGCTCACGTTGCTTACATTTCTAAAGGAAAAGTAATTGGTTTATCTAAAATGAATCGAATTGTAGATTATTTCGCAAAAAGACCACAGGTACAAGAGCGAATGACCATGCAGATCGTGCAAGAACTTCAAATTGCATTGGGAACTCCAGATGTTGCATGCGTAATAGATGCTAAACATTTATGCGTAAACAGCAGAGGAATTCGTGATATAGAAAGCAGTACCGTAACAAGTGAGTTTGGTGGCGCATTTAAAGAAGCTTCGGTTAGAAGAGAATTCCTAGATTATATTAAATTAGATACATCTTTCTAATTTATCTTCGATTAAATAAAACCTAGTAAGAGATAGCATATGGCGCTTTACAAAGAACAAAGCTTAAAACTTTACAATTCCATTTCTGGTGAAAAAGAACTTTTTCAACCAATAAACGAAGGCCATATTGGCATGTACGTTTGTGGACCAACAGTATATAGCAATGTTCATTTAGGTAATTGCCGAACGTTTATTTCTTTCGATCTTGTTTTTAGATATCTGAAGCATCTTGGATATAAAGTTCGATATGTGCGCAATATTACCGATGCCGGACATTTAGAAAATGATGCAGATAGCGGTGAAGATAGAATAGCTAAAAAAGCACGATTAGAACAAATAGAACCTATGGAAGTAGTGCAGCGTTATACTATAGACTTTCATAATACGCTTCAAAAATTCAACAATTTACCGCCTAGCATAGAACCTACGGCAACTGGACATATTGTAGAACAAATTGAAACTATTAAAACTATCATAGAAAATGGATTTGCTTACGAAGTGAACGGATCTGTTTATTTTGATGTTTTTAAATTTAATAAAGATCATGATTACGGGAAGTTAAGCGGGCGTACTATTGAAGATATGATAGCGAATACGCGCGAACTTGCAGCCCAGAGCGATAAGAAAAATCCGCAGGATTTTGCGCTTTGGAAAAAAGCAGAACCACAACATATCATGAGATGGCCATCTCCTTGGAGTGATGGTTTTCCTGGCTGGCATCTAGAATGTACAGTAATGAGCACCAAATATCTTGGGGAACATTTCGATATTCACGGTGGCGGGATGGATCTTAAATTTCCTCATCACGAATGTGAAATAGCTCAAGGGGAAGCTTCTACAGGTAAAAATCCGGTAAATTACTGGATGCATGCCAACATGCTTACACTTAATGGCCAGAAAATGGCTAAAAGTACAGGTAATAATATTTTACCGAATGAAATTTTCTCTGGAGATAATCCTAATCTTACTAAAGGTTTCGATCCATCTGTTGCAAGATTTTTTATGCTTCAGGCAAACTACCGAAGCATTTTAGATTTTTCAAATACGGCATTACTTGCTAGTGAAAAAGGCTTTAATCGACTGATGGATGCTTTCAGTAGTAGCTCCCATTTACCCGTGAGTGCCAAAACTTCTAACTTTTCTGTAGCAGATTGGAAACAACGTTGCTATGATGCAATGAATGACGATTTTAATAGTCCGATCTTAATTGCAACACTATTTGAAGCTGTAAAATTTATAGTTGCTGTAAAAGAAGGAAATGAAGAGATTTCAGAAAAAGACAAGAATCTTTTACATA
>CAZWSP010000035.1:0-25176 GCA_964636585.1 uncultured Antarcticibacterium sp.
TTATTTTAAAAATAGCCCAGGAATCGTTTGTTCTTATCTCATTCCAGGCTTTATTTCCTTGTTTAGCTCTCATTTCTGTTTCGTTCAAATCTTAATTAGTTAATTCTTTCTTTAAATACTGTGCAGTATAACTTTTCTTATGTTTGGCCACAACTTCGGGGGTGCCAGTAACAATAACCTCACCGCCATTTTTCCCGCCTTCATATCCTATATCTATAATATGATCGGCAAGTTTAATCACATCTAAATTGTGCTCTATAATAAGTACGGTATTTCCTTTGTTTGCAAGCTTATTTAGAACTTCCATTAATACACGCACATCTTCAAAATGCAAACCTGTTGTAGGCTCGTCTAATATATAAAAAGTATTTCCGGTATCACGCTTAGAAAGCTCTGTAGATAATTTAATTCGCTGAGCTTCCCCGCCAGATAAGGTGGTGCTTTGCTGGCCAAGGGTAATATACCCTAATCCAACATCTCTCATCGTTTTTAATTTTCTGTAGATCTTCGGAATTAATTCGAAGAAATCTGTTGCTTCTTCAATAGTCATTTCCAACACATCTGAAATCGATTTTCCTTTATACCTTATTTCCAGTGTTTCTCTGTTGAATCTTTTACCTTGGCATGTTTCACATTCCACATAAACATCTGGAAGAAAATTCATTTCTATTACTCGAAGTCCGCCGCCTTTACAAGTTTCACAACGACCACCTTTTACATTAAAACTGAATCTTCCCGGTTTGTACCCTCTAATTAATGCTTCAGGAGTTTTTGCAAATAAATTTCTAACTTCAGAAAAGATTCCAGTATAAGTTGCTGGGTTAGAACGTGGTGTTCTCCCAATTGGCGATTGATTAATATCTATTACTTTATCTATCTCATCTAATCCCTTAATGCTTTTATAAGGCATTGGGACTTTCACTCCATTAAAGTAAAAGGCATTCATAATTGGATAGAGCGTCTCGTTGATCAAAGTAGATTTTCCACTTCCTGAAACTCCTGTAACTGCGATCATTTTCCCTAGCGGGATTTTAACCGTAACATTTTTAAGGTTATTTCCAGTTGCTCCACTTAAGGTTATAAACTTTCCATTCCCTTTTCTGCGTTGTTTAGGAACTTCAATTTCCATGGTTCCGTTAAGGTAGGAAGCTGTAATAGTATCATGTTTTTTGATCTCTTCTGGCGTTCCTTCACTTATAATCTCTCCACCATGTTTCCCAGCTCTAGGGCCAATATCTATTACGTGATCTGCCCGTTCTATCATATCTTTATCATGCTCCACCACAATAACCGAGTTCCCAAGGTCTCTAAGCGATTCTAAAGAGTTGATCAATTTCTCGTTGTCCCTTTGGTGCAAACCTATGCTAGGTTCATCTAAAATATAAAGAACACCAACGAGTTGAGAACCAATTTGTGTGGCAAGTCTAATTCGTTGTGCTTCTCCTCCAGAAAGTGATTTAGAACTTCTATTTAGCGATAAATAGGTTAACCCAACATCTACCAAGAATTGTAATCTGGTTCGAATCTCTTTTATAACTTCTGAAGCTATTTGCAATTGTTTTTCTGAAAGTGTGCTTTCTAGATCTGCAAACCAACTAGCAAGATCTGTAATATCTTTATTTGCTAGTTCTGCAATATTCTTATTGTTAATCTTGAAGTATAGAGACTCTTTTCTAAGTCTAGTTCCTTCGCAAACAGGACAATCTATCTTATCCATATATTCCTTTGCCCAACGTCTTAAAGAAGTAGATTCGTTATTGTTGTAAGTATTTTCTATAAACGTGGCAATTCCTTCAAAATCTATTTTGAAATCTCTGGTAATTCCTAAGGTGTTAGAAGATTTCGAGAATTTTTCTTTTCCTCCAAACAAGATCATATCTAAAGCTTCCTGCGGCAGTTTTTCTACAGGATCACTCAATTTAAAATCGAATCTTTCAGCAATTAACTCTAACTGAGAAAAAACCCAATTCTTTTTTTGAGGACCGTGCGGAGCTAAAGCGCCACTTTTAATAGATAGGCTTTTCTTTGGAATTACTTTATCTACATTCACTTTATGAAGTGTTCCTATCCCGTTGCAATTTGGGCAGGCGCCTTTAGGCGAATTAAAAGAAAAGTTATTAGGTTCTGGGTTAGGGTAGGAAATGCCTGAAGTAGGGCACATCAAATTTCTACTGAAATATCTAACCTCATTAGTTTCTTGTTCCAAGACCATGAGCACATCATCTCCATGATACATGGCGGTTTTAATAGTGTCTTCCAGTCTTTTTTCAGAATCGGCATTTTCATCTATCTGAAGCCTATCTACAACGATCTCTACTTCGTGAATTTTATACCTGTCCAGCTTCATGCCTTTTACAAGGTCTCTTACTTCTCCATCGGTTCTTACCTTTACAAACCCTTGTTTTGCGATCTGTTCAAATAACTCACGATAATGCCCTTTTCGAGATCGAACCACTGGCGCAAGAATACTAATGCGTTTCCCGAGGAAATTCTTAATAATAAGCTCCTTTATTTGCTCATCATTATAACTCACCATTTTTTCTCCGGTGTTATAACTAAAGGCATCGCCGGTTCTGGCGTATAATAATCTTAAGAAATCGTAGATCTCTGTAATGGTCCCTACAGTACTTCTCGGATTTTTGGTAGTAGTTTTTTGCTCTATCGCAATAACGGGAGATAAACCTTCAATTTTATCTACATCTGGACGTTCCATCCCACCAAGGAACTGCCTGGCGTACGATGAAAATGTTTCAATATATCGGCGTTGCCCTTCAGCATAAATAGTATCGAATGCTAAAGATGATTTTCCTGAACCCGAAAGTCCAGTGATCACTACTAATTTTTCACGAGGAATAGTGACATCAATATTCTTTAAATTATGCACCCGAGCCCCTAATACTTCAATGTTTTCTTCCGCTTTAGCCATATTTTTTATCAAGTGGGCAAAGGTACTTAAACTGTTGCTAACTAAAAAGTAAGCTACAGTTCCATGCATGTTAATTTAAACGTAAAACTTATTTCTGCAAGAGTCCATTTTCAGAATTCAAATACTCATTATTCATTGTAAATTCATTTTTTCAGATGATATAGAAAATATGATATTTTGCAGAATTCTTATTTTTTAAGATTTTTTTTGAATTTTATCTAGAAAAATAGTTTTTCATCTATAATTTTAAAAGATTGAATGTCAGAGTAATATTACCTTATTTATGTTTTTAGTATGGGTGATTTCCCGTATATTTAATTCTACTTTTTCCCCACATTAAGAGTTGCCACTGTTCTGGCAAATACTACAAATACCCATACCCTGTTCCCCCTGATTATAATTTTCGATTTGTTCGATGTTATTGCGATTTGCCCAAATCTCAACATTAGCCTACAATTATTTTTGTGAATTTTTAATAATGATTGAGGGATGAAAGCGGATAAAAAACAATTATTGATTATTAGTAACCAACTGGAACTAACTACTAATTTAAAAGAGAATTTAAGTGTGCATTGTGAGATATCTCAGGTAAACTCTATGCATACCGGATATAATCTGGCTTTAGATCTTTTGCCAGATATTATATTTATAGATCAAACAACTATTTCCGGTAAGAATTTAAAGAACATTTCAAATTTTAAGTCGACTCATTTTCTGAATAAATGTTGGCTGGTGATGTTTGCCGATGAGAATTTTAAAGGCAGTATCGAGCAACAATTTAAAGATGCTGTAGATGAGATAATTTATTCTTCTGTTTCAATGTCTGCTTTATATAGCCGAATTATTCAGCAAACGCATTCCAAATTTTCAATTACCAATTATTGGAAAGATTCGTTCTTGGGTCTTTTTAATTTGCTTGTAAACCCTGTTGTTTTGTTGCAACAAGATAGTATTGTTGCTATGAACGATTCGTTTAAACAATCTTTTAAAATAGATAAGCTTGAAGATCTTAAGCTTACAGATTTTGTAGATTGTGAGAATAAAACCAAGGTAAAAGCTAGCCTACGGAATTTTGCCCGAGGAAAACATATGAAAGCAGTTACCAAAACTGTGCTTCAGCTGAAGAATAGCAAAACAAGGAATGCAAAGATCAGTTTTAGTAAACTAGATAAGATGATCCATGGGCAATTTATTATGATGATCCATTTTTATGATGACGAAGTCTTAATAAAAGAAAAGGTAGGAAGTCATTCTGAAAACGTAGAAACTTGTTTTGAAGAAAATAGTACTCTAACAGATTTTAGCTTTACTAAAAGAGAAAAGGAAATTATCCAATTATTATGCAAAGGATATAAAACCAAAGAGATTTCAGATGCTTTATTCATCTCTCCAAAGACTATAGAAAAGCATAGAGCAAATATTGTAAAACGCACAAATTCTGATACTATTCTTGAGAGTATCATTTATGCTATAAATCATAATCTGATAGATTTATAATTCTACAAAATAATATCATATATAAAACATCTTAAAGTGTTATCATTTCAATGATAGCACTTTTTGTTTATAGAAGTTAACTAATGATTTAGCTGAAAAGCTTAGTTGAAGCATATAACCTGACTAACATTTAATTCTTAAATTATCTTTTTTATTCCTTTCTGCTTTTTTAAAGAGCAAAGTAAAAAATGGAAAATATTGATCTAACCACATTAAAAGAAAGTAATTTCCTACAATCATTTTAACCTATACAAGGCCTAGCAAAAATGCACATCGAGGAGATTTTTATATATACAATTTATTGAATTAACATACTATAGTTTTTAATGATGTAATACATCCTAATCCCGACTTATGGTAGTATTTATTTATTTCACTTCTGCTTAAATATAGGGGAATTCCCCTATAGTCTTAACTCTTTAAATGCCCATATCTTTACTTTAAACAAGTTTGTCACCCCCATCTGCACCCACTTGTTCATACGTTACTCCAAAGAATAAACAATCAAGAAAATTTCGGATTACTCTGTTAAAGAGTGATTACAACAGTTTTATTAACCATTCTAAATTTATTATTAATCTAAACTATTTAACTATGAAAAAGTTTAAAAGTTGCTTGGCATACTTAGTTGTACTGTCAATGTTTTTTACCTCCTGTTCTAAGGAAGAAAGTGGAGTTACCGGCTCCGATGAAGATACGGTTCAATTACAATTAGGGGCGTTGTTAAATAATTTTGAAACCAGACAGGCTTCAAAAGCTCATTTAATCGATCCAACAGAATGTAGAGAGGCAGCTCCTGCGTACGTAAGATTAGGATTAACAGACGATGCCACTGGTTTCTTTGTAGGAGGTGCCGGAAATACCGATCCATTTCTTATTAATGTAAATATTAAGAACAATGGAGGAAGTTGGGAAACCGAATATTCCGAAGTTTTAGGCTTACCTGCAGGAGATTACACATTACAATATTTTATAGTGTATTCTTCAGATAATGAAGTACTATGGGTAGCTCCAAGAGCTGGTGGTGATTATGCTAGCAGTGTTGGTAGTCCTTTACCAATGGCTATCGATCTAGAAGCTGGAACTAAACCATATATAATGGTAGATGTGCTATGTTATATTCCAAGAAATGAAGAAGCCTATGGATATGTTTTCTTCGATATCGATCTAACAACCGTAGAAAACAACTATTGCATTTTCGTGAATTATTGTGATGATGGAACAGGAAGAGAATATCCTGCAAAATTCATGGTAGATGTTTGGGCAGATGGGTATGATGGAACAGACGTAGTAATAGATGGAGCAATGAATTTAATTACTCAACCTGGTGTCTATCCAGCAGCATCTGTATTATGTTTCCCATTACCTCCATTAAGTGGGGATGATACCTATTTTGTTAGAGTAACAGTGCTAGATGATGCATTATTAGGATATTCTTCTGATACTTCCGACTTCGTTCAATTCGAGATCTCTCAAGCAGATATTGCTGCACAATTATTAGATACTCCGAGATATGAACATTTAAGAATTAATTGTGGTACACCACCAGACGATTGTCCTATTACTCCTCAAGATACAGATGGAGATTGTGTACCAGATGGTGATGATATCTGTCCTGGATTTGATGACAGTATAGATACCGATGGAGATGGACTTCCAGATGGTTGTGATCCTTGTCCTTATGTACATAAAGATCTTGACAACGATGGAGATTGTGTACCGGATAATGATGATATCTGTCCTGGATTTGATGACAATGTAGATACTGACGGTGATGGTGTTCCAGATGGCTGTGATATATGTGCAGGAGATGACAATGCAGATGCCGATGGTGATGGTGTTCCGGATGCATGTGATACATGTGCAGGTGGTGATGACTATATAGATAGCGATGGAGATGGAACTCCTGATTATTGTGATCAAGAAGATACAGATCTTGAAGGTTGTGAAACTGCTTTTATGTTTGGTAATAATACTTTGATCTCCTTAGACCTTGGAAATAAACGTTGGGGATGGGCAGAATATTTTGAAGGTGGAAATGGAACCTATTCATATAATGTTTATGCTGGTGCTGGACAAAACGATATAGATAAAGGCACATTGGTAGGTAAAGTAGAACTTACTGTTAGTGCAGGAAATGTAGCGGTTAAATACACACTAAATAGCGGTGTTGTTAGTAATGTAACTCATATTTATTTTAGTGATAATAATGCGCCTACCACTACTGCGCCAGGACAATATGGCAATACATATGAAGATAACTATACTGGAAGTAAAACTTGGAACTTCAGTTATAGTAACGATGGAAACTTCTGGATTATAGTACATTCTGAAGTTTGTCCAGATAATGATTAAAACTAAATAGTTGGAAGACTAATTGAAAAGCAAATTTTGAATTTGCTTTTCAATTTCTCCTCCATCAAAATATTACAACTCTTTTATTAACCATTCTAATTTATTAATAATCTAAACTATTTTAATTATGAAACACTTTAAACTTCCCATTGCAGTTATTGCGGTATTTGCAATGTTTTTTACCTCTTGTAGTAAAGAGGAATCTACAGCTTCAGATTCAGGAAATCAGGAGACATTCCAAATTCAATTTGGAACCTTGTTAAACGATATCGAATCTAAAGCTCATGGAACTGAACCGACGGAATGTAGAGATGCTAGTCCTGCATATGTTCTAGTTGGAATAACCGATGATGAAACAGGTTTTTATGTAGGAGGACCTGGTGATACTGCTGTAAATTTGGTAAGAGTTAATGTCCAGAATAATAACGGAAGTTGGGAAACAAGTTATTCTGATGTACTTGGATTGCCAGCAGGAGATTATACACTTCAATATTTTATAGTGTATTCTTCAGATGAAGAAGTATTATGGGTAGCTCCAAGAGTGGGTGGCGATTATGCTAGCAGTGTGGATAATCCACTTCCTCAAGCTTTCACATTAGAGGCTGGAACTAAACCATATATTAATGTAGATGTGTTATGTTTTGTTCCTAGAAATGAAGAAGCTTATGGCTATTTGTTCTATGATATTAATCTTACAAGAGTAGAAAACAACTATTGCATCTTCGTAAACTATTGTGAAGGTAGAGAGTATCCAGCTAAATTCATGGTTGAGGTATGGTATGATGCATATGATGGAATTGCGGTAGAATTAGATGAAAACATGAACATGATCTCTCAAAATGGAGAGTATCCTTCTGCTTCAGTATTATGTTTTGTACTACCTCCATTAGTAGGTTCTGATACTTATTTTGTAAGAGTTACAGTACTTGACGATCCATTATTAGACTACAATGTGGATGAAGCAAATCCACCGGTAAGAGAATTTGAAATCTCTCAAGCAGATATTAATGCTCAGATGGAGTTAACTCCTAAGTATGATCACATTAGAATTTGTGATTAGTAATGACTTTACTTATTAACCAATCTTGAAATGGAAGAGGAATTGAGCAGTAAATAGTAATTATCATTTACTGTTCAATATTCCTTTTTTAATGGATCAGATTAACTAAACAGTTAGTATCCTATTAATAAGTCCTTCTATTTCTTTATTAATTTAAATTATTCAATTATGAAATATTTTAAACATCACATTGCTTTTTTAGCAGTGTTTGCAATGCTTTTCACCTCCTGTTCTAAGGAAGAAAGTGGTGTAACTGTATCCGATCAAGATACGGTTCAATTACAACTGGGGGCGTTGCTAAATAATTTTGAAACCAGACAGGCTTCCAAAGCTCATTTAAGCGATCCAACCGAATGTAGAGATGCAGCTCCTGCATACGTAAGATTAGGATTAACAGACGATGCCACTGGTTTCTTTGTAGGAGGTGCCGGAAATACCGATCCATTTCTTATTAATGTAAATATTAAGAACAATGGAGGAAGTTGGGAAACCGAATATTCCGAAGTTTTAGGCTTACCTGCAGGAGATTACACATTACAATATTTTATAGTGTATTCTTCAGATAATGAAGTACTATGGGTAGCTCCAAGAGCTGGTGGTGATTATGCTAGCAGTGTTGGTAGTCCTTTACCAATGGCTATCGATCTAGAAGCTGGAACTAAACCATATATAATGGTAGATGTGCTATGTTATATTCCAAGAAATGAAGAAGCCTATGGATATGTTTTCTTCGATATCGATCTAACAACCGTAGAAAACAACTATTGCATTTTCGTGAATTATTGTGATGATGGAACAGGAAGAGAATATCCTGCAAAATTCATGGTAGATGTTTGGGCAGATGGGTATGATGGAACCGACTTAGTAATAGATGGAGCGATGAACTCAGTTTCTGGAACAGGAAATAGTTTTGCAGCAACAGTCCTTTGTATGGCATTACCTCCATTAGAAGATGGAGAAATGTATTATGTGAGAGTGAGTGTTTTATCGGCAGGAGCTTATACAGCTGATGGTTCAGATGTGAAAGAATTCACTATTAATCAAGCAGATATTTCTGCACAAATTAATTTAACTCCTAAGTATGAACACGTAAGAATTAATTGCGGTGATGATGATGGTGGAACAGGATGTAATCCTGAAGATCCAAATGCAGATTGTGATGATGACGGTGTCTTAAATGGAGTTGACGAATGTAAAGGAGAGGGCGTAAGAGGTAGCGTAGATGAAGTTGGTTGTCCTATAGTAGTTGCAGATTGTACAAGTCCTGAAGGAGATTGTGATGGTGATTCTATAAAAAACAAGTGTGATGATGACGATGCGGGCAATATTAACTTTGACTCATTCGATTGCGATGGAGACACTATTCTTAACGGTCAGGATTTATGTGAAGGATTTGATGATAGATTAGATCTAGATAGTGATGGTATTCCTGATGCCTGTGATGATGATAGAGATGGAGATTCAGTTCTAAATGGCTCAGATTCTTGTCCTGATCAATTACCGGGAGTAGGATATTTAGATGCCGATCTTGACGGATGCAATGATGATGCAAGTTGTATATCTGATATTCCCGTAGGTTGTGAGAGATTTAGTAATTCCTATTCAAAAGACGCAACTGCATTACAAATTATACCGATTTCTATTGGAGATTTAACTCTAGAATTTGTTGGTGGTGGTTTATCAGTTGGTTTAACGCCAGTTGCACCCTTTGAATTTTCTGATATAGAAGTAACAATTGGAGGTGATGTGGTATGTATTGTAGGCGTTGTGCCGGATGCAGGTGGATCAACGCTATTTGCCGGATTAACCCCGAGCGATTTACCTATTACTATAGGTTTAAAAGTAAACTATTGCAATGTTGCACAGTAATAATTAAAAACTGACTCCAGTAGATTTGTCAACCGGGGGGATGACGTGTTTGCTGAGTTAGTTTTATTAATCACCAATAGTTATTTTAATAATAATTAGAGGTGTTAATAGAAGAGGCTGTCCGATTTATTTCGGGCAGCTTTTCTTTGTTTAAGAGTATTATGTTAAATTTATGTTAAATTAAATTCATGTTGTGTATTTTGTCGGATAAATATGTAGTTTAGCGATATTATTATTTACAGCACTCATATCTCCCCCCAAAGTGAGCTGCAAGGAATTATTCAATTATTAAAATAAAATTGAATTAATTCTTTTTTAAGAAATACATTTTAAAAATCAGAAAAAAAATTCGTAATCGTTATGAATTTTTAAATTGAATTACGTGTTAAGGCATTGATATTTAATTAATTGTGATATTCCTTTTAATATTTTGGAATGAACTTTGGTTTAAGCCAACTCGTAAAATTAATTTACTAACCAGAACAGGTTTTATTATTATAAAAAAATATACTTGTTCATTTATTTTTTAAAACCCCAACTTATGAGGAGATTAAATTTATTGTATTTACTACCGGCTCTAGCCATTCTGTCTTGTAGTGAAGATTCAATTACCCCAGAAACAGAAGAGCAATTATTAGAAACTAAAGAATTATCTGCAAACGTTGAAATGGCCTATCCACAGGACTTCGGGATGTTGTCTGATGTTTATTATGCAGGGAAGAAAATTACAGTTGAAGAAATAGATGGTGATTTTATTTATGAAGGAGATATAATATTTACTTCAGATATGCTAAAAAACAATCCAGCTGAACTTAATTATGAAAAAGGCGCGTTGGTAGATACTCAAAAAAGTGTCGGTAGAACTTCTGGTATGTGGCCAAATAATACCGTTTACTATGATATTGACAGCAGCCTTCCAGACCAGAACAGAGCCTTAGATGCTATTAAACATTGGGAAGCTAACACCTCACTGCAGTTTGTACAAAGAACTTCACAATCCAATTATATTTATTTTACTCCAGGTTCTGGTTGTTCCTCCTATGTTGGAATGGTTGGCGGAAGACAAAACATTACGCTTGCATCGGGATGTTCTACAGGAAATACCATTCATGAAGTAGGGCATGCTGTAGGTTTATGGCATGAACAAAGCCGTGTAGATAGAGACAAGCACATCAAAATTAATTATTCCAATATTCAAAGTGGAAGAGAACACAATTTTCAAACCTACGAAGAAAGTGGGGCTGACGGAGAAGAATTCACATCTAATCTCGACTTTGGATCCATCATGTTGTATAGTTCTTATTCCTTTTCTAGTAATGGACAACCTACTATTGTAAAATTAGATGGTAGTACTTTCAGTGTTCAAAGAAATGCTTTATCCTCGGGAGATATACAGGGAATAAACGGTATGTATCCAACGGGTACAACTGCACCAACTTATATCAATGGAGAATATTACACAATCTCTGGATTAACTGTTCTAAGAATGAACGATTTCTGGTATTTAAGAACTAAATACGGATTCAAAAGAGTTGAACTTAGAAACGCTAGATGGTATTGGGTTTAATATTATAGGATCTCTGAAGTTACATTACTTCAGAGATTTTTTAAATTGTGTGAACTTTCTTGCACAATCGTGTATATTTTCTACACAACAAAAATTACAAAACAACTTTTCACAGCCTTTTCTATTAACCCTTTAATATATTTCAATTATTTATAATTGAGTATTTAATATTTTTTGATTCCCCCATTTAACAATTATTAATTTTAAATTTTAAAGAAACCTACTTATGAAAAAACGTAGCTTTATTTTCTTACTGCCAGCCCTAGCGCTGTTCTCATGCAGTGAAGATCCAATTAATGAGATTGAAACGGAAACGGGATTGAATAATTCCCAAAACTTTGAAGCAAATGTTGAGGTTGCATATCCTGGAAAATCAGGAATTGTCTCTGATGTATTTTTTGCAGGAAAAAGACTACCAGTAGAAAGTATCGATGGTAATTTAGTTTATCAAGGTGATATCATATTTTCTAAAGATATGGTTACAGACCAAGAGCAAAAAATGGTTTATCAAAAAGGCGAAACTCCTTCTGGACAAAAAAGTGTCGGAAGAACTTCTAGTTACTGGCCAAATAATGTAGTTTATTATGCTATAGATGCCACTTTACCAGATCAAGCAAGAGTAACTAATGCAATTGCACACTGGGAATCTACTACTGCAGTAAAGTTTGTGCAGCGATCTGGAGAATCCAATTATGTGTACTTTACTCCTGGAGGCGGATGTTCCTCTTATGTAGGTATGGTAGGGGGAAGACAAAATATCACCCTTGCAAGTGGGTGTTCTACCGGAAATACTATTCATGAGATAGGTCATGCTGTTGGATTATGGCATGAGCAAAGTAGAGTAGATCGTGATAGCTATATCACAATAAATTTTGCAAACATCGCTTCTGGAACCGAACATAACTTTAGAACTTACGAGGAAAGTGGATATGACGGATCTGAATTTACATCGAGTTTAGATTTTGGATCTATTATGATGTATAGTTCTTATTCTTTCTCTTCTAATGGGCAACCAACTATTGTGAAAAAAGATGGATCTATTTTTAATGTGCAAAGAAGTTCATTATCTAATGGCGATATCGAAGGTGTCTTCAGTATGTATCCAGGTGAATCTGGAGGAGGAACAACAGAACCTCCAACTACCACAACGCCAGAGCCAACTACACCAGAACCAACAACTCCGGAGCCAACTAATCCTGAACCTACTTATATTAATGGAGAATACTACACCATTGCTGGGTTAACAGTTTTAAGAAGAAAAGACAGCTGGTTCTTTAAAAAGGACCGTGGTGGATGGCAAGAAGTAGAATTAGTAAATGGAACTTGGTTTTACATATAAAACAGAATAAATTTTTAAGATTATTTAAAAGCCGAAGCAATTGCTTCGGCTTTTTGCATTTAATTATTTTCATATTTCACTTATTACTATTTGTGGAATTTCCACATTGGATGTCTAATAAATACACAATTATAAATTCCTACCTAAATATTATCAATGTTAATCAGGGATTTCCCCTATTATTTATTTCTTAAAGGTTTCCTAATTTTATACTAGGAGTTAAGACTTACTAGCTCACCTTAGATTCCCTCCAATTTTGCATTTAACCCGATGCATCTTTCCCTATTACTGAATAGCTAATTTTTTGGATAGCTCCTTCGCTTTCTGAGACACTTATTCATTTTTAAATTTTAATTATTATGAAAACAATACATGGTTATTTGGGATTCCTTTTTTTAATAGCAACTTTTATTTTTAGTTGTAGTTCTAATGATGATGACTCGCTTTCCAATGATGAGGTCGGAAATGGTGTTCTCTCGTTTAGTATGATTACTACGAACGGTTTTAACCGTTCTCAGAAAAGCATCGAATTTGGAGATCTTTATTGCAGTGATATTTCCCCGGCATATATTCGGATTGCTTTAAAGGATAGTAACGGAAATTGTTATGTTGGAAATAATTCTTCAGGTTTTTTTGAATTACAATTAGATCCCAAGGGCCTCGATTCTAATAATGATGGAGAAATGGATTCATGGAATAATTTAGAAGAATTTGATCTTAAATTACCTGTTGGCACCTACACTCTAGAATATTTTGCTGTGGTAGATATTCCTGGTCAATCTTCTCATATTATCTATATGTCACCCCGTAAAAATGCCGGAAATGATCCTATGTTGTTTTATAACCTAGTTTCTGCTTCGCTACCTATTACCATTAAAATTGAAGAAGGATCCAAACAAATTTTACCTGTAGAAGTTTTATGTTTTCAGAAAGATCGCGCTTATGATTTCGGATTTATATTTGTTGAAAATGAAGACCCAAATCCATATTACCTTTGTTCAAAATAGTAGAATAAATCTTATACTCCTTAAATTTTAAATGGATTTTATTGTATTTATAAATTACTAATTATCAATATTTTATAGCGTTAAAGTTTTATTACATCAATTAAAAAAGGAGCAAATTGCTCCTTTTTGCTGTTCATATCTCCCCTAAAAAAAAATTCGAAACAAATTTATCTGCGTTTTACTTCATTATAATTCCAATTATAAATTATACTACTCTAATTATAAGTAGTTTATCAGGAAATTAAGAATTTAGAATAAAGGAGGACTCTCACTAAGCTAACGATTTAAAATTTTTGTATTTATTGAAGCACTACTTGAGTTATCCAATATTTGTGAGGTTTCGAAAACTACGGGATTTCCCCCATACACGACAGGGATTTAACCATCTACTTTGGCTTCAGTATTAATCAATACTTCCCTTCACGTATTCTTTTCTATTCCCTACTAAATTATTTTTCAATCTAATAAATGCACTATCCCATGTGAGATTATGCTTTATCAGAAATTCTATAACTCTAATTAAAAAATAAGAGAGATGCTAAATCTTCGTGCTTTATTTTTAGGACTATTCGTTATTTTTCAAATTATCTCTTGTAGCAAAGAAGATACTTCAGAATCTAGGCTACCCGGAGAGGACCAACAACCTAAGGGTATTCTTTCCTTTGGATCCTTACTCGGAAATTTTGGAGAAGATAATTTTAAAACGGTATTTGATGAGGTTGTAGACATTCCGCAATGTTCAGAAGAGAATCCAAAATATATTCGAGTTGCCATAAAAAATGCTAGCGATAATAGCTGGGTTGCAGGCAAAGATGGAATTAATAGTTTTATCGAGATAGAGGTGAACCCTAACGGAAGTGATACCAACAATGACCAAATTTTAGATTCTTGGTTCACCAAGGAATCACAAGATCTTGAACTAGATGCCGGAGTTTATACTATAGAATATTTTGCGGTGCTTGATGGGAATGGTCCCAATGCCGAAATAATTTATTTAGCACCCAGAAAAGATGATAATTATGGACCAATTTCCTTTCAAAATTATGTAAATAATCCTTTGCCCGTAGAGGTGAATATTCTTAGTGGGGAAAAACATTATGCTCCTGTAGAAGTTTTGTGTTATGATAAACAATTAGCCATAGCTTTTGGCTACTTATTCTTCGATTTTACCAATCCAAATTTTATCTATCTCTGTTCTTTTGGAAATATCTGCGATGATCTGGGGAGACATAGTCCTGCAAATTTTCGTCAAGTAATTTGGAAGTTTGATGAAAATGGAGTTTATGATGCTACTAATCTTTTGGCAGATCAATATAATTCCATCAATTCAATTATAGATGATGATGAAGTAGAACGATTTTATGGTGATCTCATTTGTATACCATTACCAGATCAACCGGGTGAAGATAAATTCTTCGGAAGAATCTATCTAATTGAAGATAACTCTTCAGAAACTTTAATTAGAGAAGGCAGTTTTACAGACACCGATATTCTGCAAAATTTATATGCGGAAGAGAAATTCAGTTTATATCACTTCAGAGAAAACTGTTGTGACAGTCAAGATAATTTTCCACTCTTACAAGATCTTACTACAGAAAATTGTGATGTAGTATGTACCCCGTGTGAGGGTGGTGTCTCAGAGCTGAGTCTTAAATATCTCCATTTAAACTCTCAACAAGTTTTGATTACTTCTAATGAAACCATCTTGTTTGAAGGAATCGCAGATTTTGAAAATATAATTGAACTCAACGTAAATGGTCCTCTTAATTTTTTAGGTGCTGAAATTAAAATCTATATAAATGAGACGTTATACAAAACTATAAATACAAGTTGTACTGAAGCTATTGGGCCAGGATTTCTGAGTGGTTATTTCGAAGTTGTATCGGGTAAAAGTGTATTGGGTGGAGAATTGTGCCCAGTCCCTCCTACAGAAGATCCAGATTGTGCTACCTGCGATGGAAAAGTAACAAAACTAACTCTAAAATATACCGGAGAGGAGACTTCAATAAAAATAATTCAATCAAAAGATGGGGTTGAATTATTTAATGATGTGTTAACCACAAACCAACAATTTGAAGTAGTTGGAACATATGATAAAAACGGCAGTATTACGATGTGGACAAATTTAGAAGTCTACAAGAATAATATAAAACATACAGATATTCACACCAGTTGCTCTATAGATATTCGAATAGGAAGCGTTTTTGGTGATTTTGAAGTGATATTTGGGAGTAGCTTGAATGGCGGAGAATTTTGCCAATAAGCTTTATAAAAGATTATAAAGGGTACCATTTATAATATTGACTAATTCAATTTAATAGTTACAAATACCAATTTAATTATGAGAAATGCAAGAATTTCAGTTATGATCGTTGCTGTTTTAGCAATGTGCTTTTCCTCCTGTAGTAAGGAAGACAATTCTGCACAAGAAATAATAGATCCGCAGGCAGCAGACAAGGTCACATTAAGTTTTGATCTAGCGCTCAAACAATTTGACCAGTCAAGGATGCAATCTATGACTAAAGCAGGGGAAGAATCTAGTGATATTCCTGGATGTCCAGCGGCAGATCTTACTCCAACTTTTGTACGTGCGGTTATAGAAAAACCAAATGGTGAATTTGTTACAGATGGAGTTGGCGAGCCAAATGATGTTCTAATTAGAATCATAGATAATACTTCAGATCAGGACGCAGATGGGCTTGACAATTGGCTTACTTATGAAGAAACGTTTATGGAACTAGACGCCGGGAATTATTCTCTTGTTTATTTTGCTGTTTTAGATCAAAATGAACAGGTTATGTGGATGGCACCAAATTCTATGAATGATTATGGTCCTGCCAATTTCGCAAACTTCGTAGAAAATCCGTTACCTCATAATATAGTATTAGAGGATGGAACCAAGCATTATGATGATGTAGAGGTTTTATGTTATGATCAAGCATTTGCTAGAGAATACGGATATTTATTTTTTGACTTTGAAATGGTTCCGTTAACTTATGTTTGTTTCTTTGGAAATGAATGCGACGAAGATGGAAGACATACACCTTCTAACTTTAAAATAATTGTGTGGGAGCATGATGTTGCTGCACAATCTCCAAATGCATTTTTCGATGTAGTTTTGGATAGATCTGCTGCCTTGGTAGAACAAACCAATAATGTAGTTTACGAAGGTGGCGCTGTTAAAAGTGCAGAACCTCTTTGTATTCCTCTTCCAGACAGAACCGGAACAGACTCTTATTACGCAGAGATCTGGACTGTGGATGAACAAGGGAATGAAGAAGATCTAATTAGACGTGGAGATTTTACCGATGGTATGATCAAAGATGGAGCATTTGATGATCTTGAAACAGGTCTTAAAAATTACTGGCACTTTAGAGAAGGTCCATTCTGTGGAGAAGATTCTACGCCATGTTTAATGTCTCCTTTAGCATATTATGAAGATAGTTTTAACGATGGTTTCTTAACTGCACCGGGAATTTCAACTGGTTCACAATACGCTTATAAAGCACCTGCACCTAATTCAGTTTTTGATCCGGGAACTTATACCTTCACAAGTAATCCTAACGCAGTGCACAATGGTTTTGTGTCTTTCGACAATGGAAATGATATGATGGTGATTAATGGTTCTCTAGATCCAAATTTAGATGTTTACTATTCTTTCGTTTGTAGTGATATTTGTCCAGATTCAGATTATTACGTAACATTTAGAACAAGAAGTGTGGTGACTCAAAGTCCAGCTGAACTTGTAGTAAATGTAGATGGAGTGCCATTAAGCACTACTGTTACTGCGGAAGACGAGTGGCAAACAGTTGGTTTATGGTTAAGATCTAATGCTGCCGGTAAACTAAATTTGGAGATATTAAATAATAATGACAATTATTCGGGTAATGATTTTGCCTTAGATGATGTTAAGATATCTAATGATCCAGCAATTATGACCGGTTATAATGTTTTAATCGTTCAGCCTTAATTTTTTAGATAGTTGAGTTTTATTTTAGAATGTAGAGGGGCAAATTTGCCCCTCTTTTTCTTGCTTAAAATCCAATAGCAGTATCATCCCCCCTCTTATCTGCGCCACCTTCAAGTTTACCATTAGGTAATTTTAAAATAGCGTCTACTTTTCCAAGGATTGGGGAATCTTTTTCGTTTATTATATATCCTTTTGCTTCTAAGGAATTTAATATTTCTGAGCTGAAGGAATTTGGTTCAAAACGTATTTCATCTGGTAACCATTGATGATGAAACCTAGGAGCATTTACTGCCTCCTGCATATTCATCCCAAATTCAGATACATTTAAAATTGTTTGCAGTACAGAAGTGATGATGGTAGATCCACCAGGAGTACCAACACTCATCCAAAATTCGCCGTCTTTTTCAACAATAGTCGGTGTCATAGAACTCAACATTCTTTTTTGAGGTGCTATGGAATTTGCTTCAGCTCCAATAAGTCCGAACATATTTGGAACTCCGGGCTTAGCACTAAAATCGTCCATTTCATTATTCAGAAAGAAACCTAATTCTTCTACGAACAGTTTAGAACCATAGGCTCCGTTTAAGGTTGAAGTTACTGCAATAGCATTTCCGAAGGGATCTACTATAGAGTAATGAGTGGTTTCCATACTTTCATAACCCGGGATAGCTCCATGAGATAGGGAGGAGGAAGCAGTAGCTTTATCGAAGCTAAATCCCTCCATTCTTAGATCTAAATAGCTTTCACTGGTAAGTGTTTCTACCGGAACATCATAAAAATCGGGGTCGCCTAAATAATAACTTCTATCGGCATAAGCTCTGCGTTCTGCTTCAGTAATAACCTGTATTGTTTTCTCACTATTATGGCCAAATTCAGCAAGTGGATATTTTTCTAAAGTTTTCATTATTTGAGCCAAAGCAACCCCACCACTGGAAGGTGGAGCCATAGATATCACTTTTAGATTTTTATAATTGAAAGTCACTGGTTCTCTCCAAACCGTTTGATAGCTTTTCAGGTCTTCCAAAGTAATGATCCCTCCGTTCTTTTGAATAAAGTCTACCAGAATTTTCCCTGTAGCTCCGCCATAATATTCTTCCCGCCCATTTCTCATGATTTTTTCCAGCGTTTTTGCCAAGGCTAAATTTTTAACGGTATCCCCAACTTTAAAAGTTTTGTCATATAAAATAGTAGAAGAATTTACTTTTCTGAAAACACCGTTATTAGCATTAAAACTATCGGCCTGGCCCTGAGTTACGGTATATCCTTTCTTTGCTAATTCTATTACAGGAGTTAAAATTTGAGAAAGCGGTAACGAACCTAATTTTTCATGCACCGAAAAGATTCCGGCAACCGTTCCAGGAACGCCAACTGCTAATCCACCAACTTGACTCTTTTCTGCAATGGCATTTCCATTTTCATCCAGATACATATTTTTTGAAGCCGCTAAGGGAGCTTTTTCTCTAAAATCTAAACTTCCTATTTCTCCATTTGCTTTTCTAAAAACCATAAATCCGCCACCGCCTAAACTGCCAGCAAATGGATAACTTACTGCCAAGGCCATTTCTGTGGCAACCATGGCATCGAAAGCATTCCCACCTTGCTTCATGATATCTGAAGCTATTTTTGAGGCTTCTTTCCTGGCAGATACTACCATTGCTTGATCTGTGACCAATCCCAGTTCAGCTTTGGAAACAGATTTTGGAGGAGTGTCTAATGATGTCTTACATCCAATAAACATGAAAAGACTAAGTATAAAGAAATATTTTCTCATAAAATTTATGTTTTTAATTGCTGAATTTCTTCCGCAGAATATTTTATTATTTCCTCAAAAAAGGAAGTGAATTCCAGTTCAAAAAGTTGGTAATATAACTGAAGCTCTTTTGTGGCATATTGCATTCTCGATTTATTGTTGGTTCTGTGATCCATCTGAAAAAGGATCTTTCCAATACCATCTATACTTGCATAATTGTAAAGCCAATTGTCCTTAACCATATAAGGAAGAAAATTTTGAACTTTAGAAGGCAGCATTTCAAAATTATCCTGTAGTAATTTATAAAAATTCTGAGTATAATCATACAAAGGAATATCTGAATAGGTTGCCCAGTTCTTGGCCAAAAAATGATCGTATAAAATATCCACTATTACAGCACTGTAATGGCTATAAGGATCAAAAAGTCTATGCGTGCTTTTTCGAACTGTTGGATGCTTATCTGTAAAAGTGTCCAGATGTCTATGCAACATAATGCCTTCTTGCACTTTTTTTGGAAAGTGAGCGAATTTGTTTCCTCTTATAGAATCTGCAATAAAATTCCCGATTTTCAATTCTTCAATTTCACCAGACAGATAAATATGTGCAAGATAATTCATCCTCACAAGGTAGCAATTTATGTGAATTGCTGTTTATTTTATGTTAAGTATTGGGAGGAAGCACAGGAGGCTTGTATATTTGTTAAAAATTTGGAATACGGTGTATTCTTAGCTTCAGAAGGAATTTAGATATAAAATCTGGTAGCTTAATTCAAAAAAAACACATAATGAGTTTAATAAAATCTATTTCAGGAATTCGAGGAACTATTGGAGGGAAACCTTCAGAAAATTTAACGCCATTAGATGCGGTAAAATTTGCCGCAGCTTATGGAACTTGGTTGAAAAATGAAAATAATGGTGAAAAATTAAAAGTTGTTATTGGTAGGGATGCGCGAATTTCGGGATCTATGATCCAACAATTAGTAATGAATACCTTGGTGGGACTTGGAATAGATGTGATAGACCTAGGTCTTTCTACAACGCCAACGGTAGAAATTGCTGTTCCTTTAGAAAAGGCTGATGGTGGAATTATTTTAACCGCAAGTCATAACCCAAAACAATGGAACGCGTTAAAATTACTTAATAAAAAAGGGGAGTTTTTGAATGGGGCAGAAGGAGTGAAAATTCTTGACTATGCCGATAAAGAAGATTTCGATTTTTCTGAAGTGGATGATCTTGGGACAATTACATTTATAGATGATTATATAGACAGGCACATCGATCAGGTTTTAGATCTAAAACTAGTTGATGCAAAAAAAGTAGCGGAAGCAAAGTTTAAAGTTGTTGTAGATGGTGTGAATTCTACTGGAGGAATTGCAATTCCTGCGTTGCTTAAAAAGTTAGGGGTAGAAGTAGTAGAACTATATTGCGATCCTAATGGACATTTCCCGCACAACCCAGAACCTTTAAAAGAACATTTAGGAGATATTTGCAAATTGGTGGCAGAAGAAAAAGCTGATCTTGGAATTGTTGTAGATCCAGATGTGGATAGATTGGCTTTGATCGATGAGAATGGGGAAATGTTTGGGGAAGAATATACCTTGGTAGCTTGCGCAGATTACGTTTTAAGTAAAACTCCGGGAGATACCGTAAGTAATTTATCTTCTTCCAGAGCTTTGAGAGATCTTACTCAAAAACATGGAAATACCTATAGAGCAAGTGCAGTAGGTGAGGTGAACGTGGTAGAATTAATGAAAGAGAGCAATGCAGTAATTGGCGGTGAAGGAAATGGAGGGATAATCTACCCAGAATCTCATTACGGTAGAGATAGTTTAGTTGGTGTAGCATTGTTCTTAACCTATTTAGCCGAAAAGAAAATGACTGTTTCTGCGATCAAGGAAACGTACCCGATGTATTATATGAGTAAGAATAAAATTGAACTTACTCCAGATCTAGATGTAGATGCTATTTTAGAAAAGGTTCAAGAAAATCATAATTCTGAAGAGATCTCTACAATTGATGGGGTAAAAATAGATTTTGATGAGAACTGGGTTCATTTAAGAAAATCGAATACAGAGCCAATTATTAGAATATATACTGAAGCTAAATCTCAGGAAAAAGCAGATTCCTTAGCTCAAGAAATGATAGAAGAGATTAAAGCAATTGTAGCTTAGTTTCTTGGAAAAACAATAGCATCTTGAGGGATGGGAGCATCTTTATGTTTCCATCTTTTATGTGTCCAAAGATAATATTCCGGTTTTTCTTTGATCTGTTTTTCAAGTTCAGAAAGAAACTTATTGGTAATCTTAAAGTCTGGTTCTGCTGCAGCATTATCTGTAATAGGAATAAAACTGGCTTGATACAATCCTCTTCCTTTCTTTTCAACATGAAGATACATTACAGCCATGTCTAAATTCTTGGCTAATTTTTCTGAACCTAAAAATATTGGCACTGTTGTTCCTAGAAATTTAGACCAGTATTTTGCTCTACCCAATTTTGGAGATTGATCTGCAACGATAGCATAGACTCCCAGTTTTCCGTTTTGCTGATTGCTTTTTATTGTTTTTGTAGCTTCAGAAGTAGTGATTAATTCCCCATCGAATCTTTCTCGAATATCTTTCGCCATTTTATCGAAATACTTATTCTGAACTTTTTTATAAATTCCGTAGCCTCTATAATCCAATCCGTAGAGTTGAAGCGCATTTATCCATTCATAACTAGCATAATGCCCGCAGATAAGAATAATGCTTTTATTGAGATCTCGTATACGCTGAATTTCACTGATGTTGGTAAAGGTGTAACGCCTTTTTAATTCATTACTTGGGATGGATATGCTTTTAACCATTTCCAAAAACATATCGCACATGTGCTGGAAAGATCTCTTGCTTATTCTTTTGTATTCTGTTTCGGATTTACCAGGAAGCGCAAGCTTTAAATTCTCGGTCACGGTTTTTCTTCTATAGCCTACCAAGTAGTAAACAATAAAAAATATAAGATCTGAAACCTTGTAAAATAGCCAGAATGGAAATTTAGAAATTACCCATAAAAAAGGAAAGACTAACCAGAAAACTAATCGCTGCATCAACAAAAAATTTAGGCAAATATATGGTATATTTGGCACTAAACGTAAGTATCCATGGGAGATTTAAGCTTGATAACTATTATTATCATTGCCGTAAATGTTATAATTTCATTCAAAGGATTTAATGATCCAGTTTTTTTCGAAAAATATAAATTCAATGTTGGCGATATTAAAGCCGGTGCAAAATATCAGATCTTTACTTCAGGTTTTTTACATGTAGACACTTCCCATCTTTTCGTAAATATGCTTACCCTGTATTTCTTTGCAAACGTGGTTCTTTATGATCTGGGTTCCCTTGGGTTTATTATTGTGTATTTGGTAAGTTTAGTTTTGGGGAATTTGCTAAGTTATTTCTTTCATAAGAACGATCTTGATTACACCGCTGTTGGAGCCAGTGGCGCTGTGATGGGAGTCTTATATTCTGCAATTCTATTAAGGCCAGACATGATGTTAGGGCTCTTCTTTATAATTCCAGTTCCAGCCTATGTTTTTGGGATTGGATATTTGCTGTATACAATTTATGGAATGAAAAAGAGGCTTGGAAATATAGGTCATGATGCTCATTTTGGAGGAGCTGTTGGAGGTTTTGTAATTACGCTAATGCTCGCGCCATGGATCTTTCAGCAACATTTGCTAATGGTGATCTTACTTGCAATTCCAATATTAATTCTTTTTATACTTCAAAAAGCCGGAAAAATATAAGCGTGGTATCCTTCTTGTAATAGCAATAGAAATCAAAAAAATAAAATTATGAAATCAATTTTAATATTATTCGCTGCCTTAGGAACTTTTGCTGTTCAGGCTCAACAGATTAACAATATTACTCCTGCCGTTACGGTAAATGGGGAGGGAATTATTAAAGTAACGCCAGATGAAGTTGTTATTAAATCTAGGATAGAACATGACGGTGATGATGCACAAGAGGTGAAAAAGCAGAATGATGAAGTAGTAGATTCAGTTATAAAATATTTGAAATCTCAAGGAATTCCAGAAAAGAACATTCAAACAGATTATGTGAACTTGAATAAGAACTATAACTACGATAATAAGACCTATAGTTATGTTGCAAATCAAGCGATCTCTATTAAACTGGATGATCTTAAGAATTACGAAAAGATAATGAGCGGGCTTTTAAAAGCTGGTTTAAATAGAATAGATGGCGTTCAATTTAAATCGTCTAAAATGGAATCTTATATGACTGAGGCTAGAAAAAAAGCGGTGCTAGATGCAAAATCAAAAGCTACAGATTACGCTAGTTCTTTAGGGCAAAGTATTGGAAAAGCTATTAGCATTAGTGAGTTAGAAACTAATAATTTTCCTCCTATGTACAGAATGAATGAAATGAAAGCAAGTTCAGATTCTATGGAGCAAGAAACAATTGCACCGGGAGAGTTGGAAATTAAAGCGAAGGTTACTGTTGCTTTCGAATTGAAATAAGTCTAAAAAAAACACATAAAAAAAGGTGCTGAAATTCAGCACCTTTTTTAGTTTATAATATCGAGAATTATTTTTCGATCATTTCTTTTACCTTAGCTTCCAAAGCATCTCCCCGAAGATTGGTAGCTACAATAACACCATTTTCATCTAACAAGAATGCGGCAGGAATCGCTTTAATATTGTATAACCTAGCAACAGGATCATTCCAGAACTGAAGATTAG
The DNA here is from genome assembly GCA_964636585.1 of uncultured Antarcticibacterium sp. Taxonomy (GTDB): domain Bacteria; phylum Bacteroidota; class Bacteroidia; order Flavobacteriales; family Flavobacteriaceae; genus Gillisia. Next base: position 24,078 of record CAZWSP010000035.1, read on the forward strand.
ATACGTGATTCCAAGTTAGATTATCTTCTTTAATAGCTTCTACCCATTTATCATGTTGTCCTTCTCTGTCTAAAGAAACTTGAATAATATTAAATCCTTTGTCGTGATACTTGTTAAAAACATTTACCACATTCGGGTTTTCCATTCTACAAGGCTTACACCAAGATGCCCAAAAATCTAATAGCGTTACTTTTCCAAGAACTTCATTTAAAGCAATTACTTTTCCGTCTGGATTAGGAGCTTCAAATTCTGGCGCTTTACTTCCAACTTCTGTAACCAACATCACTTCTAAATTCTGCTTTAAAGATTTAGCTAATGGAGTTTGCTTAAGATCTTCTGAAATAGTTGTGTATAGCTCATTTACTTCTCTTGCTGGTGCCTGAAGATTCAACATATCTGTAAGTACAAGAACAGAAACAAAATTGTCTTTATGTTCTTTCACGATTTGCTTTTTGTGTGCAAGATCACTATTTCTAATAGCTTCTTCCTCTTTCTGAAGTTTTACCATGGTAAGAGAATCTTTAGAACCCATCATGTTATTTCGCATATCGGTTCTAACGGTAGTCACTTTAGTATTTAAATCTTTTAGGTGATTTAAATAGTTTCGGAAAACCTTGTTCTCTTCTCCACCGCTAACTTCAGAAGCTTGAATGCTATCGGTGTATATTTTAAATTCTACTGGTTCATTTTCAGAAATAAATAACACATTTCCTTCAATGCCTTCAATATTAATGAAGCTTAAATTTGGGGTTTGTACCACCGGCATTTGAAGAAAAAATTCACCATCCTTTACTGCAACAGAATCGATAACTTTTGGCTGGTTGTTTGCATCTAATTCCAATACATAAACCATTTTACCGTCTTCCATATTTTTAAGATCACCAGAAATAGAATATCCTTCTTTTTCCTTGGCACAACCTATTATTAATAACGCTACTAGAGCTATAAAAACTTGTTTCATTTCCTTATTATTTTCAGCAAAAATACATAACTCACCTTGGATTGAAGGGATTAGTTTGTAAAAAAATGTTAATTTCAACACTCATAATGTAGAGCCCTAAAAGAAATAGTAATTTTATGCTATAATTGTAATTATGAA
>CAZWSP010000036.1:0-25022 GCA_964636585.1 uncultured Antarcticibacterium sp.
AGAAGAATCATAAAAAGATCACCTTAAGTGCGCACCCATTTATTGCAGCCTTTTTAACAAGAGGCTTTCCATCACCCCGCTCCCAATGGTTTTTTGACCATAAGCGCTGGGTAAAAATTTTACCAAGAGACGCTTACACGTACATGGAATATCACTTTCACGACAAAAACGGGGAAGTTTTAGACTAAAATTTTAAAAACCGCCTATCATTTATATGATAGGCGGTTTTTTTATGTCTTATATTTAGAAAAAGCCATCTGCTTTTAAAGATATTTCAGTAATCTTAGACTTCAAAATACTTTGATCTCAAGAAAGTTTAAGTTTTTATAACCCTTAAACAAGGGCTAATTGTCCAGAAGATAATTAATTATGAAACACACTATAATTCTCACTTTATTCTTTAGTTTAATTTTGCAGACACTTAGTTATTCTCAAGAAAATAAAAAAGATAGCATTTATTTCAATTATGATGAAAACTATTTAAGAGAATATTTTTTAAATGATCCTAATTATCTTTTTGTGGAAGATTCAGGAAATGACAGTGCATATTTTTACTTTATAAAGAAATCAGTTTATAAGGACTTAGCTCCGAAGAAGGTTCTAAACTTAAAAGAATATATAAGAGCATCTAGTTTTTATAGAGAAGGATATAAACGGAAGCTCGAAGATTATGGATTGTTTGAATATTTCAAAAATTATACTATTTTCTTAATCAAAAATGAAAATTGTAAAAAAGAGTTTATTCTTGTTGAACCAATGATGGCTATTGAGTAAATAAATTATTATAAACTATATAATTATTTTAAAAACCGCTTATCATTTATTTGATAGGCGGTTTTTTTATGTCTTATTTTTTATAAACCTCTTCAAGTAAAAGAACATTGTTCAAGTAATTTTTAAGATCATAATTCTTTTAAGTGGGTCAAATATATACAGTTGACTTCTAGTCCTCTAATTGTAAAAAAGCATAAAAGAAATCCGGAGAAAGATCACAAGATTTCTTCTTAATTTTCTTTTTCTGCTTCCTGCTCCCAACCATTAGGGCGTTTCCATCTTACCGGGGGAGCTGGCTCTTTTTTCAATTCTAACGGATTTTCCTTTAGGAGCCTTAGAGCTTCCTGAACAGACCTCTCCAACTGAGGATCTTTCCCTGCAATAACATCTATTGGGGTCATTTCCACTTCTATATCAGGGGCTACTCCTTCTCCCTCTATAGCCCAATTTCCATTAACATCAAAGAATCCACCTCGAGGTGCAACCATTCTTCCTCCATCCACAAATGCTGGGGTATCCCATGTGCCAACAAGTCCGCCCCAGGTGCGAGTGCCAACAAGTGGTCCTATTTCCATTTCCCTGAATAGATAAGGTAATAGATCTCCTCCAGATCCTGCTCTTTCGTTAATGATCATCACTTTTGGCCCCCAAATTCCAGCCATAGGGGTAGTAAATGGTCTATTCCCCTCAACCTTGCTATTAAAATAACCATGAAGTTCCCTTGCTAATACATCAACAATATAATCTGCCGCAGAGCCTCCTCCATTATTTCTTTCATCTATTATTGCTCCTTGCTTATCCTGTTGGGCAAAGTAATATCTGTTAAAATATTGATACCCTTGTTGCCCTGTATTAGGGACATAAACATATGCCAGTTTTCCATTGGACATTTTATCAACTTTCCTTCTATTTCCCTCAATCCAGGCAAAACTTCTCAATTGATATTCATTGTCTACAGGAACTACTGTTATCAACCTTGCTCCTTCCTTGGAAGGTTTATTATTCACTAAAATATAAGTCTGTCTTCCTGCAGTTCCTTCAAAATATGTATAAAGATTTTGAGAAGCTAAGACTTCTTCTCCATTTACCTCTAATAGAAAATCCCCCTCGTTCACATTCAGTCCTGATAGGCTTAAAGGTGCCTTTACCTCTGGATTCCAGCTTTCACCGTTATAGATTCTGCTAAAATAATATCTGTTTGATTTCACAGCGTAGTCAGCACCGAGCAATCCAACTGGAACTCTTTTGATATCTGGAAAATCTCCTCCAGAGGTGTATGAATGCCCTACTGATACTTCACCTCCTAAAATATCTACCAAATAATTAAGATCTGATCTATGATGAACGTGCTCTAGCCAAGGGGTATACCATTCTAAGATTTTATCCCAAGGAGCTCCGTGAATATTGTCCACATATAAAAAATCTCTTTGATAGCGCCATCCTTCTCTAAAGATCTGTTTCCATTCTTCTGTAGGATCAATTTTCAATCTTAGATTGGAAACCACTAATTTATTATCCTCTTCCTTTGGCGCCCCATTAGAGGTTGGTACAATCCCCCATTTACTGCCATTGCGATAGAGCATGTTTTTACGATCATGGGAAACAGAAGCCTCATTAACTTTAGGAAGAAATGGGATAGCCTTTCGCTCCTCTAAACTGTATCGACTCATTGAAAGTTCAGACTCGTTTGGAATGTCCTCCATATAAAACACATAACCTTCTGGCCCTGAAATTAGATTGGTATAACTTTTATCTGGAACTCCTAGGACTTCAATTCGGTTTTCCAATCCGTCGAAATCTATTTTTACTCGGGCGATATCCTTTTCAGGTTGTTTTTTACCTAAAGATTTCTTTTTTTCCTCCTTAGCTTTGATTTCCTCCTCTTCCTTTTGCTCCTTTTCATCAAAAAGGCGTGGCATTAGGGGGGAGGGTGTGTCTTTTGATAGCACCATCATATACAGGCTTCTGGTTACTGGCCTTTCATAACTTGTCATATCTAACCAGCCAGTATTGAGACCGTAATTTGTAGTTGCAAGAAAATAAAGATACTTTCCACTGGCATCCCAAACAGGCGATATTGCATCAGCCATAGAATTTGTTAACTGGTAATTTTCTCCAGTTTCTACATTATGGACTTTCACTGCTTTGAACAAATTATCCATTATCCTTACATATGCTATCCACTGGCTATCGGGAGACCAAACGGGGTTTAGTGAACGATTTGGGTGAGCGTAACCCTCAACATCTGCCTTGGTAACTTTTTCGGTTTCAACATTAATGTACCACAGATTATAATCTGTATCTGTAAAAGCGATATATTTTCCATTAGGCGACCATTCTGGTTTAAAGAAAAAAGTTGGATCCGATATTTTAATACTACGAATATTTCCTAATCCTTCCTGGTTGCCAATCATTAGCTGATATTCCCCAGAAGCATCAGAAAACCAAGCGATTTTTGACCCGTCCGGAGACCAAACAGGAGATCTATCCGCCGCTCCGGAAGAGTTAGTGATGTTTCTCCAATTCCCTTCTTCTTTTGAAACAGTAAAAATCTCACCTCGGTATTCAAATAATGCACGTTGTCCTGTTGGACTTAATGAAGAATTAATAAGCTTGGTTGTTTCCACATCTTCCCATCTTGGCCTAGCCCAATTAAAATCTCCATTCACAGTTATTTCAAGTTGTTCACTCTTTCCATTGGACGGGTTCAGCAAATGAAGATATCCGCCCTGCTCATAAATGATGTTTCCTCCTCCTGAATCCAAGCTTTTGGCATCGAATTGCTTGTGAAACGTTAACTGCTTAATTTCTTCTGAAGCAGGATCAAAAGACCAGATATTGTTGGCAAAATCCCTTTCGGATAGAAAAAATATTTTACCGTTTAACCATACAGGATCGGTATGTCTTTCATTATCTGTTCGTAAAGTCTTTTTGAGTGAATAATCTTTTAAATTTAAGATCCATATTGGTTGCGCCTGTCCACCACGATAGTTGCGCCATTCAGGATCCCAAAAGGAGATAGGGGTATAGGCAAGAAAATTACCATCATCTGACAATTCTCCATTAGCTGCTCTGGGAACTTTTAAGGCAATAGGCATACCCCCATTTATAGCTATAGTATATAATTTAGAAGCTGCAGTTGGAAATCCTTCTCTTCCAGAAGAAAATAAAACCGATTTCCCATCAGGCGACCAACCTGCAACAGCATCGTTCCCAGGATGCCAGGTAAGCCTTTTAGGCTGCCCACCTTCCACAGGAATTATTTATACGTCTACATTCCCATCATATTCACCAGTAAAAGCTATCAATTTTCCATCTGGAGAAAAATGCGGATTGGTTTCGGCACCCTCATTTGAAGTGAGCCGTCGAGCATTACCGAGCTTAGTCTTTCCCGGAAGATGATCAATAATCCAAAGATCATTGGCATGAACAAAAGCAATATGCTGATTACTAATGGTTGGTTGTCGCAATAATCTGGTGCCTTGGGCATTTAACTGTAAAGGATGAAATCCCAAAAAACAACAAAAAAACGAGAAAGTGACTATTTTAAATTTCATGGAAACAATGGCTTAATTAATAAGTTAAGGAATAGTAATATAAGGATTATATTTTGTTGGGATAATGATGAAATTATCTCATCAAAATTAAAATGTAGTTAAGGGCAAAATGTTCTGAAGAACCTATCTCAGCAAACTAAAATGCCCTTTTAAAGTCGCATAGCCCTCGATTATAATATGATACCAATAATCTGAAGCTGGTAAGTTAACGGCATTTAAAGTACCATCCCAAGAAAAGTTAAGCCCATTCCCAGATTTCAATAACTTCCCATATCTGTCAAAAATCAATATTTCTGAATCAGGGAAAAACTCCAAACCATTTAATCTGAAAAGATCATTATAACCATCTCCATTGGGAGAAATCATTTTCAATACAACAATGTGAGGAAATTCAAGTGAAACTGTATTACACGCACTTAAATCACGCATATAAGCAGTGTAAACTCCGCTGGGCACATTTAAAAAAGTATTTGACTCTTGAAAATTGACTCCATCTAATGAATATTCAAACTCGCCAGGATTTTCTGCAGTAATTATAATGGTGTTCTCATCAGAATCCACTCTAGCTATTTCAGCTTTATCTACAGGTTTTACCAAAAACGTTTTTATTGCTGAACATCCTTCGGCAGTAAATACCTCAACCTGAAAAGTTCCTGATTCTGAGACGGAAATAGCTTGCGAGGTTTCTCCAGTATTCCAACTATAGGTATATCCTTCAACTTGTGCATCCAAGGTTATTGAAGAATCTGGGCATAATTGAAGCTCCTCATCTTCCAAAACTGGAACGCTAATAATTTCTACTTTTATGGCTACTCTATCACTCGCATCACAATCTGCATCTGCATTTAAAGCTTCAGCATAATAAACACCTTCAGAATTTGGCTGGAAACTAATAGAATTCTCTTTTAATAATGTTCCACCAACTTCAGCATCATACCAATTCACAATAGTGTTTGCAAGAGTAGAAACCATTAAAACAGGAATTTCTTCTCCACTACAGATCAGCTTATCGCCTTGGCTTACTGGTGTCATGGGTTTTTTTAAAATATTTATATAAAAAGACTCCGAGACAGAATTGCATAAGTTATTATTCAAGTTCACCATGTCTTCAGCAACTCTAACTCGGAAATATTTCGAGTTAGAAAGCATTGTTATTGATAACTGCTCTTGATTTGCACCAGCTATATCTACCCAATCTTCATCATTGATGCTTTCTTGCCATTGATAAGCATGAGTTTTATACACCGAATTATCTGGTGTGGCTTCCAAAGTAATACTTACTGGTGCATCTTCTTCGCAAACCACTAATCCAGTATTTACATCTCCACTTGTATTAATTGTGGTGAGATCTCCACACGATCTAAAAATAATATCGTCTATCGCTAGATCATTTCCGCAGCCACCATCTCCATTATTGAACATCTTTAGAATTACATTGTTTTGCCCTGCCTCACTTTTAAAGGTTAAAGCAAATTGCTCCCATTTTGGCGAAGCGGTTCCGTAGATCGCACCCGTACTTCCAACTTTCAACAATTCTGTATCGGTTTCATCCCATATTTCAAATCGCACATTTATCGGAATTTCTCCTGTAGGACACGCATTACTAGTTGGGTTGAACACATTCATCAAATAAGCTGAAAACTCATAGGTGGTATTTTCACAAAGTCCGGAAATCTCAGTTCTATAAAATCTTCCAGAAGTGAAACCTGCATTAACAATTAGAGCCCTGCCGTTGGAAACAGTGTTGTTGGGAAAGGAAGAATGCCAAGACTGTATCTGTCTCCCAATAATTGTAGAAACTGTATACTCTCCATCTTGAGGATCTTGAGAAACAAAATTATAATTAGTAATCCCGGTTGCTAATGGAGGTCCATATCCGGTTGCCGACCCAAAATCTTCTTGAAATATAGGGTCACCCTTACTGCCTTCACAAAATCCTAACTGTGCAAAGGCGGGATTTAAGAATAGAAAGAATGCTGCAAGAAGAAAGAACCGAATCATTCTCAAATATAGGTCATTTAAAGAGGTTTCATTCCATTTTAAATTCTGAAAAAATTAGTGAGCACTGTTGAAACTATTTAAGAAATAGTATAATTTATGATCTCTTTTTAGAGGAATATTTACCTTTACTATCTATGAAATCTAATGCTAGCGAGAAATCTTACACTATAAAAGAGGCAACGATAAAACTGATGCAGTTTTGTGCTTATAGAGATCGCTCCCAAAAAGAAGTTGAGGAAAAATTACGAGAAATGCGTATGATTCCGGAAGCTTGCGAACAGATCACAATCCAGCTGATGCGCGAGAACTTTCTAAATGAAGAACGTTTTGCACATAGTTTTGTTCGGGGAAAATTCAGAATTAAAAAATGGGGAAGAATTAAGATCAAACAAGAACTAAAGCAGCGAGATATTTCTGCACCCCTTATAAAATCGGCATTTACAGAAATTGATGAATCTGAATATTTTACTACTTTAGAAGCAGTTGCAAAGAAAAAACTAAAATTGATCAAAAAGGTTAATCCTTATAAAAAGAAGCAAAAACTCATCGCTTACTTACAGCAAAGAGGTTTTGAGATCCCTATAATCCTTGATGTTATAGAACAATTTAAGTTTTAATATTGTTCTTTTTATGAGTATTTATTATGGCTTGTTCATTTTTATAATCTATCCATTTTTGCCCTCTCATCTTACGCATGTAATTATCGAAATATCTCATAAAAGCTAAATTGTAAACCGCTTTAGAGAAATTGGTGATATTTCTTGAGGTTGCTCTAAGACTCATAGAAAATCCTGGAGTTAAATAAGTCATTTGGTGCCAATAACCTTCCGGCATATACAAGGTTTCCCCATGGTTTAGATTGGTAACATAACCTTGAGATTCTTTTAAAGCAGGAAATTTTTCAAAATCTGGATTTGTAAAGTCTATATCTTCTCTAGAGATCAAGGCATGCGGAACTTTATAGAGATATTTACTTTGAGATGGTGGATAGAGAATGCATTGCTTTTTTCCGTGGAAATGAAAATGAAGAATATTGGCAAAATCTATATCATAATGCATAAAAACTTTCGAGTTTTCTCCACCAAAGAAGAGCATTGGTAACTGCTTTAAGAATCGCAATCCCATATCTGGGAATTTAAAATCGTTTTGAAGCACAGGTACTTCTTTCATTAAATGATAAAGAAAAATCCTATAATTGGTAGGTTTAGATTTCAGCAAAGCGATATACTCGCTCATCTTCATCTTTAAATGAGGCTCATTAAATTTATATTCAGAGCTTATTGGCCTATCGTCATATAGCGGCACCGTTTTATCTCCGGCAACTTTATCTATATATTCCAAATTCCATTTCTTATATGCTGGCCAATCTTCAATTAAATGTTCTATCACCACAGGTTTCTGCGGTTTCACATATTTTTCAACAAAATCGGCTTTAGAAATTGTCTTTTCCCTAGGGATTTCAGCTAATTGCAGTCTTTCTTTCATCATCACAATCCAACATTTTTATGGGTATTCACAATAGCCTGTTTATTTTTATAATCTATCCAATTTTGCCCTTTCAGCTTTCGCATTAAATTATCGTAGTTCCTTAAGATCACTAAGTTATTAAGTACTTCTAAAATTTTCTTAGGACTTGTGGGCAAAGACCGAAGGGTTAAAGATAAGCAAGGAGTTTCATATTTAATGAAATGCCACCATTTACTTGGTATAAACAAGGCATCTCCGTGTTTTAATTCTATTTCATAACCTTTTGCTGAAGCTAAAGCCGGAAATTTTTCCAGATCTGGATCATCCATATCTATCACTTCCATACTCACTATAGAAAAAGGCACTTTGTAAAGATATTTAGTTTCTGAAGGCGGATATAAGATCACTTTCTTGGTGCCTGCAAAGTTAAAATGAAAGTTGTTGGCAAGATCCATGTCATAATGCATCAACACCTTTGCACCTTCACCTCCAACAAATAATACAGGTAGTTTTTTAAAGAATTTCACCCCAAGATCTGGATAAGAAAAGTCATTTAGAAGTTGTGGGCAATTTTGAAGCAGATTAAAAAAGAACATTCTAAGATCTGAGGGTCCCGACTTTAAAATATCTATATATTCAGACATTTTAATTCGCTTTGCAGGTTTGTGGCTGCTCTCCCTGCCTTTAGCCGGTGTTCCATCGTAAAGTGGAACTACAATATCTCCTGCCTTTTCCCTAAAATATTCGAAATTCCAATTTTCTCGTGCTGCCCAGTTTTCAGTTAAATTCTCCATTACCACAGGTTGCTGCGGATCAAAATACTCCTTTAAAAAAGTTTCTTTATTTAGTGCTTTTACGCGCGGTATGGGTTTTAAATTAAGCGGCACATTCTATTTTACTTCTATAATTATAAACTGGTCTTAGACTTTTTTTGAGCTTCTAAATTTCTTTCTATTTTATGTCCTGGTCTAGACCATTTTGGTTTTTCACCTAGGTTTTGGAACTTTGAATCTGTTGCATCTACAGTTTCCGGCTGTGCTTTCTTCACGAAAGGTTTTTGAGGTGTTAAACCCAATGCTTTAAACATTTCCATGTCTTCTCCCACATCTGGATTTGGTGTAGTAAGCAATTTATCTCCTGCAAAAATAGAATTAGCCCCGGCAAAGAAACACATTGCCTGTCCTTCTCTACTCATTTGCGTTCTACCGGCAGAAAGTCTTACCTGAGTTTCTGGCATTACAATTCTTGTAGTAGCAACCATTCTCACCATATCCCAAATAGATACTGGCGCTTGCTCTTCTAATGGAGTTCCTTCTACAGGAACCAAAGCGTTTATTGGCACGGATTCCGGTTGCGGACTTAAAGTTGCCAATGCAACCAACATTCCTGCGCGATCATCGTTAGATTCTCCCATTCCAATAATTCCACCACTACAAACGGTAACATTGGTTTTTCTTACATTTCCAATAGTATCTAATCTATCCTGATATCCTCTTGTAGAGATCACTTCTTTATAATATTCTTCAGACGAATCTAAATTGTGATTGTATGCGTACAAACCTGCTTCAGCCAATCTTTGCGCCTGATTTTCGGTGATCATACCCAAAGTACAACACACTTCCATATCCAGTTTATTGATGGTTCTCACCATTTCCAAAACTGAATCGAATTCTTCTCCATCCTTTACATTCCTCCAAGCAGCTCCCATACAAACGCGAGAACTTCCTGAAGCTTTTGCTCTTAAAGCCTGCGCTTTCACCTGATTCACGCTCATTAAATCGTTCCCCTTAATATCGGTGTGATAACGGGCAGCTTGAGGGCAATATCCACAATCTTCCGGACATCCTCCAGTTTTTATAGATAATAAGGTAGATACCTGAACTGTGTTTGGATCGTGATTTTCTCTATGCACAGAGGCTGCTTCATAAAGCAGATCCATAAAAGGTTTGTTGTATATCTCTAGGATCTCTTCTTTAGTCCAGTCGTGTTTCGTAGTCATGAAAATAGATTTGTATTCAAAAATAACTAAAACTAAGCTTTGTTAGTTAGTTAGCCTTAAAAGTTTTTGGAGCCTTTCTTCTGAAAGACCTATGTTTTGATTTAATTCTTACTAATTAATATTGAAACTGCATTCCCGCCGAAACCTACCGCATTCACCAAGATGTTTTCCAACTTCTTAGGTGCCTTGCTAATTTCAGAAAAAGGAACTTCAATAAATTGGTTATGCTGAAGCATTAAAACTGCCAATTCCATACTTAGAATTCCGGATGCTCCAAAGGTGTGACCCAACTTCCATTTATTAGAATTAACAGCAGGATGCTCCTTACCAAATAATTCTTTTATTGCATTTAATTCGGCTGCATCTCCTTTTAAAGTTCCAGGTGCGTGCATTACTATTGCATCTAAATCTTCCAATTTTTTATCTCCAATTGCCATTTTCATGGATCGTTGGAAACAAGTGGCGTTTGCAGAAATTGAAACCGAATGCTTCAACTCCTCAGTAGCATATCCAATTCCGGTGATCTTTGCTGTACTATGCTCTTTTTCGTGAGAGATACATATAGAACCTGCACCTTCTCCTAAAATCATCGTATTAGAAGTTTTTTCCATATCCAATGCCTTACAAGGATAATCGCTTTCTTTATTTGCATAAATCTTCATCGCCTTCATCTGTGCAATTGTAAAGGGCGTAAGGGCTGCCTCACTTCCTCCAACAACAAATCTCTTAGCAAATCCAGATTGCAACCAAACCACTCCGTTTAAAACGGCATGTAATCCTGTAGAACAAGTTACACTATGAGAGATCTCAGGGCCAGAGCTTTGAAGGTCTTGAGCCACCCAAGATGAAATATTTCCTAAAGTGGTGCTTGGGGAAGCAAGCACATTTACTTTTCGAGTTTCTATGAATTCTGCGTGATGTTTTTCAAAAAGCTGAGTTGCACCTCGAGAGCTTCCAATATTAATTCCAATATCTGCTCCTCTTTCCCAGCCTGCTTGCTCCATTGCAGTTCTAGAAGCATAAATCGCGTATAGAACCGAGTTATCTAAATCCTTAAATTTAGTTTCTGTTTTTTTTAAAGCTGTTAGTTTGTCTTTTATTTCTGATGGCAAGAAAGCAGCAAATGCTTCATTTCCAGAAAAATCGTGCTTTAAAATGCAATGTGTATCGTTTTTATAATTATTCCAAATGGCTTCAGAAGTTTCCCCCAAAGGCGAAATTGAAGCAATAGAATTTATATAAACAGGGGTTTTCAATTTGAATTATTTTCAACAAAAATAAGCCCTAGAGCGGGTTTAAATAAATTATTTGTCTTAAAAATTGCTGCTAAATGTATTTTTAAAAAAAGCCTAATCCTTATCTGAATAATATAATTTAAGAATAGAATCTAACTGCTTTTCACCTTTTAAGATCTGCGTTATGTTTTGTTTTAAAGTTGAAGACAATAAACCTTCTAACGGCTGCCTAACAGTTTTAATCTTTTTAAAGGAATCTTTTAATAGTGCATCCCAGTCTTCATGAAAATTAACAAGATCGTCTGGAAAAACAGTAGTTCTTTGGGTTCCTTCATTTTTCGCCTGAAAAGCTTCACTCACATTTAAATATCCATAATCATCGGTAAGCTCTTCCCCAGGTTGAATGTCCCGTATTGCGATCTCAAAATCGTAAGCCGTAGAAAGGCAATTAGAATTAAAACTGTGATTTACATATTTGGCGGTATCCCAACACATCACATAATTCCCTTTATTATTTCTAAAAGTGAATTTATCTATCATCTCCTGAGTATGCGGCGACATTTTTTCTACCTGCTGCGGAGTGTAGACCAGATCTAGCTCGTCTTGCACCCAAGTAATAGTGCCTTCAGGAATTAATTTTGTGGCTACAATTCCGTAACCTATTTCTTCACTAATAAATCTAACTTCCGTATCCGGGTGTATCATAAATTGAAATTATGAAGCAAATTAAGAATTATCCCAACTACAAAAAATGAAAGTTTCGTTAAAACTTTTCCAAAACTCCTAAAATAGATTGATAGATCTTATCCAGCTCATTTTCAGCTATAACAAAGGGCGCAAGTACATATATGGTATTTCCCAAAGGCCTTAAGAACACACCAGAATCCATAAAGTGTTTAAAAAGTTTGTTTCGCAAACTTCCATATCGCTCCATTTCTACATTCAATTCGAACGCTATAATTACTCCTAGTTGCCTGCTATTCGTAACTTTTGGATGATCTTTTATTTTAGCTAAAAACTTGGCGTGCGAATTTTCTATTCGTTTAATATTCTGCTGAATTTCTTCTGAATTCAACAATTCCAATCCTGCTAAAGCAGCAGTACAAGCTAATGGGTTTGCAGTATACGTGTGACCATGAAACAATCCCTTTGCAATTTCATCTGCATAAAAAGCATCATAGATCTTCAAAGAACAGGAAGTGATTGCCATTGGCAGCAATCCTGCAGTTAAGGCCTTAGACATGCATAGTATGTCTGGCTTTGTTTCCAGATGATCTGAAGCAAAATTACTTCCGGTCTTTCCAAAACCTGTCATTACCTCATCGGCTACCGTAATTATATCATGTTCGTGACAAAGCTTCAAAATAGCATTTAAACCTTCTGCATCATGCATTTTCATCCCGGCAGCACCTTGCACTAAAGGCTCATATATAAATCCGGCAATGTTGTTGGATTCTATAAGCGACTTCAACTTTTGAAGCACTTCAGAATTGTTAGTGCCATTAGGCGTTGGAATTCTAACCACCTCTATAAAATGATCTTCGAAAGCACCATTATATACAGACAAACCTGATACCGACATCGACCCAAAAGTGTCTCCATGAAAGCTATCTTCAAAAGCCAGCATTACTTTTTTATCATTCCCAAGATTAAAATGATATTGAAGTGCCATTTTAATTCCCACTTCGGTGGCGGTAGAGCCGTTATCGCTAAAAAATAATTTCTCCTGATTTTTCGGAAGGATCTTCATTAATGCTTCAGACAATTCGATAGCGGGTTTGTGGGTAAATCCGCTAAAAACTACCTGATCCAGTTCCTGCATTTGAGCAGCTACTTTTTGAGTGATATATGGGTTGCAATGCCCATACATACACGTGTACCAGCTCGAAATTCCATCTATATATTCTTTTCCGTTCTCATCGAACAACAACACACCCTTAGCCTTCACTATTGCCAACATATCTGGCGATAATTTGTGTTGCGTTAATGGGTGCCAAAGGTGTTTTTTGTCTCTTTCAGATAAATTCATTGCTTATTCTTATTCGTGTTTTTGATCCTTCAAATAGTTAATCCAACATATTCCACGTCATGCTGAACTTGTTTCAGCATCCCATTTTACTTGAGATTAGACCCTGAAACAAGTTCAGGGTGACGATACCTGAAAATATCTTGCTTAAACTAAACCGTTTATAAATTAAAGAAAATTCAATTCATCTCTAAAAAGATCTGCATATTCCTTGATCACATTTCTATCGAAATACGGCTCCTGCTGAATCCTTCCAATAAGATGCACTTCTGTCATCTCTAAGATCACCTGTTCTGTACTTGCATTTTCTTCACCATTAAAAATGATCCCCGCAACTTGTAAACCTTTGCTCTTCAACATTTCTATGGTTAACAAGGTGTGATTGATACTTCCCAAATAATGTCTGGAAACCACGATCACTTTATCTGTTGGTTTTATAAGATCTAAAATGGTTTCCTTGTTGTTTATTGGAACAAGAATTCCGCCGGCACCTTCAATTACTAAAGATCTCGAAGTATCCGGTCTTTTTATATTCTTCACGCTTAAATTAACCCCGTCTATCTCTGCAGCAGCATGTGGACTCATGGGCGTATTAAGTATAGCTCCTTCAGGATAGATAAAAGTTTCAGTATTTGAAATAAGGCTTCTTATCTTTTTAGAGTCGCTATGCTCAAGATCTCCTGCTTGTATCGGTTTCCAGTAATCTGCCTTTAAGGATTCTGTAACTATTGCTGCAGCTACTGTTTTACCAACATCTGTTCCTATGCCGGTTATAAAATATTTAGTGTTCATCTAAGTTGAAATTTTCATTGCAGGTATCACACCTGTAGTTATATTTTGTATAAATAGGCAAAGCTGCGGTTAAAAATGAAAAGAGAAAAAAGAACATCGACTTAAAACCACGTACGTTGGTGGTTAGTTCTATCTTTTCACTCCCGCAATTTGGACATTCTATTTCTTGGCCCGTATTATCCAGAGAATATTCGCTTATCGAATTTAAGATCTCCAAAGCTTTTGCCTCATCTTCCTTCCACACCTTTAATTTTATTCCTCCAATAGCATTGCTCACCAAAGGATCTGTATCTATTGTAAATTGATCTTGTAAAAAGACGGTAATTCCTTCTACTTCCAACCTCGCTTTCATGATCTGAGCTTCAGAAGAATATTGAAAAACAGCAATTATCTTAAATTTCTCTTCCATTAAAGCAACTTTTTTAAATGTTTTAATAAACTGGAGATCTCTTCTTTCGAATTATAGCTATGTAAGCAAATTCTTAATCTTTCTGAACCCATCGCTACCGTTGGACTTAAAATTGGTTTTACATAAAAACCTTTTTTCTGAAGCTGCTCGGCAACCTGTTTCACTTTGCTATTTCCTGAAATTATGCAGCAGTGAATCGCAGAATTGCTATAAAGGAAAGCTTCTTGCAAGTTATGCTCCTTCAACTCCGAATTAAAAAAGTTTATATTTTCTCGTAGTACTTGAATCGCTGAAATATCCTTTTCAGATCCCAATTCTTTCAAATTCTTATAGGCTGCTATGATAGTTGCAACGGAATGTGGCGGTAAAGCGGTGGTATAAATTAAGCTTCGGCAAAAATTAATGAGGTATTGTTTTAAAACTTCACTTCCTAAAATTGCAGCTCCATGACAACCCAAGCCTTTACCGTAAGTCATGATCCTTGCAAAAACTACAACTTCCAATTTTTCCTTTTGCACTAATCCAGAACCATTTTCTCCAAATACCCCTAAAGAATGCGCTTCATCTATCACCAAACGGCAATTATTTTCTTTTGCAATTACAGAAAAGTGACTTAAGTCTGGACTATCACCATCCATAGAAAATACCGATTCTGTTACCAGATATATTTCTGAATTTTCTTCTGAAGAAACGGTCCTTAATTTCTTTTTTAGATCTGAAAGATCGCTATGTTTGAATTTGAAAGAGCGTGCATGGCTCATAGTAATTCCATCGCGAATTGAAGCGTGCACCAATTCATCATAAAATATTACATCACCTCTTTGTGGCACCGAAGCGAAAAACCCAATATTAGCATCGTATCCCGAATTGAAAACAAGAGCAGCTTCAGCAGCATGAAATTCTGCAATTAACTTTTCAGCAAGAGGATATAATTTATGATTTCCGGAAAGCAAGCGAGATCCTGTAGCACCGTTCAGCATCATTTTTTCTGAATTCAACAGTTCTGATGCTTCATTAAAAATCCTGTTATTCTTTGCAAATCCCAGATAATCGTTAGTAGAAAAATCTACTTCAGAATTAACCGCTCCTAAGGATCTAAGCGCATTTTGGTCCTTTCTGTTTTGTAGGCTTTTCTCTAATTTCAATGGAAATTTATGCATGTGGCTAAATTACAACATTCATAAATCTAATAAATATGGAAAGGGGAGAATTTAACGGAAGCATACTAGCTTCAACTAAATTATGAAGCGAATAGAATGCTTCAGAAGAAATTTATAGAATTAATAAACAAAGCTTAATCGTTCTTCGAATCTGGATCCTTATCTATATGTTCAGATACATCTTCAGCTTGTTTAATATTTTCACTTTTTAACTCCTGAGAAGCTTTGTGATATTTATTTTCTAGATCGTCCATTACCGAATCTTTCCACAATTTTACTCCGGAAAAATAACTGGTTCTTCCAATTAAATGCCCACTAACCGGGGCGGTAAGAAGAATAAATAGAATAATTGCCATTACTCTTGTAGTGATGGAAAAATCCTGAAAATGTATGGCTGCTGCTAAAAGCAATAAACCAATTCCAAGGGTTGCTGCTTTTGTTGTTACCGATATTCTTAAATACGCGTCTGGCATACGAATAAGTCCAATGGCGGCTAATAGAATAAAAATTGCCCCTAATAAAGAAAATGCTGCAACTAGTATATCTGTCATTACTTATTTCTTTTCTGAATGTAATAGGAAAAAGCTACTGTCCCTAAAAAAGCAATTAGGGCTAAGATCATTGCTACATCTAAGAACGAAGGCCTGTTTGTGAAAATGCTATATGCACCAATAAATCCAATACCTGTGGTAATTATAAGATCTAGTGCAATTACTCTATCTACAATGCTTGGTCCTTTCACGAAACGGTACACGATTAACAGCACAGAAACTGAGAGGATAGGGATTATTATAAAGTATATAAAATCGTTTAATGTCATCTTAAAATTTCCAAAATGCGTTTTTCGAACCCGTTCTTGATACTATCTATAAATTCCTCTTTGGTAGTAATATACATAGAATGTACATACAACACCTTTCTATCGTCTGATACATCCAGGCTTAATGTTCCCGGAGTAAGTGTGATCATGTTTGCCAAAAGTGTGATCTCTACATTGGTCTTAGCCGAAAGCGGAATCTTTACAATTCCCGGACTCATATTATAATGCGGCGTCATAACTTCATAAGCTACCTGAACATTTGCCTTTACTAATTCGTAAAGGAAAAAGAAGATAAATCCGATCACTTTTGGAAGGATTTTAAAGTATTTAGCATTCCCGCTTCCCGTAGTGATCATTCTCATGGTGAAGAAGCTAAAAGCAAACCCGAACAAATAATTTGCAAAGGTAAAATCTCCGGTGAGTGCCACCCAGATTACCATTAGAATTATGTTGGATAAAAATCTATTCTTCATGATCTACTTCTTGTTGCGGTCCTAGAACTGCTTCTATATATTGTTGATTATCTATTAACTCATCTGCTACTCGCAAAGATACTTTCTGAATTTGCTCTGCACCAAATCCAATATACAAAGATACCAATGATAAGAATACAATGGGAGCAATCATTTGTGCTTTCCTAACCTTTTTCAGTTTAGCAAAATACCTGAAATTTAATCTTCTTGGAAGCTCTACACGTTCTTTCCATACAATATTTGCCCACACCTTTGCAATTACAATCAGCGTGATTAAACTAGCAAATATAATTGCCGCTACAACCCACCAACGTTCTGCTTCAAAACCAGCTAAAACCAAGGAGATCTTAGGCCAGAATCCAGATAATGGAGGTATTCCTACTAAGGAGAACAACGGAATTGCAATTAGTAAACTCAGTTTAGGATAATCTGCATAAAGGCCACCTAAATTTCGAATACTGTTGGTTCCTCTAATTCTAAAAACCAATCCGCTTACCATAAAAAGGTTGGTCTTTACGATGATATCATGAATAAGATAGAAGATAGTTCCCGCAAGAGCGAGTTTCGTGAAAAGCCCAAGTCCCGCGATCATATATCCAATATGGCAAATAATTAAATAAGAGAATACCTTTCGTAAATTATTCTGAACCAGTGCGCCCAATCCACCGCTAAAAAGGGTAAGAATGGCCATGATTAGTATGATATTTTCGAGGAAAACGTCTCCAACAAAGATCAATGTGAACACGCGAATTAAGGCATAAACTCCAACTTTAGTTAGCAATCCTCCAAAGATCGCAGCTACTGCTGAAGGTGGCGTGTGATAGGAATCTGGTAGCCAGAAATAGAGCGGGAATACCGCTGCTTTAATTCCGAAGGCTATCAGGAATAATATTGCGGTGATTTCGACTAAACCTCTATTCTGAATTGCCGCCACTTTAATAGCAAGATCTGCCATGTTTAGAGATCCCGTTAAACCATAAAGCACTGCAATTGCAGTTAGGAATATCATTGAAGCTAAAATATTCAGCGTGAAATATTTTACTGAACCTTCTAATTGCGCTTTTTCACCACCAAGGGTAATCAAAACGAAAGAACTTATAATAATGATCTCAAACCAAACATATAAGTTGAAGATATCTCCAGTTAAGAAAGCTCCATTTAATCCTAATAATAAAAAATGAAAAATAGGAAAATACCCGAATTTTAATCTGGCTGCAACTACTGAAGCCGACGAAAAACTTGAAACTGCCACCCCTGCAATTGCTGTTAATAGTACTAGCGTTGCCGAGAGCGTATCTGCTACAAAGATGATCCCAAAGGGCGCTTGCCAGTTTCCGGCCTGTACAATTTGAGTTCCATTTTCCCAGATATAACTGAATAACCAAATTGAAACTCCAACATTTACAATGCTCCCTACAATACTAATAACTCGTTGCCAAGAGATTTTCCTCCAAGAGAACATTAAAACAATGCTTAAAAGCATTTGAAGCAATAGAGGATATAATACTAACTGTTGTGTCATGAATCTTTATCTATTGCGTTCATTTCATCTAAATCGTCTGTTTTCACCACTTTATAAGCTCGTTTTACCAAGATAATAGCGAAAGACTGCAAACCGAAACTAATTACGATCGCAGTTAATATAAGTGCCTGTGGAACTGGATCGGCGTATACCGAAAGAAACACATCTGAATCTGCAGGAATTATAGGCGGACTTCCCTTTACCACTCTTCCTAAAAGGAAAATAAGCAGGTTTGCACCATTCCCTAAAATAATAATTCCGAGAATTAGCTTCACCAAACTTCTACGTAAGATCATATAGATGCCCGCTGCATATAAAACTCCAATCATTATCGCTAAAAGTACTTCCATAAATTAAGCAGATTCTGAAATTGTAAATATGATAGTTAAGGTAACTCCTACCACAACTAAATAAACCCCGAGATCAAAAAATAAGGCAGTTCCCAAAGATCCCAATACGGGAAGATGTTCAGGATACCAAAGTCCGGTCATAAACGGCATATCAAAGAAAATTACAGGAGTTACTCCCGCTAAAAATGATATTGCCAAGCCTATTGGCATTAAAAATCCAGGGTGCATTCTAAGCAACTCTTTTGTATTATCTAGTCCTCGTGCAAACGAATGTAGCACAAATGCAATAGAAGCTATTAAACCTCCCACAAATCCTCCTCCTGGAGAATAATGCCCTCTTAGAAGAATAAATATTGAAAACAACAGCAATACCGGCAAAAGGTAGGTGGAAGCTGTTCTTAAAATTATTGTTTTCATTGCTTAAATATTAGTTATCTATCTTGATATTATCTCTGATCTGATTTCTTTAATCTTAATTTTAGTAAAGCGAAAACTCCAATCGCTGCAATTGCAAGTACCGAAATTTCTATCATGGTATCTGCTCCTCTAAAATCTACTAGAATCACATTAACCACATTCTTACCATGTGCTAACACATAGGCGTTCGCAGCATAATAGTCACTTACCTCGCTATTTATTGGCTCTGCCAATACTTCCAAAATTAATAATGTAATAATAGTTCCAAATGCCAATGAGATCACTCCATCTTTAATTCTCATTTTATAATCTGAGAGCGTTAAATATTTCGGCAATTTATAAAGCACCAATACAAAGAGAATTACTGTAAGCGTATCTATAGAGAACTGAGTCATTGCAAGATCTGGCGCACTATAGATCACAAAAAGCATACATATGGCGTATCCCATTATTCCCATTGCCGCAACCGCTGCTAATCTAGATTTTGTAAATACGGTATAAAGCACGGCAATCAGCATAATTAAAGAAGTTACAGCTTCATAAACCGTAATTCTTGAAAATGACATATAATCTACCGAGTAAGTTGCGGTTTTAAATAATCCGTAGCCCGTTAAGGTGATCATGAAGACCATTATTGTGGATACATAATTCCGCAAATATCCATTCTGAAATAGATTGGTCCAGATCTTGGAAAAATTAAAAAAGAAATCCCACATTTTTATAATTATAGAATGCGGAGATAACCATTCTAATTTTGCAATAGTTTGTTCTAATTTATGATTAGGTTTAATAAGGAAATAAAGAACTGTTCCTACAGTTATCGTTATTACACTTAGCCATAAAACAGTACTTACGCCATGCCATAACTTTAAATGAATTTCTTCTGAATTACCACCAACAGCATTTACTAATGGTTTTACTATTGAAGCTTCAATCAAGCCCGGAAAAATCCCAAAAACTATTCCTCCTGTTGCTAATAACAATGGCGGCGCCCAAAGTAAAAAACTAGGCATTCTTGTGTTTTCAAATCGTTCTGGAAGTACCCCAGTAAAAGGCTTAATTCCAGTCACAAATCCTGCATAGAGCAGTAAAATTTTTGTGATAACTATCAATACCATCAGCAAAACTGCTAAATTCCCGAAATGGAAAGTAGATTCGTATGTTAGTTCTTTTCCTATAAATCCAATAGTTGGCGGAATTCCAGCACTAGAAATAGCTGCTAAAAATCCAGCAATAGCAACTGGAAACAATACTTTTCTAAGTCCGCGTAAAACGGTGGTGTCTCTGGTTCCAGCTTGGTGATCTATTATTCCGGTAACTAAGAATAAAGTTGCTTTATATAAGGCATGTACAATTATAAAAACGGCAGCGGCGGTTAATGCTTCAACGGTTCCTTGTCCGATCAAGAAGACTAAGATCCCCAAGGCAGATATGGTTGAATAGGCTAAAATTCCTTTCAGATCTGTTCTAAACAGCGTATGGACTGCCGAATAAACCATTGTAATGGCCCCTACAATTACCAAAGTAGAATTCCAAAATTCATGATCTCCTAAAACGGGAGTTAATCTTAATAAAAGATAAATTCCAGCTTTTACCATAGTTGCGGAGTGCAAATATGTTGAAACTGGAGTTGGAGCTTTCATAGCTCCAGGTAACCAAAAATGAAATGGGAATTGCGCCGATTTTGTAAACGCCGCTCCAAATATTAAAATAACAATTAAGGTATAATATGGATTGGCTGCAATTTCTGGATTCATAATCAGCATTTCTGTAATGCTGTATGTTCCTGTTATTGCACCTAAGAATAATAAACCAACTAATAATGATAGCCCTCCTATTCCGGTAATTGCTAATGCGGTAATCGCCGATTTTCTGGAGGCCTGACTTGTATTATTAAAACCTATTAAAAAGAAAGAAGTAATACTGGTTAATTCCCAGAATACGAATAAGGAAATAAGATTGTCGGATAGCACCAATCCAAGCATTGCCGCCATGAACATGCTTAAATATCCGTAAAATCTGTCTAGATATTTGTTGTTTTTTAGGTAAGCTGAAGTATAAATAAATACCAGAAATCCAATTCCGGTGATCATTAATGAAAACAATAAGGATAACCCATCTAAAGTAAAACCTAAGTTTACCCCAAAAGATGGAACCCAGATATTCTCCTGCGTGATCACTTCACCGCTGGAAATTCGATTTATGAACTGCGCAAAATAAATAAAAAGAGCCAAAGGAATTCCCGAGGCTAGGATAGATAATTTTCCTTTAAAAAATTTCCCGGTAAAAACCAGGAAGATGGAAAAAATGAACCCTAAAAGTATAGCTAGAAGCATGTGTTACTTTAAAATCAGTTTCAGGCAAATATAATAGTTATTATTGAGGAATGAGAACACTAGTTCTATATAAAATGAAGAACATTAAACGAACTGGCGATTGAAAACTAAAAATCGGAACATTAAAATTATTTTTAAAAATTATTGTTTATCAATAATTTATTATTATGTTTGTTATTGATAAACGATAATATTCAATTTATGAAAATATCTGCAGTGCTGCTGAAGCTTTTAAATGTTGCTTACTTTTTCGCAATTTTAGTTCTAACATTATCCGTCATATTTTTGTTATATGTGATATTTGGGCCAGAACTTGAATATCCTTTTGATATGTTTAAAGAATATATGATAATAAAATCTAAGAATGAATTTATCTTATTTCTAACACCAGCAATTCTAATTGCTGCACTCAACACCTATTTATTTTCAATAATTATCAAGTTGGTGCAGAATTTAGTTACAGAAGAACTTTTCACAAGATTTCAGATAGCTGGATTTAAATTAGTAGGTCAATTATTAATGTTTATAACAGTTTTAGATGCCGTCTTAGAATTTATTTATAGAATAATATTTAATTCCAGAATTACCATTCAATTTAGTTTCACAGATTTCTGGATCTATATAAGCATAGGACTTTTCTTTATTTTCTTAAGCGGAATCTTCAAAAAAGCTAAAGATCTCAAAGAAGAAAATGAATTGACAGTATAAGTCATGCCTATAATCATAAACTTAGATGCGGTTTTAGAAAAACGTGGCATGAAAAGCAATGAACTTGCTGAAGCCATAAATATCACCACTGCTAATCTTTCCATTTTAAAAACAGGCAAAGCCAAAGCGGTTCGATTTTCTACTTTGGAGGCAATTTGCAAAGTTTTGGAATGTCAACCTGGAGATATTCTAGAATATATCGAGACAGATCTATAGAACACTTTGGCATATTGCTTATTTTAGAGCCTAAAATATAAGAACACCATGTATAAATTTTTTCTACTCCTTTTAATTCCTGCCATTTCTTTAGCGCAAACCAATACTTATGAAATTTCTTTCGAGCATGCCACGCATCACGAAACACAGGTAAAAGCAACTTTCCCAGAGATAAAGTCGCATGAACTGGTTGTTTCCATGAGCAGATCTTCTCCGGGACGTTACGCAGTTCATGAATTTGCTAAGAATGTGTATGCTTTTAAAGCAACAGATAGCAAAGGCAAGCATTTAGAGGTTACTAGGAAAGATCCTTATTCCTGGAACATTACCGGGCATGATGGAACGGTGAATGTAGAATATGTGCTTTTTGGAAATCGCGCCGATGGAACCTATTCTCAAATAGACAATACACATGCGCATTTAAATATGCCGGCAACATTTATGTATGCGGAAGAACTTCAGCATAGACCAATAGAGATCACTTTTAATTCTCCGGAAAATTCTAATTGGAAAGTTGCAACTCAACTGAAGCAAGTAAAAGGGAATACCTACACAGCTCCAGATCTATACTATTTTATGGATAGCCCTACAGAGGTTAGCAATTTCAGTTTAAGAGAATTCAAAGTAGATGGTAAGAATATTCGATTTGCGTTGCATCACGACGGAACAGATGCCGAATTAGATGAATATTTCGATCAAGTAAAGCGAGTTGTTCAACAGGAAAAACAAGTCTATGGCGAATTACCGGCATATGATTATAACGAATATACTTTTATAGCCTGTTATTTACCAAACGTTTCCGGAGACGGAATGGAGCACAGAAACAGCACGATTTTAACTGATACCGAATCTTTAGCTGAAGGCGGAATGAAGGGAAATATAGGAACCGTTTCTCATGAATATTTTCACTCCTGGAATGTGGAGCGCATTAGACCAAACGATCTGGAGCCTTTCATTTTTTCTGAAGCTAATATGTCAGGATCTTTATGGTTTGCTGAAGGTTTCACGAGCTATTACACCAATCTTATTTTGGAGAGAGCAAACATTTTAACTGCAGAAGAATATATTAAAAGCTTGAACGGCACTTTTAACTATGTATGGAATTCTCCTGCCCACGAATATTTTAACCCGATAGAGATGAGCTATCAAGCTCCATTTGTAGATGCAGCAACATCTGTCGATCCTGTAAATAGAGAAAACACTTTTATTTCCTATTATTCTTACGGAAGCATTTTGGGTCTTGCATTAGATCTTGAGTTAAGAAAGAATGGTTTAAATCTGGACGATTTTATGAAACAAGTTTGGAATACCTACGGCAAAACTGAGGTGTCTTATACGATAGATGATCTTCATAATAGTTTGAACAATTATGCAGGAGCAACAATTGGAGATAATTTCTTCGGAAACTATATCTACAAAAGCGAGATGCCAAATTATGACGAACTTTTAAAAACGGTAGGTTTAAAACTAAGCCAAGATTCAGAAAAAGGATATTTTGGAGCATCGTTAAGAGCTAATGATTCAGGCTTACAAATAACTAGCAACCCAGCAAAAGGAAGCCCTGCATACAAAGCAAACTTAAGCAGCGGAGATGTTATTTCTTCAGTAAACGGAAATGTTATTTCCACTATGGAGGACTGGGAGAAAATTATAAAAGAAAGCAAAGCTGGAACTAAATTAGAACTAACCTATAAAAGATTTTCCAAAGAGAATAAAACTATGGTGACACTTTCTAAAGATCCTACTTATAACATCAGCATCGATGAGAATGCCGATAAAAAAGCGATAAAAGCGAGAGAAGCTTGGTTAGCTACGAGGTAAATTTTAAATAAACAGACCCTTCGACAATCCCCATAGCTAACGGAACAGGGTGACAATAAAATGTCACATTGAGTCTGTCGAAATGTGCTGAGACCCTTCGA
The DNA here is from genome assembly GCA_964636585.1 of uncultured Antarcticibacterium sp. Lineage (GTDB taxonomy): Bacteria > Bacteroidota > Bacteroidia > Flavobacteriales > Flavobacteriaceae > Gillisia. Next base: position 24,185 of record CAZWSP010000036.1, read on the forward strand.
CAGGCTCAGGGTGACAGCGAAATGTGAACTTTTAAAAACGTGAACATCTTTATAGATAAAATTAAAAAGATCCTTCGACAAGCTCAGGATGACAAAGAAATGCAACATTGAGCTTGTCGAAATGTGCTGAGACCCTTCGACAGGCTCAGGGTGACAGCGAAATGTGAATTTTTAAAAACCTGGACATCTTTATAGATAAAAGATATCCTTCGACAAGCTCAGGATGACAAAGAAATGTCACATTGAGCCTGTCGAAATGTGCTGAGACCCTTCGACAGGCTCAGGGTGACATTCTGAATTAACTGAGTCTCTCAGAATTTAAATTTTTGAACACTTTAAAACACAAAAAAGCCTGTTGAAATTCAACAGGCTTTTTTAATATGTTATTGCAGCTAATTAATCAGCTAATACGATCGCTTTATTATCTTTCATTTCGAGCACGCCACCTTTAATTGGGTAGAAAAGCACATTGTTAGCCTCTTTTCTAAATGCTGAAGGAAGACTTTTTAGCATTTCTGGAGTTGCCGAAGCTAGGTCTATCTTTACTTCACCTTCAACTAAAAGTGAAACAATTGCAGCATGATGATTTAACATCTGAAATTCGCCATCCATTCCTGGAACTCTAACCGACACTACTTCTGCACCAAATACAACTGCTTCCGGAGTAACTATTTCTAAATACATATTTTTTAGTATTGAGTGTTGAGTATTGAGTAATTAGCTTTGGAGTTAATTCTCACTACTAATAGCTCACTTCTCAAAACTATTTTACGATTCAGCCAACATTTTTTCTCCTGCCTCAATAGCTTCTTCAATAGATCCTTTTAGGTTAAAAGCA
>CAZWSP010000037.1:0-24825 GCA_964636585.1 uncultured Antarcticibacterium sp.
AAATATAATCGAATGCGCCCAACCTCATTGTATTTACTGCCGTATCTAGGTCGCCATGTCCAGAGATCATCACAACCGGAACTTCTGGTTTTATTTTTTTGATAGCTTCTAAAACCTCGATCCCATCCATTTTTGGCATCTTAATATCGCAGAGCACCAAATCGTATTCTTCTTCTTTGATCTTTTCTATTCCAGATAAACCGTCTTCTGCTTCCTCTAATTGGTAGCTTTTATTTTCTTCTGAAAGGATCTTTACTAGAACTCTTCTAATGGAAGCTTCATCTTCAATTACTAATATCTTTGCCATTATAATATGCTGAATTTTAGACCGGTCCGGCCGTATATTGAATTTTTATCGTTTACAGTATACACTCTATCTTGATTAATATCTCTAATCCTTATGTTATTTGAAATACTGTGTCCTCCGTAAAGATAGAAAGAAAAATATTTGGAGAACTGAAACTCATAGCCAATTCCTCCCAATATGGTGGTTACCGAGATGTTTTGTCCTTCTCTCCCAGAAAATTCAGGATCTTGACCCGGATATACTGGATTTTGCAGATTAGCATAATATCCGTCTAGAGCAACAAAGGCTTGAAAAGAATGTGCATCTGTAAGCTGAAAAGCTAAGTTAGTTTTAGGAACACCTAATGTATAAGACCATTGTTCGCTATACTGTTTAAAATAGTTTACAATTGGTAATGGAAATCTAATACTTGAAGCGGTAGAATAACGAGACCCTAAGATCAATCTCCATGATCTTATACTATCTGCATTGCTTTTAGACTTTATGAAATAAACGCCGGCTGTATATTCTATATCTTCCCCCATTAATTTATTGGTTGCAAAGTTAGAAGTTGCATCCAATTCAACTTCAGCTCCAAATCTCCAATCTTCATTCATCTCGAAGGTATAGCCTAAACTAAAAGCATAAGATTGAAAATGTTCTAATTGCCCTTTTGGAAATGGCGCTTCATCCTTATACTGAAGATTTGCATTTTGATATTGTATTCCAGGAACCAGATACGCACCTTTATCATTCAGTTCTATAGGAAGTTTAAAAAATGTTTTAAACCTACTAAATGAATTATCTGAGCTTGACTGTGGAAAGTTTGTGTATTCTATCCTGGCAAGATCGGTTTGACCAACAACGTTTGTAGTAATTACAAAAACGCAAAAAAACAATACAACTTTAAGAAGTTTTTTCATTGTTAGAAGGGTTGTTAGGAAAATTTGCAGGATAGATCATGTGCACATCTCGTTGTGGGAATGGAATGGTAATGTTATTTAATCTGAATTTGGCATCTATTTTAAAACGTAACTGACTTTTAATTTTTGGATCTACAAAACTATCTGTAACAAAGAAATGAAGCGAAAATACCAGCGAAGAATCTCCAAAATCTTCAAATAACACAAAAGGCTCTGGTTTCTTAACTATTCCTGTTTGCTCTCTGGCACATTCTAATAAAATTGCCTGCACTTTTTCGGTATCGCTTCCGTAAGCCACCCCAACTTTTACAAATTCTCTAGTAGATCTATGATTCTGAGTATAATTAAAAAGGATCTCACTTATAAATTTATGATTCGGGATGATCATCACTTTATCATCTCGGGTAAGCACTCTTGTAGTTCTTAACTTTATATCTATAACTCTCCCTACTCTCCCATCCATCTCTACAATATCTCCTACCAAAAGAGATTTATCTACAATTATAAAAAGCCCTCCAATAATGTCCTGAAAAAGTTCCTGTAAGGCAAGTCCAAGACCTACAAATAAAGCTGCAGATGCGGTTAAAAGCACCGTAATATTAACTCCAGTAGAACTTAAAGTGATTATTATTACAATTACATATACAAGATATTTGATAAACTTGAAGACACTAATAAACTTCAGTTTATCATTTTCCTCCAATTTTCTAGTCAGAAATCCGCGTATTAGCCTAAGCGCAACAGTTGTTATAAGAAAGGCGAAAATAACTAGTAATAATGAACCCACCGTTATATGCATTCCATTAGGATCATTACCGGATAAAGGATATATAGTGATGTTCAGGAAATCCTGGATAAGTCCCCAGACATCTTGTTCTATTACATCTTTCACCTTTTCTACCTTGCCCTGCATGTATTAATATTTAATCCATTTATATAATTCCTTATAGGTAGGTTTTTTACCATACATAAGAATTCCAACGCGGTAAATCTTTGCTGCAAGCCAAACTACTCCAGCGTTGGTAACAAATAATAATATAATAGAAATCGCCAATTCATACCATGGAACGCCAAATGGTATTCTCATTAACATTACAATAGGTGATGTTAGTGGGATCATAGAAAAAATGGTAGAAACTGTGCCATGAGGATTTTCTATCACCGAGAAAAATCCGACATAAATTCCTAACATTAGCGGTAAGATAATTGGAAACATGAACTGCTGAGTATCTGTTTCTGAATCTACTGCTGCTCCAATCGCTGCATATATCGCACTATACAGAAAATAGCCTCCAATAAAATAAACCAGAAATGAAATTATTAGCGTGCCGATAGGCAGATTGGTGATATCTATAATTAATTGCTGCATCTCACCGTTGGTTACCTGATCTAAATTCTCTATTTGCGGTTGAGATTCCATCATATTTAATCCGGTCATGGACGAAGCTATAAATAAGAGTACAGTTCCTAAAATTACCCAGATCGTGAACTGCGTGATCCCTGCTAGGGAAGTTCCCATTATTTTACCTAACATCAGCTGGATTGGTTTAACCGATGAAATGATGATCTCGATAATTCTATTGGTCTTTTCCTCAATAACGCTTCGCATCACCATGTTTCCGTAGATGATAATAAACATCATTAAAAGATACCCGGCGGCTCCACCAAAAATCATTTTTATATAACTGGACATTTTTGAAGTGCGTTCTCCTTGAAAGTTCTCTATCTGAATATTCACCTTAGCTTCAGCCGATTCTATTTTTGTGATATCTACTCCTCGAGCAATTAATTCTCTGGTGGTGAGATTTTCTGAAATAGTGCGTTCTATTCCCTGAAGCAATCCTATACTTGGCGCTTCCTTTCCGAAGAATTTTATAGATTTTGCAAGCTGAAGGTTATCTTGAGTATCTGGAATATAGATCACTCCATAATAATCCTTTTCCTCAACTAAGAGCTTTGCGTCTTCCAAAGAAATGGCAGAAACATCTACAAAGTCTATTTCATCTTTATTCTGAAATTCGCCTTGAAATAATCCGCTATCATCCTTTACCGCAATCACATGCTTTTCACTATTGTTAAGCATACTTAGATAGGCGATTAGAGAAAACATTCCCACCAATATTAGCGGACTTAAAAATGTCATTACAATAAAGGTCTTATTTCTTACCCTTGCCAGATACTCTCTCTGTATGATAAGTCCTAGATTATTCATTCTTTGTAACGGTTTTAATGAAGATGTCATTTACAGAAGGAATCACTTCTACAAAATGATTCACTCGTGCTTTAGTAATTAAATATTGCAACAGATCGTTAGGAGATTCGTTTGGTTTTATTTGAATTTTCAATTTAAGATCATCTGAATGTGACTTAAATTTCGCTTTATCAACGTTGAAATTTTGATTGAGTTCTGCCAATAATTGTCCTTCATCAAAAGGATTAATTCCAACTTCAAAGGTATTTGTCTTGTGTGACCTTTTTATATCTGAAACTTTCCCGTCTAACAACTTATTAGATTCATGGATCAAGGCCATATAATCACAAAGTTCTTCCACGCTTTCCATTCTATGGGTAGAAAATAAAATAGTAGCTCCTTCGTCACGAAGTTGAAGGATCTCATTTTTAATAAGATCGGCATTCACGGGATCAAACCCGCTAAAAGGTTCATCAAAGATCAATAACTTGGGTTGGTGAAGCACGGTAATAACAAACTGTACTTTTTGAGCCATTCCCTTAGAAAGCTCTTGGATTTTTTTATCCCACCAGTGAGTGATATCTAGCTTAGTAAACCAATAATCTAAACGTTCTTTAGCTTCAGCTTTTGTTAAACCTTTAAGTCTTGCAAGATAAAGTGCCTGCTCCCCCACTTTCATAGATTTATAAAGTCCGCGTTCTTCTGGAAGGTAACCTATATGTCCAACATCGTTGGCATGCAAAGGTTTTCCATCTAAATATACTATCCCGCTGTCTGGCATAGTAATCTGGTTGATTATTCTTATAAAAGTGGTTTTTCCTGCACCATTTGGTCCTAATAAACCAAAAATGCTTTCTCGTGGAATATTGATAGAAACATTGTTTAGTGCAGTGAAATTTCCAAATTGTTTGCAAATATTCTCTGCAACTAGAAGATTATCCATAAAAGTCTATTATACCGTAAATATATCGAAATAGCCTAGAATCCCTTTTACATTAAGAAGATTTTATTAAGCCTTGTAAATGCCAAACCTTCTTAAAACAAAAACCCATCCTTAAAATGAATTAAGGACGGGAAAAAAATTGCTATGAAAAAGAAAAATTATCACTAAATAATATAGTGATTCTCAAATATATAAAAATTTTCTTAATGTTTTCTTAAGAGAACATATCTTTTACTTTTTCGAAAAATGATTTATCGCTTTTTTCTGGATTTGGTTGGAAGTTTTCATCGGTACTCATCTTTTCGAAAAACTCACGTTGTTCCTTATTAAGGGTTTTTGGTGTCCATACATTTACATGTACTAAAAGATCTCCTTTTCCATACCCATTAATATTAGAAATTCCTTTTCCACGAAGACGTAAGATCTTTCCAGACTGTACACCTTCATCTATTTTAATACGCACCTTTCCAGATACGGTATCTATTTCTCTACTTGCACCAAGAACCGCTTCAGAATAACTTATATAAAGATCATAATGCAAATTATCTCCTTCTCTCTGAAGAGTTTCATGTGTTTTTTCTTCAATAGCTACTAAAAGATCTCCAGGAACTCCATTTCCAGGAGCTTCGTTTCCTTTTCCGGTTACTTTTAACTGCATTCCATCTTCTACTCCTGCCGGAATTTTAATAGTTACAGTTTCTTCTTTCACTTTTAAACCTTGTGCATCTGCATCTGCAGGTTTCTGATCTATAATTTGTCCAGCGCCACCACAAGTTGTACAGGGAGAAGCCGTTTGCATTCTTCCTAGAATTGTATTGGTAATTCTGGTAACTTGCCCAGAACCATTACAAGTAGAACATGTTTTATACGTAGTTCCTTCTGCTTGGATCTTTCGTTTTACTTTTATCTTTTTCTCGGTACCATTAGCAATTTCCTCCAGAGTTAAACTAACTCTAATTCTAAGATTGCTTCCTTTAACTCTACGCTGACCACCGCCACCGCCAAAGCCTCCAAAACCAGAGAAACCTCCGCCGCCGCCAAAACCGCCATTTCCAAAGATGTCACCAAATTGGCTAAATATGTCGTCCATATTCATACCACCGGCACCACCTCCGCCAAAGCCACCTTCGAATGCTTGGTGACCAAATCTGTCGTATTTAGCACGCTTATCATCATTGCTTAATATTTCATAAGCTTCTGCTGCTTTTTTAAACATCTCCTCTGCATGCGCATCTCCGGGGTTTTTATCCGGGTGAAATTCTATAGCTTTCTTTCGATAAGCTTTTTTAATTTCAGCTTTAGTTGCACTCTTGCTTATACCTAATGTTTCGTAAAAATCCTGTTTCATTTTGTGATTTTGTAATTTTTAGTAATGACTTGTACTACTCTTATTTCCCTGTCACTACTTTAGGAAAGCGAATAATTTTCTCTCCCAACTTGTATCCGCGTTCTATTACATCTACAATTTTACCTTTTAATTTGTCTGAAGGCGCTGGAATTTGAGTAATCGCTTCATGAATATCTGCATCAAAAGTATCTCCAGATTTCACATTCATTGGCTCTAACCCTTTATTAAGCAAAATATCTTGGAATTTATTATGAATAAGCTCTACACCCTTCAATAAATTCTTGTCTTTTGCTTTTCTAATTTCATTCATTGCTCTGTCAAAATCGTCTAATACCGGAAGCATAGCTGACATAACTTCCTGATTAGCGGTCTTGAATAATTCCAATCGCTCCTTTGAGGTTCGTCTTTTAAAATTTTCGAATTCAGCAAAAAGCCTTAAAAATTTATCTTTTTCCTTTTCAAGATCTGCTTTCAACACATCGGTTTCCGATGCTTCTTCTCCTTCTTCTGATCCTTCAACCTCTTCAATAGCTTCATCTAGAAGCTCTTCCAATTGGTCTTTTGCAGATTCGTTATTAAATTCGTTGTTATGTTCGCTATAATTATTATCGTTCTGTTTATTCATTGTTGCGCAAATTTGTTTCCACTGAAAGGTCAAATTTTCTGCCAATCCTAATAAAATGTCAAAATGTCATCAGAAAAAAATTAATAATAAATTGTGAAGCTAGTATTGAAGAGAATAGTATTTTCGCGCTTCATTAAAAAATATATATTTATATGAAAAAAGTTGTATTGAACATTTTCACAATTGCTGCTATTGGATTAGCAACTGTTGCATGTAAGAATGATAATAACGAAGCTCAAACTGCAGAAGCGCAAGATGTTGCAAATGCTACAGCTGAAGCTGCTACTTTTAAAGTAGATACTACAGGATCTGTAATTAACTGGAAAGGTGAAAAACCAACCGGAACTCATACAGGAACTATTAAATTAACTGAAGGAACTTTCATGGCTAACGATAGCGTAATTGAAAGCGGAACTTTTGTAATAGACATGAATTCTTTACTAGTTACCGATCTTGAAGGAGACGATAAATTAAGTCTTGAAAAGCACCTTATGGGAACAGTTGAAGGTAAAGAAGGAGATTTCTTTAACGTAACTAAATACCCAACAGCTAAATTTGAAGTTACTGGTGTAACTGAAAAAGATGGAAAAACAATGATGCAAGGAAATCTTACTTTGAAAGAAGTAACTCAAAATGTTGAGTTTCCAGTAACTATTGATATGAGTGATGATTCTATCGAAATTACAAGTGAGAAATTTACAATAGACCGTACTAAATGGAATGTGAACTATGGTTCAAAATCTGTTTTTGACGGATTAGGAGATAAGTTTATTAATGATGAGATCGAATTAGAAATTGATTTGAAAGCGAAAAAAGCTTAATTCATCATTCTTTAAGTATAAAAAAAGAGGCTACAAATTGTAGCCTCTTTTTTATTATAATAGGTTTTCCAAAGCCTTATTTAGATTCTTATATATAAATTCAAAGCCGGTGTCTTCAATTTTATCTGAGCTTACTAACTGGCTAGAGAGTACAACAGTTGCCATATCTCCTAGGGCTACTTTTAAAGCAATTGCCGGAACATTAGGCAACCAAACTTTCTTATCCAGCTGCTTAGCTATGCATTCGGTTAATTCATTATTAGTTACTGGATTTGGTGCAACACCATTATAAATACCATCTAAAGAGTTCTCTAATATATAAAGATACATATTAGCAAGATCTTCTATATGTATCCAAGATTGCCATTGCTTTCCTGTTCCAAAGCCGGCTCCAAGATTAAGATCTGCAGGTTCTTTCATTTTTTGCAAGGCCCCACCTTTTTCAGCAAGAACTAAACCCGTACGAACTTTTGCCACTTTTGTTTGAGCATCTTTAAACTGATCTGCTGCAGCTTCCCATTTCTCCACAACTTCAGCGAGAAAAGAATCGTCTATCCGCTGATCATCTTCTTTATAAAGATTTTGGAAAGAACTAGGATAGATCCCAATTGCACTGGCTGAAATAAATTGTGAAATTGATTGATTGGTGGCTTTAAGCCTATTAAACAACAAATTTGCAGTATCCACCCTACTCTCTATAATTTCTTCTTTATAACTGCTTGTCCAACGCTTAGCTATACTTGCGCCTGCAAGATGAATTATTACGTCAACTTTATTTAAACATTCATCATCTATTACATTGTTCTTAGGATCCCAAAAGAAGCCTTTATAATTATCCTTCTGCTTGACCTTTTCACGATCTGTGGTTAGATAATTAACCTCATAACCCTTGGCTAAACATTTTTTAGAAATATTTGAACCTACTAAACCGGTAGCACCTGTAATTAAGACTCGCATTTTTTTATTAGCAAGATACCCCTAGCATTCCGTCTCAGCTAACTATTTCACTAGCTTTAACAACATTAATTATATAATTTTTGTCGCTCTTAACATTTCCCGCTTTCCTGGAGGTCCAGGAAGGCGTTCTACCCCAAAGCCAACCTCAAGCATTGCCCTTCTAACACTGCCTTTTGCGGCATATGTCACCAATACCCCATTTGTTTTTAGCGCATTAAACATTTTCTTAAAAATTTCTACAGACCATAGCTCCGGTTGAACTCTAGCACCAAAAGCATCAAAATAGATTAGATCATACAATTCCTGATCTTCTATATCCTGAAAAAACTTTTTTTGCTTAGTAAGAATGAATGCTTCTGTAATTTCTACTGTCTCTTCCCACTGTGATGCATGAATTGCTTCAAAGAAATTTGAAGATTCCGAATTTTCAACAACAGCTGCAAAATTTAGCTTTTCCACTTCTTCTATTTCTACAGGATAGGCTTCCACACCAGTGTAATCTATGCTGAAGTCTTTAGCCAATGTAGCTTCCCAAGTAACTAATGCATTAAGGCCCGTACCAAATCCAATTTCCAAAATACTTACCTTGGATGGATGGTGGTTTTCTATATAAGGAAGTAAGCCCGTTTTTATAAATACGTGTTTTGCTTCTTGCAGCGCCCCATGCTTGGAATGGTATTGCTCATTCCACTCTGGAATATGGATGGTAGAAGACCCATCCCCTGTTATCATGATCTCTCTTTTCACAAATTTTATATTGATTGGTAAAATTACTGCAATAATTGAAGTTGGGATTATAATCCCATATTAAACTCACATTTTAATAGCTATTTGCTTTTTAATTAAACCTGGAATTTTATTTGAAACCTCATTAAAAAGAACAGAAATAACTGATTTTCAATATTTTGGCTGTTTTATATAGATATAGCATAAATTTTAACTCTTTTTTTAGAAATCAATAATTTTTAGATAAGATTTTTATAAATATTACAGCAGTTGTTAATAAATAACCAAATCCAACTTTGATTTTGTTTTAATTTCGGTAAATTTGCATTCTAAAACAGAATGTAATGAAAAACAATGCAACCATCGATATCGATGTAGTAAGAGCCCCTTCCTCTAAAATTGCTTCAATTGATTTTGAAAATTTGAAATTCGGGCACACTTTTACAGATCATATGATGACTTGTGATTTTGAAGATGGGCAATGGCAATCTCCTAAAATAGTTCCTTATGGTCCTATTTCTTTGGAACCTTCAGCAAAGGTTTTTCACTACGGACAGGCGGTTTTTGAAGGAATGAAAGCCTTTAAAGACGACGAGGATAAGATCTGGATGTTTAGACCTGATGAAAACTTCAAAAGAATTAATAAGTCGGCAAAAAGACTTGCCATTCCAGAATTTCCAGAAGAGTATTTCTTTAATGCATTAGAAGCTTTATTGAAAATAGAAAAAGATTGGATCAAGAAAGGTTTTGGAAACTCTCTATACATAAGACCATTTGTAATTGCTACCGAACCTGGCGTATTAGCATCTCCGGGAACTACTTATAAATTCATGATCATTTGCTCTCCTGCTAAATCCTATTATAACGGTGAAGTACGAGTGAAATTTTCTGAAAGCTATAGTAGAGCCGCAGATGGTGGAGTAGGTTTTGCAAAAGCCGCAGGAAACTACGGAGCACAATTTTATCCAACAAATCTTGCCAAAGAAGAAGGATACCAACAAATCATCTGGACAGATGCAAATTCCCATGAGTTTTTGGAAGAAGCAGGAACTATGAATATTTTCTTCCGTATAAATGATACTTTGATCACTTCTCCTACCAACGATAGAATTCTTGATGGTATTACCAGAAAGAGCTTAATGACCTTGGCTAAGGAATATAATATTTCTGTTGAAGAACGTAAAGTTCCAGTAAAGGAAATAGTACAAGCTGCTAAAGATGGAACACTAAAAGAGATTTTTGGAACCGGAACAGCCGCTGTGATAAACCCAATTTCTGGATTTGGATACCAAGGTGAGAAACATGAATTACCTAAATTAACTGAATCTTACGCAACTTTCTTTAAGGATAAGTTAATGAAGATACAATACAACCTAGCTGAAGATAAATTTGGCTGGAGACACTTGGTGGAATAGATCACACCATTTTACATAATAATAAAAGCCTTGAAAACATTCAAGGCTTTTTTATTTGAGTTCATCTGAAATAAATTTAGGTAGAACTGTAATTGATAAATTACTCATCCAAAATTCTTTTGATCTCCGGCTTAAAATAGTTTGGTCCTTTTAAAACTTTCCCATCTTCTCTATAAATCGGTTTTCCATTCTCACCGAGCTTACTCATATTACTTCGCTGAATTTCTTCAAAAACCTCTTCAATTTTATGTTGCATCCCATGCTCTATTATGGTTCCGCATAAAATATATAACATATCACCTAGTGCATCTGCAACTTCAGTAAGATCGTTATTATTAGCTGCTTCTAGATATTCTTCATTCTCCTCTTTCATTAAATTAAAGCGAAGCATATTCTTAGCTTCCCCAAGATCTGCAATTGGTTTCTCATTCATTCCCAATCCAAAAGCGGTATGGAATTCTTTTACGGCCTCAATTCTTCTTTTCATTTAGATAGCGTTTTTAAAAAAGTTAACTTTGCCCTAAAATAACAAAAATGTTTAGTACCGGACAATGGATTTTTGCTGCAATATTTTTTCTCTCGTTTGTAGTAGTAATAATCTTCAGCTATAGAAAAGATATCGCCATCCATAAAAAATATCACAAAGGGAGTTTATACATCTTACTCGGCTTTCTTGTTTTTATTGGTTTGTTATTTGTGATCAAAGCATTTCTGAAGGATTGATCCAAATTTATTATCCATAAAAAAAGCCTCGATAAATTAAATTTACCGAGGCTTTTTAATATGTGTTTCTGAAGTTTACTTTACAGGTTCAGCTACTTTTTTATCCTTTTTCAAAAAGTGATAGTTCTTAGTATAATCCATCATTTGAGATGAGAAATCTTTAGGCTGTGTAACCTTGATCGCTTTAATCTCATTATTGTCATCCATCTCTGGAACCAATACAGGATTTACAAATCCAGAATATGGAGGAGATTTAAACTGAGCATTTCTATCTAAAACTTCTTTATGAATTTCCTGATCTACTTTCACTCCGTAGTTTTCTACCAAATTCTTAGCAGCTTCAAAATCACCTTCAGATTTAATACGCTGAGATTCTTTTAATAACTCCCCAAACAACTCACGTAAACGCTCGTAATTCTTAATGTCGAAATAGGTTTTTCCATCTCTAGTTACTTTCTCTATAACTCCTTCTTCTTTACCTTTTTCGAAAACCCAAGCACTTACCCATTGTCTATTACGCATATGAGCTTCTTCTACATTGTCACCAATGTTTAGTCTTCTTAACTGAGTCATTAAACCGTTTCTGATGTACCCATCATACGCAGCCTTTCCGGTTTTTTGCCAATCGTTTGTTAAGCCTAATTCCTGAATTTTTGGATCCATTAAATAATAAAGACCAACAAGATCTGCTCTTCCTTCTTCCATTGTAGAAGCATAGTTCTTCAAGGTTTCTTTAGTTTCTCCAACTCCTGGATTTAATTGTCCAGATGCGTGACCAACTACTTCATGAAGCGCGGTATGCAGTTTATCTGCATTTTTACCGTACTCTTCTTCTAACTTAATTTCTTCTTCATCATTTGCAAACTCTTGCAAAACTCCAGAACTTCCGGCATTATCATAAGCTTCAATGATATTTCCTAAAGAAACAGATTTACTCCCATGAGCAGCTCTAATCCAGTTTGCATTTGGCAAGTTCACTCCAATTGGAGTACTTGGAGAAGCATCTCCAGCTTCACCAGCTACAATCACCGTTTTGTATGTAACCCCAACTACAGATTTCTTTTTATGCTCTGGCATAAGAGGAGAATTATCCTCGAACCACTGTACATTGTCTTCTAAAACTTTCATTTTTTTAGACATTTCAAAATCTTTTATCTGGATAATACTTTCGTAAGAACCTCTGTATCCTAAAGGATCATTATATACTTCAATAAAACTGTTGATGTAATCTATATTTCCTTCGGTAGCTTCAACCCAAGCCACGTTATAATCGTCCCAAGTTTGAAGGTCTCCAGTTTGGTAATATTTTATAAGCAATCCTAATGCATTTCCTTGCGCATCATTTTCAGCAACAGTTTTTGCCTTTTCTAACCACATAATGATCTGGTCTATCGCCTCACCATATAATCCGCCGCTTTTCCAAACTTTTTCAACCAATTTTCCATTCTCCTTAACTAAAGTAGAATTCAATCCGTAAGAAAGTGGCTTGTCTTTATTAGGAGACGTTTTCTTTTTATAAAAAGCTTCAGCTTCTGCTGCAGTTACATCTGGACCATAAAAATTAATAGCAGAACCTTCCAACAATCCTTTAGTAGGATCTAAGTTAACTTTCTTAGCATCTTTGTCATTAAAGATCACTTCGTAAGGTTCTCCAGTAAGTTCTGTTTTGGTATCAGCTAAAAGCGTGTCGAAATATTCTTTGCTGAATTCAGGCTTTATCTTATCGTTAGAATAATGGTGGTGGATCCCGTTAGAGAACCAAACTCTTTTCATATAAGTTTCGAAAGATTTCCAATCTTGTGCCTCTTTATCTCCGCTGTAATTTGCGTAAATATTTTCTAAAGCATCTCTAATTTCTAGATTGTATCTATAGTTCTGGTCCCACATGATATCACGACCACTCAAACCTGCTTGAGTTAAATAATAAACCAGTTTTTGTTCTTTTAAGGTTAAGTCTTCGAATCCGGGGATTTGATATCTCAACACTTTAATATCTGCAAATTCTTCAACTTTATAATCGAACTCTTGTTCAGTTGAAGTTTCTTCTACAGCAACCTCTTTTTCCTTGTTGTCATCCTTGCAAGAGAACAATAAAGTAGTCATTAATATTAATGACAAAATGAATTTAACTTTCATATGTTTCTGTTTAATTTTCCTACAAATGTAGTAATTAGCATGTTGTTATTTAACTATATTAGCATTCTGAACTATAAAAACACCGATTTTAAATGAAAATTTTAAAATATTTATTCTTTTTATTACTTATCGTGATTATTGCGGGAGCTATTTATGTAGCCACCAAAGATGGAAATTATCAGGTAGAAGAATCGGCAATTATCAATGCACCGGTTCCGGTTGTTTTTAATGAAGTGAACAATTTTAAAAACTGGGAACAATGGGGCCCTTGGAGGGACGATGCAGATGATATTATCATTAATTATTCTGAAAATACTTCAGGAAAAGGCGCAAGTTACTCTTGGAAAAGTGAAAAATTGGGAGATGGTTCTCTAAGAAATACTAAAGTAATTCCTAATTCTAAAATAGATCAGATCTTGGTTTTTAAATCTTCTTATGGTGAATCTAAAAGTAATGGATACTGGACTTTTGAAGAAGTTGAAGAAGGAACAAAAGTTACTTGGGGAATAATTGGAGAGCAAGATTTCATGGAAAAACTAGCTTTCACATTCATGGACCAAAGCTTTACTGAAATGGTTAATCCAATGTTTATTGAAGGATTGGAGAAACTTAAAAAAGTAACCATCGAGAAAATGGATGAATATGCCATAAATGTAGATGGAGTTACTACTCATGGAGGAGGCTTTTATATGTATGCTACTACTGCTACCAAGATCTCACAAATACAAACCAAAATGCAGCAAATGTTTGTAGATGTTAGCTTATATATGGAACAAAATAATATTCCTGCAATGGGGAAACCATTTATACTATATAATCAATGGGATGAGCTAAATAATTCAGCCATCTATTCTGCTGGAATATTTACACCAAGTTTAGTTATTACCCCAACAGAAAGTTCAGTGCTTAACGGAATGATGCCTGTTCAAAAAGTGATTAAAACCACTTTAAAAGGTGACCATAAATATTTGAAACAGGCTTGGGAGAAAGCATATAAATATGCTGAAGAAAACAATTTGCCTGTTGCTACAGATGCTCCTGCTTTTGAAGTTTATGTAATAAGACCTGAAGAATCCCCAAATCCTGCTAGTTGGGTTACAGAGATCTATATTCCGCTTTTAGATCCCGAACAGATTGAAGCAGAAACTGAAGCTACTTCCACTTTATAACTTACAATACAAACTGCATGAAGGCTTTAGTTATGGTATTTCTTGGAGGTGGATTGGGAAGCGCTTTACGCTTTTTGATCTCCAGAATGCTAAATAAATCGGAGCTTTTTATGCCTATTGGCACTTTCACTGTGAATGTGATTGGGAGTTTACTCTTAGGATTAATATTAGGTATTTCCCTAAAATCTGGGGCGCTCTCCAACAATATGGTATTGTTTCTTGCAACTGGATTTTGCGGTGGATTTACCACTTTTTCTACTTTCGCTTTTGAAAATCAAGCCTTTTTAAGATCTGGAGATTATACAAATTTTGCACTTTACACCTTTGGGAGTTTATTGGCCGGATTTGCAGCTATATTTGTTGGGCTATATCTTTCTAAACTGGTTTAATCCCTATTTTTTCGCATACCTAACACCCACGGGAATAGCTACTTTCAAGTTATTTTCTGCTGGTGGAATTGGGCAGGAATATCTCCCGCTATATGCACAGTATGGATTATAAGCTTTATTAAAATCTAAGGTGATCTTATTAGATGTAGGGATCTTAAAGTCTATATATCTTCCACCGGGATAACTTCCGTTTCCGTTACTCTCATCTGTAAAAGGAATAAATAAATAATCCAAATATTCTGGATTGGTACTTAGATCCTGACTTTGATAAATATTTAGTTTATAAGATTTCCCTTTTAGCTTGAAATAGGCTTCGCCATATTTAACATAGATAGGAGTTCTATCTGTAGTTGTTGGCATGGCGAACGGAGATTCAGATGGCGTTCTAACAAATTCTGCTTCAATTACGTAATTTGTATCAATCTCATAGAAAGTTAATTCTTTAAACTTCTTCAAGTCTTGTTCAGTTAAAGGTGATTCTTCAGGATTTGCAAATTCAGTATTTAAGGTTTTCTGAAACTCCTTGATAGCTTCAACTTTTTTTGAATTCTGCGCTTGAACAGAACAGAAGCTAATGAACAGAAGGAATATAATTAAGAGGTTTTTCATGTTGAATTTATATTGAAGCTAATTTGATGACTGTACAATGTCAAAAATAGATTTTATAATTGAATTCTTCTCTACTAGTAAATCAATTTAAGATCTTAGAAAATGGTTAGAAGTAAAATATTGCCCACCTACACTTTTAATGAAATTTCAATTAAAAATTTTAAGTAATTTTGAAGCATAACCAATCTTCATGTTTCAAAAAATTTACCGTTCCTATATAGATTCTTTCAGCGATTTACGACGGGAAGTTTGGTTATTGGCGCTTATTACTTTTATAAATAGAGCGGGAACTATGGTAATCCCCTTCTTGTCTCTATACCTTACAAAAAGCAAAGGATTTTCTTTAGAAGAAGTGGGCTGGATCTTAACTTTTTTCGGATTAGGTTCGGTTTCTGGATCGTGGTTGGGTGGAAAATTAGTAGATGCAATTGGGCATTACAAAACCATGGCCGGAAGTTTACTTATATCTTCAGTGCTTTTTGTTCTGCTTCAATTTCCGAATTCCTTTTGGGGAATTTGCATAGGAATCTTTTTAGTGATGATGGCTGCAGATGTTTTTAGACCAGCAGTATTTGTTGCAATTAGCGCATACAGTAAACCCCAAAATAGAACACGTTCTGTCACCTTAATAAGACTTGCCATTAACCTAGGTTTTTCTGCTGGGCCGGCTTTAGGTGGAATTATTATTGCCAGTGCGGGCTATAGCGGATTATTTTGGGTAGACGGAATTACTTGTTTAATGGCTGGAATTCTGCTCCTGAAATTACTACATCCAAAAAAATCTATAGAACAAGTTCGAGACATCAATTTAAATCCGCAGGGAGTTTTAAAAGATTATCCTTATTTGGTATTTATAGTTGCCATGGTGTTATTCGGTTTCATATTCCTTCAGTATTTTTCTACCATGCCATTATTTTATGCGCAGCAACATGGTTTAACCGAACTTGAGATAGGACTATTATTAGGTATGAATGGGTTTCTTATCTTCTTATTGGAAATGCCCTTAATTAAATATCTGGAAACTAAAAAAGCGAGTGCCATTCATCACGTAATCACCGGAACTGTATTAGTGGGATTAAGTTTTGTAGCGGTGAATGTCACAGGATGGATCGGGGTACTAATAATAGGAATGATCTTTCTTACCATCGGGGAAATGATCGCTTTTCCATTTTCAAACACCTTTGCATTAACCAGAGCAGATCGAGGAAAGCAGGGCTCTTATATGGCGCTTTATAGCATTGCCTTTTCCATGAGTCATATCTTTGGGCACAATTCCGGGATGCAACTAATAAGTAAATTTGGATACGTGATCACTTGGGATGTGATGATCTTTTTGGCAGTTGTTGCCTGCGCTCTCTTGATCTATCTTTTATTTCTGCTTAAAAAAGAAGCTTCAGCAACCGCATAATTTTAGTTAGGAATATTGTAATATTTAGATTCTCCCAAATACTTTTTAATCAACTCATTATACTCAGGACTTAGTTTCAGATCTAAAGTTCCCGGAATATCATACAGCGCTTCCAAATCGTCATATCCAGTTTTCAATAGGTCTTCCAAGTAAAGTGTTGCCGTATAATAATCGCCATCTTGTGCACTTAAAGAGATTATGGAGAAATAAGCTTCAGGATCCTTTTTATCCAAGATGGTTGTAAGTATAGCCGAAAATATTTTCTGATCTATAGTGGCCTCTTTTTGAGAAATCACATATTTATAACCTTCATGTGCCTGTATTTGCAAGAAATCTTCCAATCTACTTCCCATTTCGGCTTCAGCAATGTTATCACTTTTTTTAAGCTCTTCAATTTCTATCATTTTTTGAGACCACCATCCTAGATTCTGAAAATCGAAATATGTAAAATCTTCCCTTAATAAGAAGCCATATTCCTCTCTCAATTCTCGTTCTAAAATTTCAGCAGCGTAAAATTGTGAGCGTTGTTTCTTATAGCCTTTTTCTTTTCTAATTGTTCTTTGTAAATCTTTTATCTCACTTTTTTTATCGAAATATTTATACTTTGCCTGCATAACATCTAACATCTCGAAGGCCTTGTAAAAGTCCATTTTTCTGTACATGCTTTCTGCTGTTTCCAACTCTTCTGCAAATAATCTATTGATAACTTCTGGATCTTGAACCACACCTCCATTCAGCATATTCTGAAGCTTAAAACCACCCATTGCATGGTTTATTAGATTAGAGTTAGGCCAAGTTTTATTGCCATCGAAGACATAATAATAGGATGGATATTTAAGAGAATTTAAAAGCCTGAAATTTCCTCTGAACTCATTTTTGGCATTGCTTTTATAATTGGCAAAACCAATAAAAGTTTGTTTGGTTGTATTTTTAATGAAGTAGTCACTATTAACCCAAATATCACCGACAACTAAAACCCCATCTAAAGCAGAATTAATGGCAGGCATGGCACTTGCAACCATTGCACCTGCGTCTAGTCCTGCAACGTAGATCGCCTTATCATCTATAGGAAAAGTTGCTATTACATTATTGAAGAGACGGGTAGCTTTTTCTAGATTAGCCACAAGAGAATCTGTTCTGGAGATATTGTTAGAAGAAGCTATAAGAAATCCATGCTCTTCTGATGCCCGCATAAACAACCTAGCCGCGCTGATCCCTTTCCCATCTGGATCGAAAACAAAAACTATAGGCCATTTTTTATCTGAAGTATAATCTTGTGGAAGATACATGGCAAAACTTTCAGAAATACTGTCGCTTACTGGAATACTATCTTTTACTGCTCCCTTTCTTAAGGTAAGGTTTTGAGCAGAAAGAGTAGTTGAAATGAATAAAAGAAATAATCCTAAAAAAAGGCAGGAGGTTTTAATTTTCATACTTCTAAATTAATAGAATTATACCAATAAAAAAAGACCACATTGCTGTGGTCTAATCTCAATTTGTAGGGTGATCGTAAAAATCTTATTTCTTAACACGTTGTAAACGAACAACATCGGTATCAGAGAAAAAAGTTTTAGATATAAGTGCTACAATAAATAAATCTGCAAAGATTAAGAATAACACTCTTATCACTTCAATTCCGAAGAAATTCATTCCCGTAAATCCAATGATTCCAGTTACAACAGTCATTATAAGGAAATGTATAGTATAGTTTTTCATAGTGCCTTTATTTTTTATCAAAGATAGCTCACTAGTTGTCGTACAATTATTAACGAAATTACAATTGGTATTTTTTTAACTAAAAATAAAACATCAGTCAAATTTCAAATAGCTCAAGATCAGTGCTATTTAAGGGAAATTAACAGGAAAAAATTTTATTAAAAATAAAGCATTACATTTGCCGCAGGTTGCTACCTTCTCCGTTTAAGCAACATTTTACACATAGCTTGTCCAAATTATTAATACTGGGCAGCATTATAATTCAGAAATGACATTTAACGATTTACAATTAACTGAACCCTTATATAAGGCGGTTCAAAAAGTAGGATATACTACTCCAACCCCAATTCAAGCTCAATCTATCCCTGCTATTTTAAAAGGTAGAGACATCTTAGGTTGTGCACAAACAGGAACCGGAAAAACCGCAGCGTTCTCCATTCCAACAATTCAACTATTAAACAGCAAATTCAACCACGAAGGTCGCAAAACAACTATAAAAAGTCTTATCCTAACTCCAACCCGTGAATTAGCTATTCAGATTGGTGAAAGCCTAACTGAATATGGGCAATTTAGTGATCTAAAACATTTAGTGATCTTTGGCGGAGTGAATCAGAATTCCCAAACCAAAGCACTAAGAAATGGGGTAGATATTTTGGTAGCCACCCCAGGAAGATTATTAGACTTAATGGATCAAGGATTTATATCTCTTGCTAATATCGAGATCTTTACTTTAGATGAAGCAGATAGAATGCTAGATATGGGATTTGTTCACGATGTAAAAAAAGTGATCAAGAAAATTCCAGCTAAAAGACAAACTTTGTTCTTCTCTGCCACCATGCCAGATTCTATTATAGATCTTGCAAATAGCATTTTAAACAATCCTTTAGAAGTTTCGGTAACTCCGGTTTCTTCAACTGCAGATAGAATTGGACAAGAAGTTTATCTTATAGATAAAACGAATAAGAAAAACTTATTGATCGATCTTTTGCAAACTTCTGAAGCAGACAGAGTGCTTGTGTTCACAAGAACAAAACACGGCGCTAATAAAGTGGTGAAAGACCTTATTAAAATTGGAATTAAAGCGGAAGCTATCCACGGAAATAAAACTCAAAATGCTCGTCAGAAAGCATTGAAGAATTTTAAAGATAAAACAACTAGGGTTCTGGTTGCTACAGATATTGCAGCTAGAGGAATAGATATAGATGATCTTGCTTTGGTAATAAACTTTGAGATCCCAAATATTGCTGAAACTTACGTACATAGAATAGGACGCACAGGAAGAGCTGGAGCTAGTGGAAAAGCGATCTCTTTTTGTGATTATGAGGAAAAAGCCTATTTAAAAGATATTCAGAAGTTAATAGACCAGCAAATTCCGGTAATAGAGGAACATCCTTATCCAATGGAATACTTTGAAATTCCGGAGAAAAAACCTCAACAACGTAGACCTTCTAGGAACGGAAATGCTAATCCTAAAAAGGCATCTGGAGGAAATTCATCTAACAGGAACAATTTTGGACGATCAAAAAGAAAATAAAGGCCATTCTGAAAGTTATTTTGGAGACTACCGAGATTTCTGGTGGAATCCTTCATTTATAGAACTTACAGCAAAGAGATTAGAATTATATAAGCATGCATCTATGTTAGATGTAGGCTGCGGACAAGGGCACTGGACTAGAATCCTGGCGCCCTTTCTTTCTGCTCACGCAGAAATTACTGCGGTAGATAGTGACGAACGCTGGTATTCCAAAAATGAAGAATTGGAGAAAATTTTTAAAACTTCCCAAAATCCCTTCACTTTAGCTAAAGGGAATGCACAGCAATTACCTTTCGATGATAATACATTCGATCTGGTAACTTGCCAAACTGTACTTATCCACGTTCCTAAACCTCAGCAAGCCTTAGAGGAAATGAAACGTGTACTCAAACCAGGCGGAACTTTACTTTGCGTGGAACCGAATAATATTGTGCAAAGTCTCACGAAAACCTCGCTTACTAAAAATGATTCCATAGACGAAACCTTAGATCACATCAAATATAGATTGATCATAGAAAAAGGGAAGAAGAATATGGGGCAGGGTGATAATTCTTTGGGAGATCTATTACCTGGAATGTTTGCAATGGCAGATATGAATAATATTGAAGTAAGATTGTCTGACAAAGCAATTGCCATGTATCCACCTTATAGCACAAAAGAACAAGTTGCAACTTTGAAACAGTGGATGAGCGGAAGCTCTTGGAAATCTAAAACTCAAAAAGATATCGATTTTTTTAGTGCCGCTGGAGAACAGTATATGTCCTTTTATTTTGAATATCAGGAAAAATATGCGCGAAAAGATGATCATGTAATGGGCGCTTTACAACGCGAACAATATCACGCCGCAGGCGGATCTATGATGTATTTAGTCAGCGGAACTAAGTAATGGATCCTCTTCTTTTTACAGGCCCATGCTCGACTACATTAGATAGAATGATATGTGTTTTGGTTTCGCCATAAGTGATCAATTTATCTATGAATTCTTCCAAGTGGGATTGATCGTATAGCACAACTTCCATGATAATATTTTCATTTCCGGTGATTCTATAGCAATTTATCACTTCCTTGAATTCCTTTACTTTTTCCAAAAAGGGTTTTAATCTTCCCATAAACGCTCGAAGCGTGATCACTGCTTTTAATTGATGGCCGGTTTTGTGATAAGAAACCTGAGCTTTGTAACCTTTGATTATTCCGCTGTCTTCCATTTTTTTTACTCTCTCTGCAACAGCAGGAGAAGTGAGACCCACTTTTCTTCCAATTTCCGCAAAAGATTGTCTGGCATTTTTCTGAAGGCAATCTAAGATTTGCCAGTTAAGAGCGTCTATCATTATATTTAAAATTTTTAACTATTAAATGGAATAATATTAAAGCTAAGTTAGTGTTTTACTTTAAAATCGAAAGAATGATTAGCCGAGATCTCATTAATTTTATGAAAGTTTAAAAATTACGAGTTATATGAATTCTATGTCTGGATCTGATTATGATTATTCTCCTGTATATCGCAAGGCGATTGAGATTTTGCATATTTCAAGACATATCTCCAATTATTTAGTTCAGGATCTTTCTGGTTTACAAGCCAATGGATCTGAAGATAGATGTATTTATTTCACCGGAGACATTATTCAGCAATCCATTTCTTTAGTTCCAAATATTCTAAGAGCAGAAAGCGAGCCTTTTTCTGAAGAAAAACATAAATATGCAGCTTCAGTTACTCGACTTACCAACATGCTTTATAAGAATTGTGAGCGACTGGAACTTTCTAATAGCAACGGAAGAGAATTCCTTAGAATATTAAGATTCGAACTTAAAAAATTCAGAAAACTACAGCGCACCTGGAAACTGACTTTATAAAATCCTTCAAAATAAAAATCAAAAAAAATCCCAACTCGAAAGAATTGGGATTTTTTGATTTCTGTTATTAAAGACCCCAATATCGATATGAAATCGGGATAAGCAATTTGCATAGCTTTCTTGAAAAAAGTATTCGCAATTAAATAGATCCCGCTTTCACAAGGTTCAGCGGGATAAGCGATTCGCACATCTTTCCAGCTTTTGCCGGAAAGATGGCTCTCTGCTTACATATTTCTTCTATACTGTCCTCCTACTTCGAACATTGCTGAAGTGATCTGACCTAAACTACAAACCTTTGTAGCATCCATTAAAACTTCAAATAAATTCTCATTTTTAATAGCGGCTTCTTGGATAAGCTCCAAGGCTTTTGCAGATTCTTCTCCAAAGGCTTTATGAAGGTTTTTTAAGGTGGTTATCTGGTATTGCTTTTCTTCTTCTGTAGCTCTAATAACTTCTCCCGGAGTAACCGTTGGAGAACCAGTAGAACTTAAGAAAGTATTCACTCCAATAATCGGGAATTCACCATTATGCTTCAAAGTCTCGTAATACAAACTTTCTTCCTGTATCTTACTACGTTGGTACATGGTTTCCATCGCTCCAAGAACCCCTCCTCTTTCTGTAATTCTATCGAATTCTAAAAGAACGGCTTCTTCAACTAGATCTGTAAGTTCTTCTATAATGAAAGCTCCCTGAATTGGGTTTTCATTTTTGGTAAGTCCTAATTCTTTATTGATGATCAACTGGATGGCCATTGCTCTTCTTACTGAAGCCTCTGTAGGCGTTGTAATGGCTTCATCGTAGGCATTGGTGTGTAGGGAATTACAATTGTCGTAAATCGCATACAGCGCCTGAAGCGTAGTTCTAATATCGTTGAAATCTATTTCCTGTGCATGAAGTGAGCGTCCTGAGGTCTGAATGTGATATTTCAACATTTGCGCTCTTGGGTTAGCTCCGTATTTATACTTCAAAGCCTTTGCCCAGATCTTTCTTGCAACTCTACCAATCACCGCATATTCCGGATCTACACCGTTAGAGAAAAAGAACGATAGGTTTGGACCAAATTTATTGATATCCATTCCACGGCTTAAGTAATACTCTACATAGGTAAATCCGTTAGCTAAAGTTAAAGCCAACTGTGTTACCGGGTTTGCGCCTGCTTCAGCAATGTGATATCCTGAAATTGAAACAGAATAAAAGTTTCTTACCTGCTCTTCAATAAAATATTCCTGAACATCACCCATCAATCTCAAGGCATATTCTGTAGAGAAGATACACGTGTTTTGCGCCTGATCTTCTTTTAAGATATCTGCCTGAACAGTTCCACGAACCGTATTCAAAGTTTCTTTTTTGATCTTAGCATAAACATCGGCAGGAAGCACCAAATCTCCGGTAACACCTAATAATAGTAATCCCAACCCGTTATTTCCTTCCGGAAGCTGACCTTGATATGCTGGACGATCTATTTTTTTATCCTTATAAATTTTCTTGATCTTTTCCTCAACTTCATCCTGAAGCTCATTTTCTACAATGTATTTTTCACACTGCTGATCGATGGCTGCATTCATGAAAAATCCTAATAACATAGGAGCGGGACCATTAATGGTCATACTCACAGAAGTCATTGCATCTGCCAAATCGAAACCAGAATATAATTTCTTAGCATCGTCTAAACAACAAATTGAAACCCCAGCATTTCCAATTTTTCCGTAGATATCTGGTCTAAGGTCTGGATCATTCCCATAAAGTGTAACAGAATCGAAAGCTGTAGAAAGTCACTTCGCCGGCAAGCCTGCACTTACATAGTGAAAACGTCTGTTGGTTCTTTCCGGTCCACCTTCTCCGGCAAACATTCTGCTAGGATCTTCTCCAGCTCTTTTAAAAGGATAAAGTCCTGCAGTATATGGAAACTCTCCGGGAACATTTTCCTGTAAACACCATTTTAAGATATCTCCCCAAGCTTGATATTTTGGCAAGGAAATCTTTGGAATTTGAGTATGAGATAAAGATTCGGTATGCGTTTCTATTTTAATTTCCTTGTCTCTAACTTTAAAAGAATAAACAGGTTCTTTGTATTTATTCACTTTTTCGTCCCAACCAGTGATTATTTCCCAGTTGTAAGGATCAAGATCCATTTTTACTCTATCAAATTCAGCAATAAGAAGTTTTAAGAAATCCTGATTCTTTTCGTCATTCTGAACTTGTTTCAGAATCTCTTCTGAATCTACACCGTGTTTATCAAGAAATGACTTCTCTGCTTCGTTCGAAGCGACGTTAGCTACAGAACCTATAGTTTTATAAATTCCATAAAGCTTTTGTGCTACTTCTTGCTGAGTGCCAGCGGTTTCATCGTATTTTCTGTTATTCTCAGAAATTTCTGAAAGATATCGAACCCTACTTGGAGGGATCACATAGATCTTTTCACTCTTATCTTCGTTAATGTGAAAAGTTGAAGAAAGCGCAGCTTCCGTTTTTTCATCTACCTTATTCATCAACTTTCTGTAAAGCGTATTCATTCCAGGATCGTTGAACTGAGAAGCAATAGTTCCATATACAGGAAGCGTTTCAGGATCGTCATGCCATAAGCCATGATTACGCTGATATTGTTTTTTTACATCACGAAGTGCATCTAAAGCACCTCGTTTATCGAATTTGTTTATAGCAACTAGATCTGCAAAATCCAGCATATCTATCTTCTCCAGTTGCGTTGCTGCTCCAAACTCTGGTGTCATAACATATAATGAAGCATCAGAATGTTCTAAGATCTCGGTATCTGATTGCCCGATCCCTGAAGTTTCTAAAATAATAAGATCGAAATTTGCTGCTTTTAGAACTTCAACAGCTTCAGCAACATATTTAGATAAAGCCAAATTAGACTGTCTTGTTGCCAAAGAACGCATATACACACGTTCATTATTAATAGCGTTCATTCTAATTCTATCTCCTAAAAGGGCTCCTCCTGTTTTACGTTTAGATGGATCTACAGATACGATTCCGATAGTTTTCTCTGGAAAATCGATCAAAAATCTTCTTACCAGTTCATCTACCAAAGAAGATT
>CAZWSP010000038.1:0-24576 GCA_964636585.1 uncultured Antarcticibacterium sp.
AACCACAAATGGATCATTGCCGACTTTACCGATGGTACTTATTGGGGTGAAATTCTTATTTCTTATCAGTTAGATGAGAATAAGAATCTAATTTTAAATACCGAACAATCTTTCTTGTATCCTAAAGATTAGATCTTTTTAAGGATCCAATTTTTAAGTTCTTGAAAGTTTTGAGGGGCTACGCCATGACCAACTGGAAATTCAGAATAGCTGTGTTCTATTTCTAATTCCTTCAGTTTATCTGGAGCTTGTCTAGCCCAACTTACAGGAATTACCTGATCCTGACTTCCATGTGAAGCATAAACCGAAAGATTGGAGAAATCATTTTCTTCATATCCCGATTTTAAAATATCAGTATTAATATATCCGCTTAGCGCGATCACATTTTTAATCTTTTCAGGATAGCTCAAGGCAACAGAGTAACTCAAAATAGTTCCTTGACTAAAACCTAATAACGTAATGTTATCCTTATCTACGGGATAGTTGGCAATAACTTCATCTATAAAATTAGCAATCGCTTCTCTAGATTCAATTGCTTGCTCATTATCACTCCATTTTCCTTGAACAGCATCAAAATTTATCGCATACCAGGCGTTTCCATAAGGTTGCAGTGGATAAGGTGCTTTTGCTGAAATTATTAATAATTCTTTCGGCAATTCTGTAGCAAAGGAAAAAAGATCATTCTCATCACTTCCATAACCATGTAACATGATTAATGTTGGAGCATTTCCTGAAGTTATGGAAGAAGGTCTTACTAAGTGCGTTAAAGAAAGGGGTATTGTTGTCATAATTAATTTACAGTGCTAAACCATTTTTGAAATTGAACTCCTAAAAGTGGAACTTCTTTTTGTTCTCCTTGGATTGCAGTAAGCAAACCATAACCCCAAAGGATGAAAATAAATATCCAGAAAGAATAAGTAACCATCCAGCTATTAAAAATACTTACGAAGGCTCCAAGTAAAAAATAGGTGATATGTATTCCAAGCGCTTGTCTTATATGAAAACTCGCAAAAGTGTTTTTAGAGTCGTTATTCATAAAATAAGCTATGATCGTTCCAATAATGGTTAAGTAAGCAACAATGGCTGCGCCTTTTCCATTTTCTGAAGTTGTATCCATGATAATAATTTTAATTGATTGATGATCTACAAAAGTAGAGATTAAACTATACTTCAGAAATTACTGCAGTGTTATTATTAATTATTCCAAAAACCTTTCCTTTTAGTTCGGTGTTAAGGAACATGCTATTCTTCGAAGTTGATGAAATATTCTCCTTAGTAAAGTTGCTTTTAGCTTCAGGATCGAATAAAGTTAGATTTGCAAGGCTGCCTTCCTCCAATTTAATTTCAGTAATACCAAATCGGTGTCTGCCTTTGGTAAGCAATCCAATAGTTTCAACTGGTTCAAAAAGTGTAGATAAAGCTCCGAAAGCAGATTCTAGACCTATAGTCCCAAAAAGTGCATGTTCGAATTCTATCTTCTTATGTTCAAGATCTATTGGCGTATGATCTGATGTTACAAAATCTATCGTTCCATCCTGAATTCCTTTTATAAGTGCTTTCGAATCTTTTTTGGTGCGCAAAGGAGGTAATACTTTATAGCGTGTATCAAATTCGGAAAGTTCCTTATCTGTAAAGATCAAATTATGAATAGCGACACTACAACTTACATCTAAACCTTTTTTCTTAGCTTCTCTTATCAGTTTTACCGCTTTTTCTGTTGAAATAGTGGGAATATGTAACTTTCCACCGGTATATTCTAAAATATAGAGATCTCTAATTAACTGAAGCTCTTCAGCTAAAGAAGGAATTCCAGTTAAACCTAGAGAAGTGCTGCTTTCATGTTCATTTACCAAGCCATGGCCAGCAATAAGATCGTCTTGAGGAAAAGATTGCACTAATCCATCAAAATTTTGTGCATAAAGCAAAGCAAGCTTCAGCAAATTAGGATGCGATATTGCCTTTTTATAGTCGCCAAAAGCAATGGCGCCTGCTTGGTGCATATCGAACAATTCTGCAAGATCCTTTCCTTCAGATCTGCAAGTTAACGCACCTATAGGAAATACTTGAACGGCATTAGCTTGGGCTTTAGAAAGCAAAGAAGTAATTGCGCCGTTATTATCTATTACAGGATTGGTGTTTGGGTTTAAAGCTATTTGAGTGAAACCGCTTTTTGCAGCAGCATTAAGACCATTTTTTATAGTTTCCCGCTCTTCAAAGCCAGGCTCTCCAAAGCTTACACTACTATCGAACCAGCCTTTAGAAACATGAAGATTTTTAAGTTTTATCTCTTTAACTTCTTTTATAGATTCAATAGAAGTTGCTATTTTTTTAATTATTCCCTCTTCAATTAAAATATCTACCTTTTTTAAATGGTATTTAGATTCTGGATCAATTATTCTGGCAGCTTTAAGAAGTACCTTCATTTAAAATATTTTAAGAGTAGTGTTTCTATAAGTAAAAATAACAGTGCAAAAGTAACAAACCATTTCCAAAAAGTATTGCTTTTGGTATGATAGCCTTCAGAATTAAAAAAATCGCCAAGATCATCTACATTCTGAACATTATTAATGTCTGAAAGTTCTAAGTATTCAAGATCGCTTTCAGCTCTATTTACATTATAACTCAGTCCAAAAGTGTTAGCTTCATCTCCGGTTACTGTGAAACTTCCCGGAAAATCTGGAAGTTCATCGGTAGTAATTTCTACGCTTGCATCATAGTTCCGTTGTTGCGGAATAAAGCTGAATTCTTCCAAACTAATACTTGCTATTTCATCATTTTTTAAAGCAATGGGAAACCTCATCTTATTTTCTGAAGCGATATAATGATATAATAGGGGAGGGCTCATGTTCGAAACCGCCATTTTATAAAAGGTTGGAACCACAAGTGGCGATTGTAAAAAGTTAGAATTGCTTCTGTTTAAAGCTCCAGTGAATAAATAGGTGTTTTTAGACTGAATTAAAAATGCAGTTCTATCCTCAAATTCTAAAATAGCATTTGAATTCGTGTTGATAGAATAGCTTCTTTGAACCTTGGGATATTCAAAATTTTGAACTTGCTTTTCAAATACGCCTTTATACAATGGATGCTGAAATTTAATATTTGTTATAAATTTTTCCTGTGCAGAAATAGAATCTATTCCGGAAAAGCCTAAATTTTTAGCTAGTGATTTAAATGAATTATTAAAATTGTTGATTGAAGGAATAAGAATGATGGTTCTGTTTTCTGAAGCTAATTTTAAAAGAGTGGTAGTTAAAACGCTAGAAATTTCCTGTATCTCGTTAATCACAATAACATTGGCGCTATTTAAGCTGGTATAATTTATAGCCGAGGCTGGCATGCTTGTATATTCAAATTCCGGAGCTGTAAAGATTCTCTCTAAAAACGCAGTAGTTTCTTGATTTATGCTACTAACTCTTATAGGAGCTACGGGATTTAAAGAGAAGTAGAGCGTATTGTCATATTCTAAATCGCTGTCTTCTATTAAGATTTTTCCTTTTTTAATTATAGCTTCATTTAAAGGGAAATTTAATAAAGTAGCAGTGTTCGGTTCCAGAGTAGCGCTAGATTTTCCTATAAGTTGCTCATCGTTATAAACAGATACTGGAGTGGTTTGAACTGTATTTCCAGTATTGCTAACTTCAACTAGAAGTGATTTAGAATCGATAGCCTCTTGTGTTATATAAGCAGTATCAATCTTTAAATTTTCCTTTCTTTCTGAAGTTTGTTTATAAACATAAATTGCTGAGGAAGTTGAATCTTTAATAATCTCCTGAGAATTTCTTTGTTGAAGATCTGAAATTATGAGCAATTTTCTGTTTACCGCAGTATCCGCAGAAAATAAGGTATTAGCCTTTAAAAGTATAGATTTAAGATCTAGTTGCGCTCCAGTATAGGTTATATTCTGAAGGTCTTCTTTTGTAAGATTTCTGTATTCTTCTGAATTAGTAAATAGCCGGCTATTCTTTGTGATTAATTCGCTTTCTAACAATTCCTGAATACTTCGTTCCAATAGTCTGCCTTTCTTTCCTAGCGCCTGCATGCTATAGGAATTGTCTAGATAAATAACAGTTTCTATAGGAGATGAGTCGGATTTTTCTGAAGGAATATAGGGTTGCGCAAAAGCCAAAATAATACAAGCCAATGCCAATAGTCTAGTGGATAGAATTAGCCATTTTTTAATCCTCGAGCTTTTTCGAGTCTGAAGGCTAATTTTCTTAAGAAATTTTACGTTGGTAAAATATTCCTTCTGAAATCTTCTAAGCTGAAATAAGTGAACAAGTATTGGGATAATCAGCAGTGCAAGCGCGTAAAGTACTTCTGGATGGTAAAACTGCATGAATATTTGAATGTTTATCAAATATATAAAATAGCCTTTTAATAAATGTGCCTGGCTACTTTAAACTCTTTTAATAGTAAACTGGAAATTACTTCCTTCACCGGGAACAGAACTTACTTTAATGGTTCCACCCATGCTGGTGATTAACTTTTTAACCGTTGCCAGTCCAATTCCGCTTCCAGGATTTCCATCTCTGTCGTTAGTATCTAAGGTTGTAAACAGCTCAAAGATCTTTGCGGAATTTTCTTCACTAAAACCATCTCCATTATCTATCACCGCGAAATGGTATAAAGATTCGGTTTGTTTAAAAGTTATTGTGATCTTTCTGTGATCTTTGCTATTATATTTAAGCGCATTGCTCACTAGATTCAAAAAAACCTGTGTAAGAGCGGCTTTATTTACATGATGTAACATTACCGTTTCAGGATAAACGATTTCTACATCATTATTAACATCATATAAATGGGCAATTCCGCTAAGTAAATTATGAAGATCTACATTTTCATAATCTTTCTCTAGAATGTGCTCGCTTCTATAAAAACTCAAGATCCCATCTACATAACTTCTTAGGGAATAAGAAGATTCGTTTAAATAATCTATATACTGATTGGTATCTTCATCAAATTTCCCCTGATTTTCAGCTTTAATCAACTCTGTAAGAGATATTATATTAGCCAAAGGAGATTTAATATCGTGAGAAACTACACTCGCAAATTTCTCTAATTCCTGGTATTTCTGCCTAAGTTTGGTTTGCATTACTCGATATTTTCTATTCTGTTTAGAAAACTCGAACAATTTCATGCATTGGTTTGCCAATGCTTTTAAACCGTCTACCTGATATTTTTTGAGTTGCCTTTCGCGTATATCTAAAACACTTAAAACCCCAATGGTGTATCCATGATCATTAACTAAAGGAACACCGCAATAAAATTTAAAGCTGTTCCCATAATAATTTTCTATATCAGCAAAATTTTCTGGATGATCTTTATAATTTGAACAATAGATACTATCCCCAGATTCTAAAGTTAGTTGTGCAAAGGCATTTTTTCTGGAAACTTCATTTACATCTATCCCATTTTTAGATTTAAACCAGACATTAGTTTTATCTATAATGCTTATAAAAGAAGTTGGAGTACGACAAATTGTAGCAGCTAATTGAGTGAGCTGGTCGAAATCGTCATTGGAGTCGGTTTTAGATATATGATAATCTGATAAGACATTTTGCCTTAATTTTTCATCAAAAGCTGTTTTATGCTCCATATTAAATGCTGTTTTTCAACAGTTAAGTATTGCTTACTCAATAATATGAAATTTTTTGCAGCTAGTTAACTGTGCATCAAGGATATTTTATCTAATGCGCACGTTTTATAGAAAAATAGAACGTTGTTCCTTCATTTACTTCAGAATCTACCGAAATTTCACCACCTAATTTATGAACTAGTTTTTGCACAGTAGAAAGACCAATTCCATTTCCTCGATTTCCGCTTCGGTCTGATTCTTCAACAATGGTAAAAAGTTCGAAAATCGCTTCTTGCTTATTCTCTGGAATACCAATTCCATTATCTGCAACAGAGAAATGATAGAAACCATCTCTTTCTTCCGCAGTAATATCAATTATGATCTTGTCCCTATTATTGTATTTTAAACTATTCCCAATAAGATTGAAGAAGATCTGTTGAAATGCCGCTCTATTGCAACTTACCATCAAATTATTTTCAGGTAAATTAATTTCGCAATCAAATTTAATATTCAGCAGATCTATAATTTGCTCAAGGATTTCTTGAGAATCAAACTCTTCTGTATGAGAAGTTAACAGTGTATCGCTTTCGTAATGATTAAGAATATCGGTAATATAATTACTCAATCTAAATGAAGATTGTTTTAAATAAGTGAGATAATTATTTCCTGTTTCATCTAGTAATTTGCCGTATTTCACTTTTAAAAGATCGGAGGTAATAATCATATTGGCCAAAGGCATTTTCATATCATGAGAAACTGTACCTGCAAATTCTTTTAATAAGTTGTTTTTAATATTTAATTCATTTTGTACTTTCTCTAAAGCTAAATTTTGCCTGCGAAACTCAAAAAGGCCTTCAATTTGAGTACCTAAAGATTTAAGCGCACTCTTCTGTTTATCATTAAGAGAATTAGGCGTAGTATCCAAAACACATAATGTTCCTATTGGATGGCCATCTTTAGATAATATAGAAACACCTGCATAGAAACGTATTGCAAGATCTGAAGTAACAAGCGGATTATCGACAAATCTTGGATCTAATAGCGTATCCTGCACTTCCATTAAATCATGCGGATTTAGGATGGCATGGGCGCAAAAAGAAAGATCTCTTTGGTTTTCACAGAGCTCGGTGCCAATTTTTGCTTTAAACCATTGTCTATCTTCAGAAATTAAGGTTATTAGAGATACTGGGGTATCGCATATATAGGATGCCAATTTAGCTATATTATCATAATTAATCTCTGGCTGGGAATCTAATAATTTAAGTTCATTTAAGGATGCAATTCTTAGACGCTCGTTTTTAGGCTTAAGTGGTTTGATCATATTATTTTTTAAACTCTTATATCCTTAATCCACAAACTTCTTCAGAAATTCGCTTTAAGTAATTTAATTATTAAATATATTTAAAATTATGTTAATAATTCAAAAACGATGCCACTTAAAATTTAGATGGAGAATCTTTCCTACAAAAAAACTATTATTTATTTTAATATTTTGATATATAAGCTGTTATAAATCAAAATAAATTTGAAAAAATCATCTAATGTAGATGGCTTATCTTTGCTTTTTAACTTCAAAAATCATTTCCTTGTCACCATTAGAATTAAAAGAATTTTTAGATTGCAAAGTTTTACTTTATAACCAACCCAGTTTTATTGAAAGTGATCCCATAAGTATTCCACATAGATTCAGTTTAAAGGAAGACATTGAAATAGCAGGCTTTTTAGCTGCAACTATTGCTTGGGGAAATAGGAAAAGCATCATTAACAATGCTTCAAAAATGATGGAGCTCCTAGGTAATTCTCCATTCGATTTTGTAATGGAGCATACTGAAGATCAGTTGGATTCCTTAGATGAATTTGTACATAGAACTTTTAACGGATTAGATTTTAGATCTTTTATAAAAAGTTTAAAGCATATATATACAGAACATGGAGGTATGGAAAACGTTTTTGTTCCTACAAATGAAGCCGCTTCGTTACAAATGCAGATCTCAGAATTTAAACAGGTTTTTTTTGAGATAGAACATTTTTCTAGAACCCAGAAACATGTGAGTGATCCTGCGCGAGGTTCTGCGGCTAAAAGAATAAATATGTTTCTAAGATGGATGGTGCGTAAAG
The DNA here is from genome assembly GCA_964636585.1 of uncultured Antarcticibacterium sp. Classification (GTDB taxonomy): domain Bacteria; phylum Bacteroidota; class Bacteroidia; order Flavobacteriales; family Flavobacteriaceae; genus Gillisia. The sequence goes on from CAZWSP010000038.1 coordinate 7,694, forward strand.
ATACCACCGGAGTGGATTTTGGAATCTGGAAAGATATTTCTCCGGCGTTACTGTCGTGTCCACTAGATGTTCACTCTGGAAATGTTGCTAGGAAACTCGGACTTTTAACCAGAAAACAAAACGATGCAAAGGCAGTTTTAGAATTAGACACTTCTCTTCGAGCTTTAGATAAAGAAGATCCCGTTAAATATGATTTTGCTTTATTCGGATTAGGCGTTTTTGAAAAGTTTTAAAGCAATTATTCTCCAGAAACAATTTCTCCATCTACCATGGTAAGTTTTCTATCTGCCATATTGGCCAATTCTTCATTATGCGTAACTATAACAAAGGTTTGGTGAAATTCTTCCCTTAGCTGAAAGAATAGCTTATGTAAATTTTCTGCAGATTCACTGTCTAAATTTCCTGATGGTTCATCGGCATAAATAACTGCCGGGTTGTTTATTAAAGATCTGGCTACCGCAATACGCTGTTGCTCTCCACCACTTAATTCTGAAGGTTTGTGATCAGCTCTTTTGGAAAGATTCAAAAATTCTAATAACTCAAAAGCCCGCTTTTCTGCATCGGTCTTTGAAGTTCCTTTTATAAATGCGGGAATGCAAATATTTTCTAATGCTGTAAATTCTGGTAAGAGTTGATGGAATTGAAAGATAAAGCCGACTTGTTCATTTCTAAACTTAGATAGCATTTTAGAATTCTGTGAATAGATATCGGTATCATTCACTTTTAAGCTGCTATCTGGTTTCTTATCTGGCTGATCTAGTGTTCCCAAAATATGCAGCAAAGTGGTTTTACCCGCACCAGAAGCCCCAACAATAGATACAATTTCACTTTTTGCAATATGTAAATTCACGCCTTTAAGAACATGAAGATCTCCGTAATATTTATGTATGTTATTGGCGTATATCATAGTCTTAAAATCTAAACATATTGTTTTTAACTGAAAGCAAAGCCCTTTTAGCTTTTAAAAATATTCTTTGCGATATTGTAATCTATATAATAAACAAGTCGCAAAGATAAGTTCTGGCGTAAATCCTGCTGAAATAAATTTTGTAAACTTTCGCTAAATTGTATTTCACTCTTGGTATCAAAGTTAAAAATAGAATTTCTATATAATAAGATTGCTTCACTTCCGGGAGCAAATTGCCATCTATAACTTAGATCAAAGTTCCAAATATTAAAATTAGCATTAGGATCATTGTCTTCAGTAATTGGATAATCCATCGGGGACAGGTCGCCATTATCTAATAAGGAACTGTATTTATTATCCTTAAAATCTGCAATTGACCAAAAATTTCTAAAGTTTAAATTAACCGCTTGCTTTGTAGTGAAGTTATAGCTTGCTGTAATAGAATTTTCTACACTTTTAACATCTCTAACTCCAAAGATCTCTTTTCTCGGTTCTAATGCAACAAAACTATTTCTGTTAATAGTGGTAGCGTAGTTAATGCTATAGATCATAGAAAATTGGTCACTAAATCTAAATCGAGGATTAAGGTTGATGGAGTAGCTTTCTTGATCAGAATTGAAGAAAGTTCTATAATTCCCACTAAGATCTAGCGCGAATTTCTTTCTGTAATCTGTAGAAATAAATGCATCCATTACACCATTTGCTGGATAATTGACATATTTCCCCGCTCTTCTCGCTTCAAAAAAATCTTTTGAAGCAGTATTGTACTTAACAAAACTTCCGAAGGCAAATCGCTCCAAATTAATAGCGAAAAAATTAACTCCAATTCCAGAAGCGGTTTCTATATTAGGATTGTATCTGCGTTGCTGATCTGCAAACAGACGAATACTAAATGTGTTTAAGGTTTTAGTTGGTTCAAAGATCTGGTAGGTAGTTTCAACTCCAAAGTTGTTATAATTATTGGTGAAGTTTAATCCAAGATCATTAATGTCGTAAGTTTCATTGGCAAAATCATGAGAGAAACCATATCTAAAATTTCCCTTTGTTCTATAAATATCTAATTCTGAAGCAAATCCTGTAATGTTTTGAGAAGGCTTATTTACGTTACTCATTTTTGCCTGACCAGAATAGTTGAAGGAATTTTTCTTGTTATTAATATCGAATAAAAATCCTGTTACGTTTCCATCTCTTGCGTGTCCATTTCTGGTAACATTTGTATTAATAAGAGTTATTGAAGAATTCTGGTTGTATTGCTGATCCAACACAAAAATATTATAATTAGCAAAAGGTTCTGTAATCAATCGTCTGTTCAAGCCTGTTAACGTATCACCAATTATTGCGCTGGTTTCCTTGGTAAAAGCATTAAAAAAACCAATACCTAAACCATTATCTGTCCGTCCAGAGATCTTTATCGCATTTAAAAGATCTGCTTTGTCTGGATTTTCTACAAGTATTTCATTGTCTAATAATTGAGATTGTGCATTGTTAAAACCTAAAGGCGTATCGCCAATTCTTCTCGAGTAGAATAAATTTCCTTTCGTAAAAAGCTCGGTTCCTTCAGTGAAAAATGCTCTATTTTCTCCAAATGCCTGCTCGAACGGACCTAGATTTAATTCAACTCTATCGAAAGCAGTTTGTCCAAAATCTGGAATTAAAGTGGCATCTAAAGTAAAAGCATCAGAAATTCCATATTTAAAATCTAAACCAGCACTAAAATTGCTTTGAGTATTATTCTGATAATGATCTACTTCCGCAGAAGCATAGGGATAAAAACTTAAACGTACTGGAGGATCTATATTTTTAATTCCGGTTAAAAGTCCGTTGTACTGGGAATCCTTACCAATAGATTTATCTATATAGTTCCAAGTGTAAATTTCATTTAAATGCAAAATGCTTCGCAAGAATTGAATACTCCATAATTGTTCTTCCTTTTTTGGAAAGCGAAGGGCGGCGTATGGGATTTTAATTTCAGCATACCAGCCATTTTCATCAAAAAACGTTTCTGCTTCCCAAACCACATTATAACTATAATCTTCATTATTACCGGTCATCTTAGCATCTGCAATGGCTCCAGCCGAGGTTACCACAAATCGGGTCTGATTTTCACCATCATTATAGGTGTTAATATCTATCAGAAAAAAGTCAGATTGCTCAATATTATCCCGTTGGGTAAACTGTCTTAATATGCGATTAGGTTCATTATCTATCATATATGCAGCTACATAAATAGCTTCATCATCATAGGCTAGTTTTACTTTGGTGGGATGTGTTGCTCTACTAGGCGTTCCATCTCCTGGTTGGACCATAACAAAATCTGTTGCTTCCGGGATGGAATTCCAAACTGCATCGTCTAAAACACCATCTATAACTGGGACATCTGATATTCTGCGGGTGTTATAGGTCTTTTTTACGTTTTTTTGCTGCGGACTGGTTTGAGCGTGTAATTTTGGAAAGGCAAAACAGACAAAAAGGACAATTATTTTTTTAAATAACATATTTATTTCTACGGTAACAGGTAAGACATTTAGTCAACTACAACGTTACAAAAGAAATAGCAAATTTTCAACACAACCCAATTAATAGTTAAAAATTAAATCTTGTTCAATAATTAATTATTTTTATTAAACATTTGTAGTTATATGGAAAATACAACAGAACAAATTGCAACTTTAGCCGGAGGATGTTTTTGGTGCACCGAAGCCGTTTTTGAAAGGGTAGAGGGAGTTACCAACGTTATTCCAGGATTTACTGGAGGTAATATTAAAAACCCTGCTTATAGAGAAATTACTACTGGAAGAACAGGACATGCCGAAGCTATAGAAATTCATTTTAACCCAAGCGTTGTTTCTTATGAAGAACTTTTATTAATGTTCTTTAGCACTCATGATCCAACTACTTTAAATAGACAACAATATGATGCAGGGACGCATTATAGAAGTGCTATTTTTTATCATTCTGAAGATCAGAAAAGTACTGCGGAAGCTATAGTGAAACAATTAGAGGCAAACGAGGTTTTTGCAGATCCAATTGTTACTGAAATCACCGAAGCTTCAGCTTTTTATGAAGCTGAAGTAGAGCACAAGGAATATTATTCCAATCACAGAGGGCAGCAGTATTGCCAAGTTATTATAGATCCAAAAATCAAGAAGTTGAGACAACTTTTTTCAGATAAATTAAAAAAGACCATCCAATAGTATGTACAGATTTTTCGAAGAATACAATGAAGAGGTTACAGAGGATCTAACCAATAATTTTAAAGAAATAATTACAAGCTTAGGGGAAGATCCAGAACGGGAAGGAATTTTAAAAACCCCAGAACGCGCTGCCAAGGCAATGCAATTTTTGACTCAAGGATATTCTGCAGATCCGGTAAAGATTTTGAATGACGCTATGTTTAGTGAGAGTTATGAAGAAATGGTGGTAGTTAAAGACATAGAAGTTTATTCTTTATGTGAACACCATATGCTTCCTTTCTTCGGAAAGGCGCACATTGCATACATCCCAAATGGGAAGATCGTAGGATTAAGTAAAATACCACGGGTTGTAGATGTTTTTGCAAGAAGATTGCAAGTACAGGAACGCTTAACGCACGATATTCTTGAATGTATAAATGACACTTTACAACCGCAAGGAGTTGCTGTGGTAATTGAAGCGCAGCATATGTGTATGATGATGAGAGGTGTTCAGAAACAAAACAGTGTAACTACAACCTCTGGATTTAGAGGACAGTTTAAAAATATAGAGACCAGAAATGAGTTTCTAAAACTTATAAGTTCTGACCTAAAATAATATGGCATTTTTTTTGCATTATTCATTGTATAAAACCAAAAACCGATGAAACTCTTAAAAAATAAGTTATTAATAAAAGGATTGATCTACGATGCTGTTGGTATGGCAACTATGGCAATTCCTTTAGTGGGTCCATTTCTAGATATAGTTTGGGCACCATACGCAGCAAATAAAATGGCTGAAATGTATCCTGGTAAAAAAGGTAAAATTGCTTCTGTATTAGTTTTTATAGAAGAGATATTACCATTTACTGATGTAATTCCAACTTTTACTTTAATGTGGTTTTACACTTTTGTATGGAACAAAGCTCCACAAGAAAGCGAGTTTGTAATGGAAGCAGAAGTGGTATAATCAGCTTAATTGTATAATAAAAATAAGCCTCCAAAAATTAACTTTTGGAGGCTTTTTGTATGGTTAGAATTTTGTTTGAAGTCCAATGGAAATGTTTCTTCCCATGTTGGCTATTCCATCGCTCTTTAATCGAGAGAGATGTGCAATATAATTTTTATTGAAAAGATTATTTCCGCTAACTCTTAATTCCAGAGGAAGTTTACCAAAATTAATGGTGCTTCCAAATCCTGCATTAACTAAAGAATATCCAGAGGTATTAGTTTCAAAAGCGCTTATCTTGGTTTGAGATCCGGTAGATTTCACTGTTAAAAATGAATAGCTATCAGCTAAATATTTACCAGAATTAAATTCAATTCTCAAGGTATTTGTAAACGAAGTTGCGGGAATAAGTGGCAAATAATCCCCATTATCTTTCTCTCCAATCACCAGTTCAAAACTGCTTTCTAGATGTAACCAATCTATTGGATGTGGATGTATATGAACTCCAGCTTCACCACCATATAATCTAGCATCATCCTGAGTATACACAAAAACTGGTTCAGCATTAATAAAACCATCTGTTGGAGCAATAAAAATGTATTTATTGATCTTGTTATAAAATCCGTTTCCAAACAATTCAAAATGTTCATTTCTGTATTCAAGAGAAAGATCTAACTGTATATTTTGCTCATTTTCCAGATCTGCATTTCCAATCTCGTAGCGGTTGGTTCCTTCATGAGTTCCGTTGGAAGTTAATTCAGCTAAATTTGGAGCTCGAAATCCAGTTGCCAGATTTAATCGGGTAATAATATTTTTGAACATATTAATCTTCAATCCTAAAGAGCCGTTATAACTAGAAAAGTCACGTTCTATAGGAGCAAAATAATCTTGTTCTCCCTGAGTTCCATGAGCACTGGTAGTAATATTTCTAGAATCGAATCTAATTCCACCTTGAATATCTACCCAATCTAAGTGATAATGGGTCGTTGCAAGAAGTCCAACATCTGTAATGGATGCATCTGGAATTAAAAGTTCCTCTCCAAAATTCTTGTTGGTTTGGAATAACCCCTGTAACCCAATTATAGTTTCAAAATTACCCCAAACCGGAGCGTTGTATTTAAGATCATAATTTAGCGTTTCCAAATGCATTTCTAATGCAGGAATTGTGGTTTCAATTTCTTCATATTCTTTTCTATCATTAAAAAGATATCCAATTTTTAGATCTACACTAGAATTTTTTAGAAATAATTTATTGCTTAAACTCAAGATATGATTTTCCAATAGTTGATATGGTGCAATTATTTCTTTTGAAGTTGTTTGATCCCCAATTTCTTCTGGAATACCGGTGTGAGTGTTGTTATAATTGTACCGAAGATCTCCACGGTATTTCTGATCTTGATAACCTATTCCAGCTTTTAGATCCTTTTCTTCGAATCTAGTATTTGTCACTCGAATGTTATTTCCGGTTTCATAATCACTGTGTGCAGCATAATTACCTCTCACCAAATATTTCCAATTGGTCATAGAAGTTTTTAATCCAAGATTAGCTTCAGTTCCAAGTGAATTAGTGTGATAAGTTAAACCAGCATCAATAGATGTACTATCTGATTCCGCATATTTTTCAGGAATTAAATATAGAACCCCTCCTAAGGCATCGCTTCCATATAAAAGTGAAGCAGGACCTTTGATAACTTCTACGCTCTCTACCCCACTAGAACTCACTCCCAAACCATGTTCATCTCCAAACTGCTGGTTTTCTAAACGCACTCCTTGTGCATAGACCAAAACTCTGTTGGAGCTTAACCCTCGAATAACTGGTTTCCCAATTCCGGCACCAGTAGTTACGCTTTCTACCCCAGCAATTTGAGTGATACCTTCAGCTAAAGTAATCGCACCGGTCTTTTTAAGATCTTCCATTGTTTCCCGTTCTACCTTAACTACATTTTCACTTTGTAATTTGTGAAAAGGGGTAGAAACTATAACGGCTTCCATTTCTATGGCAGATTCTTTTAATTTAAAAGTGAGCACGGAGTTATTTGGCATTGAAATAATCTCTGTTCTCGTAGTATAGCCTAAGGAGGAAATCAGCAAATTATGATTGCCTTCCGGAAGATTTAATAACTGGAAATTACCATCTAGATCTGTAACGGCTCCTTTTTCTAATTTCGATATATATATGTTGGCGCCAGCTAGCGATTCACCGGTGGCTTCATCTATTACCTTTCCGGTAAGAGTGGTTTGTGCAAATGTAGATAGACTGATAGTAAGCAGAAAAATGCTTAGAATTGTTTTAATCATTTTGTAAATAATAAGTAATTAATAAAGTAGCCTTAAGATAGGCTAGACATAAAAAAACACTAGTAAACTAAGCCGTTGGTGGACCTCTTAGCTGAAAAGATAATTTTTGATAATCACTTAAAAATAAATAGGAGTCTAAAAATCCTAAATGGATCTTGGTATTCTGAAGAAGTTCAAATTCTGAAAAGGCTACCCCAACAATAGGAGTAGGGTGAAATTTACAGATCTTACAATCTACGGCAGTTTTGTGGAGGTGGGTCGTGCTATGATCGGTGCAACCAAATTTAAATTCATGAGAAAAAACATGGCTATTCACAAATATGGTAGGAAATAACAATGCTATTGTTAATCCTAAAAGCGCATATTTTTGAAAGAAATTCAAACTAATTTTGATCTAAAAAACGTGAAAACCCTAATCTTGTAAGCATTTTTTTCTCAAAAGCCCAAAAGAATTGAAACTGGCCAAAAAGCCATCCAAAACAAACCAATAAGAATTGATATATAGGAAAAATTAAAGCAATACGCACGCTCCAATAGATATACCATGGAGAAGTTTCTCTATATATTCCGAAGAATTCGCAAACAGGAGAAGCCAATTTGGTGGCAGAAGATCCGGTTATTGCAAAAACAATAAAAATAATTACTAATTGGAAATTAGAATCGATACCCCAACGTTCCTTTAATTTATTCATGCTGCAAATATATCACTTAGCAGGTCAATTAAAAAAAATGTGGGATTATATTCGGGTGGAGACAGAAAATCGCTGATTATATTCTCTAGAGAAGAATATAAAATAATTATAAAGCATATAATTTACCTCATAACCATAATCTACATTGTTATCGTAATTGATCTCCTGAATATAAAGATTGCGGTTAAAGTTAAAAGGTTGATTCACTCTGCTATTGTACTCCTGAACCAAAAATCTATTTTTATTCTCTAAATAAGATTGAGAGTAAAATCCGCGTGGTTTTGCGATGCTATTAATAAAGAGATTAAAGCCAGGTTCTATAATTATGATCTCATATTCTAAACTATCATTTGCAATTCTTACAGTGTCATTTGCGGTTGCAGTAATGTCTTTTTTAGAGAAATCTCTGTCTTTAGTAGTACCGCAGCCATAAATCAAAAGTCCTGCAAATAATATATATAGTAAATTTTTCATGTTCTTAATTTTTTAAACTACCTCAAAGATTGTTCCCAAGGGTATATTGTAAATTGGATACTTTAATAAAAGCTTCAGTTTTTTGACTAATGCTGAATTAAATAGTTGCGAATATCAGCTAGGTAATTTACAATATTTTGTAGAAATCTAACAATTCCTTTAAATACAAATTCCTTCTGAAAAATACATTTCAGAAGGAATTTTATAATAAGGTGATGAAAAATTTAAACTTTTTCTTTCTTTAGAATTTCAATAATTTGTTCAGCAAGTTCTATTCCTATTCTATCTTGTGCTTCTAAAGTAGCCGCACCAATATGAGGTGTTAAAGAAATGCGCTCGTTCATTAAAACTCGTAATGCAGGTTCTGGTTCATGCTCGTATACATCTAATCCAGCAAAGGATACTTTTCCTTTTTTCATTGCATCTAAAAGAGCATCTTCATTAACCAATCCACCTCTGGACGTATTTATAATTCCAACGCCATCCTTCATCTGTTCTAATTCTTTCCTGCCTAAAATTGCTTTCGCCTGAGCAGGAACGTGAATAGTTATAAAATCTGAATGCTTTATTAATTCAGAAACAGGTTCTGTTTTGATTGGAATGGTTACAACTTGATCATTATAAAAGTTTAGCGTGATATCTACCTCGCCAACACGATCGTCACTTGCAATAACCTTCATGCCAACACCCAATGCTATCTTTGCTACTTCTTTTCCAATTCTTCCTAATCCAATAATTCCCAAGGTTTTTCCGCGAAGCTCGATTCCAGCAGAATAATTCTTTTTTAGATCCTTAAAATGAGAATCTCCGGAAAGCGGCATATTTCTATTTGCATCATGTAAATAACGAACCCCTCCAAAAAGGTGAGCAAACACTAACTCTGCCACAGATCCTGAACTAGCAGCAGGCGTATTTATAACATGTAGTTTTTTGCTGCGGGCATAGGAAACATCTATATTATCCATTCCAACACCACCACGACCAATTACTTTTAAACTTGGACATGCATCTATTAATTCTTTTCGAACTTGGGTTGCGCTGCGAACAAGCAAAACATTTACCTTTTCTTCATTTATGAAATTTGCCAGTTGCTCTTGAGCAACTTTAGTAGTGATCACTTCAAATCCGGCTTTCTCTAATGCTTTTACACCACTTTGAGAAACACCATCGTTTGCTAATACTTTCATGTTTTTTATTCTAATTTATACTTTATAAAAACTACCTAAATCGGTGTATTTTTTATGCTTTTCTTTCTAATTCGCTCATTACATCTACCAAAACTTCAACGCTCTCTAAAGGCAGGGCGTTATACATAGATGCTCTATATCCACCAACACTTCTATGACCATTTAATCCATTAATTCCCGCTTCTTTACACATCGCATCAAAATCTGCTTTTAAAGATTCGCTAGACAGGTTAAAAGTCGCATTCATAAGAGATCGATCTTCTGTAGCCGTGTAGCCTTTAAACAGAGGATTAATATCTATTTCTGAATAAAGCAAAGCCGCTTTTTTCTCGTTCTTTTCTTCAATAGCCTTAATTCCACCTTGTTCCTTTAACCATTTTAAGGTAAGATAAGATACATATACAGGGTAAACAGCAGGAGTATTGTACATACTGTCTTTTTCTATATGTACTTTATAATCTAACATAGAAGGGATCTGTCTGGTCACTTTTCCTAACAGATCTTCTTTCACGATAACCAAAGTTGTTCCTGCAGGACCCATATTCTTTTGCGCCCCTGCATAGATAAGATCGAACTTAGAAAAATCTAAAACTCTTGAGAAAATATCGCTACTCATATCGCAAACCATCGGTTTTGGCGTATTAGGAAAAACTTTCATTTGTGTACCATAAATAGTATTGTTACTAGTACAATGAAAATAATCTACATCTGTAGGGATCATAAAACCCTTAGGGATATAGCTGAAGTTCTTATCTTCAGAAGAAGCTACAACATTAACTTCCCCAAACATTTTAGCCTCCTTAATAGCTTTGCTAGACCATGTTCCTGTATTTAAATAGGCTGCCTTTTTCTCTAAAAGATTATAAGCAACCATTAAAAATTCTAAACTAGCACCACCTTGAAGAAATAAAGCTTTATAACCTTTTCCCTCCAAGCCCAATAATTCCAATGAAAGGTTTCTTGCATCTTCCATCACCGCAACAAAATCTTTACTTCTGTGTGAGATCTCTAAAATAGATAACCCAGAGTTGTTAAAATCTAAAACTGCTTGGGAGGCTTCTTGAAAAACTTCTTGTGGAAGTATACATGGACCGGCGCTAAAATTGTGTTTTTTCATAAAAAAATATGGTTTGTAGCAAAGATGCTAAAAGTTCCTGTGAAATTATGTTATTAAAATTATAATTGGCTGCTTCGGAAAGAGCTATCCTTATAAATTCTGAAGGAATTCAAGTGTATCTATAGAATCTGCATAATCCCATAATTCTGGATACTGCGTTTTTCCGAATTCGATCTCTGAAGGTAAAAGGTCCTTTGCAACTACGCATTGTAAATTTTCCTTGTCTTCTTCAAGACTTGCTTTAAGAGATTCTTTACTGGAATACGTTTCGTAAAATATGGTTGCAATAGGGGAGCCGAAGCTAGCATCTTCCTTTAGAACTAAAAATCCGTTGTCCAACATTTTAAATTCGCTCATTAAATATACCGCCTTATTATAATCGTAATTGTTGGCATATTTCGCATGATTCATTAAAGCTGACCAAGGTTCTTGCACTGCTTTATAAAACGAATCGAAATCGTAATTATCTGGAACGTATAGTTTTGAAACACTTCTACAACCCAACCCAAAATATCGAAAAATATCATGGCCTAATTTTTCAAGTTCTTCTGTAGTTTCCTTGCCAGTTAGTACGGCAACAGAATTTCTATTCTTTCTAATAATCGCCGATTTATTAGCAAAATAATACTCAAAATATCTGGAAGTGTTATTGCTTCCGGTTGCAATTACCGCTTCAAAATTTTTCATTCTGCCTTCTGTAAATTCAATTTTAGAATTGTATTCGGCATCTAACGCAATTAAATAATTGGCGAGGATTGGTAACAACTTCATATCATTAGAAGATTGTTTAACCAAAACATTGTGTCCAGCGATTAGAACGGAAATAAAATCATGAAGACCAACTAAAGGTATATTTCCCGCTAAAACAATACCAACAGTTTTAGGATTGGTGTTTTCAAAATTATAAGGCTTCAGCCATTTATCTAGATTTTCTTCAGTTAAAGAATCGCTCCAACCTTCTAGATTAAATAAAATATTATCTGGTGTAAACCAGCCATTGTAATGAATGGCGCGTTCAATTTGTTCTTTAAAGCTTTCAAAAAATTCAGCATTATTCTTAACATCGCTATTTATTTGAATCCCATCTCTTCTGAATTGGTTTAAAAATTTACCTAATTCTATAAAATGTGATTTGCGTTGTTGGATTGTCATAAGGCTTATTTGGTTATGAATTGTTTTGGCTTTAAATTTGTGCTGGCGAAATTAAAAGTTATAGAATTAAAATCGCCTATAAATCAGCGAAAAATTAAACCCAAATTACTGGCGATTACCTGATTTCAATTTAAATTTACTAATAAAATAGCTATGGCAATTATAATAACAGATGAATGTATAAACTGTGGAGCGTGCGAGCCAGAGTGTCCTAATACCGCGATTTATGAAGGTGCAGATGATTGGAGATATGCAGATGGAACCGATCTTGAAGGTGATGTAGTTTTACCAGATGGTAAAAAAGCGAATGCTAATGAAGCACAGGAACCTATAAGTGACGAAATATATTATATCGTACCTGATAAATGTACAGAATGTCAAGGTTTTCATGAAGAGCCACAATGTGCTGCGGTATGTCCTGTAGATTGTTGTGTTCCAGACGATAGCCATGTAGAAACTGTAGAAGAGCTTCTAGGAAAACAGCGCTTTATGCATGAAGAATAAGGATCTTATTCAGAATTTAAAAATAACAAACCCCGCAATTTTGCGGGGTTTGTTGTTATCATACTATTCCTTTTTAAGTTGCCTCTGGATTTTTTCTATAGCATTCTGAATAGATTTTTCAGGTTCTATTATATTGTTATTTCCCCAAAAATTGTCATCTGCAAATCCTGAAATATCATCTACCATTACTACAGATGGTCTTATAAAATCTTGGCTCACTTTAGGATTTTCCCCGTTGTAAGTTTCCCAATTGGTAACTACCATTTCACTGTTTAAAGTATATCTAGAATTAAAAAGTCTTTTATCCCAATCTATTTTAAATTCTAATAGCGCGTTGCCGTAGCCGTAATACCATTTACCTCCACTTTGCAGGTAATCTATTTCATAATTTACATCTATAGGATATACCGTTGCTTTATTAGGTTTTCTTTTTACGAACATCTTAGCTGCAGATTCTTTATCATCTACATTTAATTTATAAGCAGCTTTTAGAAGGGAATGAGTTTCTACATCTATAAACAGCTTGCCATAATACCAAGGAAGTAATTTATCTACTTCTTCAAAATCTACTACATAAACATAACGATCATTGAGCTTTGTGGGTTGTGAAAAATTGAATTTATACTCACTAATATTGTCTGAATTAAATACGAATTCGGAGTATTTCATCATATCTATATACAATGTATTAAAGGGACCCCCTCTTAGTTTTAACGCAAGTGTATCTAATCTGTCATAATCGGTGCTTTTTCTGGCTTTAAAAACAGAAACAAGATCTTTTTTGCTATTGCCATTTGGTTGCTTGTATATTTCTACAACAGCTTCAGAAAGCGACACGTTTGTTCTTCTTTTTTTTATGATCTCTCTATAAAAAGCGGTCATTTTAGTAGGACTTTCAAAATAATTAGTTCCTCGCTTATCCAACATAGAAGCTACCAAGTTTTTAGCATCTTTTGCTGTAAAAATACTGACTTCAGAAAGCACCTCAATAGATTCTTCTAAAGTGATCGTGGTGAATTCAGAATTAAAGGAGTTAAGCGAAATACTTTTGCTTTGATATCCTAAAAAAGAAACTGTTACCCTAGAATTCATTAGATCTGAAGGTATCTTCAGTATAAATTCACCTTCGCTATTGGTAACTGTAGAAATATTACTTCCTTCTACCGTTAACTGAGCAGAGCTAATAGCGTCTCCAGACTTTGCGTCTACAACCTCACCTTTTACATCGGTGTATTCAAAATTTGTTGCGTTTTTGTTTTGCTGAAAATAGTAGGAGTGAGCCGCTGACGGAAACACGAATAAGACAGCTAAAAACAACAGTGAAAAAGTGCCGTTTTTAATTAATGGATGATATAATAATTTCATAGCTATAATTTTTAATTCGATCAAAATAGATCGCTAACTAATATATCGATTTTTTAATAAATTAGATAAACCTTATAAAAGATAAATGTGGTTTATTATATTCTCATAAATGAAATAAAAAGAGTCTCTAGAATTAAAGATCCCGTATAAATGAAAAAAAATGCCGACATCTTATACAAAAGCTGTGACTCGCATAAAGAGTTAACTTGGATTTTACATTTACAAAAGATTAATCATTTCACTACACTACCGGATGAAGAGCGTAAAGCTAAAGGCTTTTTAACCTGTATTCATACTAATGAGATCTTAGCTAAATGGAATAGGATTGCGCCACATATTATTGCAGTTAAGGATGGAAAGGTTATAGGATATTTACTCACGATGACTTCTGAAGCTTCTTTGGATATGCCAATATTGCAACCTATGTTTCAGGTCTTTGAGGAGCTACATTATCAAGAAAAAGCAATTTCAAAATATAATTATTTAGTAGTGGGGCAAGTATGTGTGGCAAAGGAATTTAGAGGTGCTGGTGTTTTAGAAAAGTTATATGAACTTTATGGAAGGGCTTATTCAGAGAAATTCGATTTTGCGATTACTGAAATTGCAGTAAAAAACAAGCGTTCTATACACGCACACATAAAGAATGGATTTGAAAAATTATTGATTTATGAAACTACAGAATGCGGGGAGTGGTGCATCGTAATTTTAGATTGGAACAAAAAAAATAGGGTAGCTTAAGGCTACCCTATTAAAAGTTTAATGATTTGTTTTTATTGCTTTACAAATCTTTTCATTGTAACTGCACTATGATCTGCTTGAACAACTAAAATATAAGTTCCTTTTGCAAGGGCTGTTACATCTATTTTTGCTGTGTGGTCTGGAACTTCAAAAACCCCTTTAGATAACATTTCACCTGTATTGGTATAAACTGAATATGCCAAGAAATGATAATGTTCACTTACAATATTTACAAAGTCTACTGTTGGATTAGGATATAACTGTAAACGCAATTTATCTGCACTGTTGTGTCCTGGCCCTTGATTTTGAAAACCTGGTTCATGAATGTTAAAACCTGGTTCATGAATAAAAATTCCCGGTTCGTGTATCTCTATACCCGGTACACTAATTCCAGGTTCATGAATTTGTACAGTAACATCAGATTTAGTTTGAGCGCTTAAGGAAGAAACTCCAACTAAGCCAAACGCAGCAGAAAGGAGAAAAGATTTAAGTAGATTTGTTTTCATAATATTTGATTTTAGGATTGGGTGGTTATAGTGATTTGGTATTTTATTTTAAATATCAAGTGTTAAAAATAGTGTAAAAATTTATTTATCAGATAAAAAGTAACATTTAATCGATGAAATACACTCATTTTGATGATTAATTTACTTATTGAGCGCTTCAACTTGTATTATTTTTGAAAAATAGTTGATTATCAACTAAACTGAAGCTTGTAATAACATTGTACTTAGCACGTTATAGCCTTAAACAAATTTTAAAAAACTTAGAATGAGCGAAAATATTCGTAGTTACCTTTTAATTTTTCTTCTTTCTCCAATTATTGGATTCTGTCAAACTTCCAACGACAATAAATCTGTGACCGATCTGGTTCTTTATCAGCTTAATAAAGAGCGCTCTTTATTAAAGGAAAATATAGATGGAAGAATCAAATTGATGGATGCAAAGATCACCACTTTAGATGAAAGCATTAGAAACACTAATTCCTCCACCGAAAAAATTGATAAGCTGGTTGAACGTGTACAGATTTTGGAAGAAAAACAATTGGAGTTAGACAAAAATGTGATTAGCGTATATAAATACAATTACAGTTCGGCTGTTCTTAATTTAGCTTCCATGGAGCGGGAAATAAAACCCCTAAACCTATTTAATAGCTCCAGAGATTTTTATACCACTTTAGATAAAGTAAGCAATCCCATGAATTATGCGGGATATGCTGCTTGGTTTAAAGAATTCGAAAAATATATTGAAGAAAATAAAAAAGACGAAGCTAGACTCGATGCTTTGAGTCATATAATTCAAGTAACTGGGAATTTAGCCGAAGGAACTCCTTTTACGGGAATGTTTGCAGGAAGTCTTTTCGAAGGAATTGGCACTTTTATAAATAGCCTTGGTAAAAAAGATAAAGATCTTAGAGAAAAGAGCATGAAAATGTTCAAGCTAACAACTTCTGTTTCGCAGTTCACACATGATAAAGATCTAATAGAAACCGAATGGAATGCAATAGCGAAAAGTTTAGATGAATTAAAAGAACTTCAGCAAAAAGCAATGGAAGATAATATAGTTAATATTTTGGGTATAAATAAAACCGAATTTAAAAAGCGTTTTACAGATGAAACCGATGCAAAGAAAAGAACCCAATTTGTACTAGATGTTTCAAAAATTGCAGAAGATAAAATAGTAGAAGCCAAGAATAAGAATGGGGAAAATTGGAAGCAGTCTTATTATAACCAAATGGTAAGTGTTCAAAACCTGAAGATTAGGTTTGGCACCATTACGTTTCGAATCTTAGAAAACCTGGATAAATACAAGACGCTTATCAATAAATATAAGCATGATGAATTCTTAAAAGATGAAGTTTCTCAATTAGAGTTAAAGCTTAATTTAGTTAGAAACAGCTTTGAATCTACTTTTAATCCACAAGATTATATTAGAGCATCCAACGAAATGTATATAGTAGAATAGCAAATTTTAACCGATATTTTCTGGCAATTTATGCACTGGCATAAAGGTGATATCATTGATCTTCCAATGAAGTTCTCTTATTTCTGTTATGCCTTTTTGTATAAAAGGAGCTGGATCCATGTCTGGAGCAAGTACTATAAATACTTCTCCAAAATAAACTTGGCCATGTTCTCTAAATCTAACTTTAGCTTCAACAACCCAATCCCAAGAATTTACTAGTTCCTCAATAATTTCAACTAATTCATCTGGTTTAGAATCGTGTACATTTACTGGTCTGCGATCCATAAGATCTTGAATAGCATCTTTCAAATTTTTAAAACCATCTTTAATCACAGAAATTGAAATAAATAAAGCCGCGGCAGCAT
>CAZWSP010000039.1:0-24403 GCA_964636585.1 uncultured Antarcticibacterium sp.
TGAACAACGTAATTGCCGTAAGGAATAGAACTCGTTACATTGTATCCCGCATCGGTTAAAATATAATACGGAGAAGCAAATTCTTCTACCCAAAATCCGGTTTTTTTACCGCTATTTCCCATCTCATCATTACTTGTCAGTACAAAAAGTATATTTTTCATAATTGTATAGTTTTATTGATTAACGAATACAAAATTAAGCGAATAGCT
The DNA here is from genome assembly GCA_964636585.1 of uncultured Antarcticibacterium sp. Taxonomy (GTDB): domain Bacteria; phylum Bacteroidota; class Bacteroidia; order Flavobacteriales; family Flavobacteriaceae; genus Gillisia. The sequence goes on from CAZWSP010000039.1 coordinate 210, forward strand.
GCTGAAAGTGCTTGATGTAAGTTAGGAGCAAGTGTTAAAAAAAGTTAAGCTAGATAACTTCTTTTCTAATTCTGCTTAGGCTTTCCGGTTTTAATCCCAGATAGTTAGCAATATGATAATTTGGAACCCGTTGCTCTATTTTAGGATAGGCTTCGCAAAATTCTAAATAGCGTTCTTTTCCGCTTTTTTGAAGGGTAGACAGAATTCTTGTGCGCAAGGAAACAAATGCACTTGTTGTTTTTATTCTGAAGAATCTTTCGAACTGTGGAATTCGAGAATACAATACTTCTAAGGCATCGCGATTAATTCCTAGGAGAATAGAATCTTCGATGGTCTCTACATATAACTTAGCTGGCAATTTATTGAAGAAGGCTTCAAAATCTGAGATCCACCAATCTTCAACAGCAAATTGAATGATATGTTTGTCTCCAGATTCGTCTAAATAATATGCCTCTAAACACCCTGAGACCACATAATATTCAGAATTCACGAGGTCTCCGGGTTTAATTATAAAGTTCTTTTTAGAAACTTTTATCTCCTCCAAAATACTCGTGAATTCCTGTTCTTCACTCTCAGAAAGACTAATAACTTTCTTTAGGTGATTTAGAATATTTGTATGTGTGTTAATCCTTGTCATTTTAAACTGCCACGCTTATTTAATCTTCCTCTTCTACTTCTTCATCATTATGTGTTTTCCCTTCAAAGGTTTCCACATATTTTAGATCTTGGAAGAAATATTTAGAAGAGATCACTTTTACCAAGGCTGTGGTATCAGATTGTAATTCGGTACTTGTTTGCCAGATGATATTGGCTGCTTCTTCAAATGTAGTTGAGCTTAATTGTTCTGTAAACAATCTATTTAGTAGCGTATTCTCTGGCATTCCTTGGGCTAATAAACGTATTAATGCAGCTTCAGAAACTGAGTTATCTATTAAAAGATCTTTCAATTTATCTGAAGTGATCTTAACTTCAAATTCAACTGCTTCCGGATGCGGGAATTTTCCGTTGAAGGCATCATATAAGATTTGTCCTGTATTAAAGAAGTCTTCATGATACCCTATTTCTGCATATTCTTCCCACATTTTTTCTTCCCTCATTTCATTGGAAAGATTATCTATCTGGCCTTCATTTAGTCTGTCATTAAAAACATATCCTAAAATAAGTCTGGCTGCTTCTTCTGGCTCATTATCTGCAATAGACATGTAACACATTTCCTTTAATTCGGCTTCTGGAATTTCAGAAATATCTCCATAATCCATCACTTCCAGCAATTCTTTATATTTATTGGTATTCCAAGAATTAGGTAATTCTAGAATGGTATCGAAGTTTAAGATCTCTACTTTATATATTGTATTCATTGCTCAATTCAGTTTATTAATGTAATGTTTATCTAAGTTTTTTAGATCTGTCAAAATTGGCTAATTACAAGAGATTTCTATCACAACGCAAGGTTAATTTACCTAACGCTTTCTTCTAAAACAGGCGCTTTCCATTTAGTTGTTCCAACTTTGGTGCTATTGGCAAGTTTAATGGCTTTAGACGATCTGTTTTTATCGTAGATCATAGCAAGTGTCATGATCAAACTAGTTCCTATAATAACAAATAAAAGAATTCCAGGTTCGAACGAGTCTATTTGAGCTTCCACCGGAATTGCATAGAATAATAATACGGTGATCAAACCTCTTGGCGCAATAAATAACTGCGGAAGGATATCTGCACCAATAAAAATTCGCAACAATACAAATCTAATTCCGTAGATAGAAGCAATTATAAGCAGGCTTATTAGCGCTACATCTACATTCCAAAGTGAAGCTATTGCAATGGTTAAACCGAAGATCACAAAGAAAAAGGTACGCACTACAAAAGCTGTTTCTGCAGTAATGGTGTGCAACTCATGATAGATATGATGTGCTTTTTCATAATGCAAGTATTTGGAAAGCTTGCCTTTAAAGAATAATTTCATATTTGCGATCACCAATCCGAAGATCAAGATGATGATTAATGAGGAAAGGTGCATTTTCTTCCCTAACGCATATAACAATAATAAAACTCCTATTAAAAGAAACAGTTTCACCTGACTTTTTATGCGTTGAAATATTAAAATGATCCCATAACTGGCAACTAGTGAAATAACAATTGTTAGCACCAAATTCCCACTAAAACCGATAATTCCGCCATCTTCCGCAGGATTTAATTTCCCGGTTAAAAAATAGAACATCATAATCCCCAGTATGTCTGAAAATGTACTTTCGTAGATATGAAATTCTCTTTTAGCACCAGTTAATCCAAGCACACTTGGAATGATGATTGCGCTAGATAAAATTGAAAGCGGAGTAGCATATAACCACGCAGATTGCATTGTCATTTCAGGAATAAAATTATATAATATGAGTGCTGCAACCCAAGCTGAAGCTAATAATCCAATCAATGCAATTCCCATTGCCTTTAAAATGGGGACTAGTTTTTCTCGCTTCAGTTCTAGTTCTAAGGCTGCTTCTAGTACGATCATTATTAATCCTACGATCCCTAAAACTTCTAAAACTGGGAAGAAATCTACATTTCCTGCATCCCAATAATTTAGTAGATATTGAAGCCCTACTCCTAGTGCAATAAGCATAAGAACTGCAGGAATATTGGTCTTTTTGGATAACCCATTAAAAAGAAAGGAGAGGATAATTATTACCGAAACTCCAATTATTAAATTATATGAGGATAATATTTCCATATTTTTAATTCACTTTGTGGGTTAAACTTGGTTGGATATTTTGTGAAATTAGAAAAGACATCAGGTCTTCTGTAGACGCACCAGATTCTAAGGTGTATTTTAGAATAAACTCTTCTGAAACTCCTTCCTTTAAACTCGGCTTTTCATCAAAATTTAAAATAGGGTTATCAAAGAGGATGTCCAAAATGGTTTCTTTAGAAAAGTCAGAACTCAAGTATAGCGTTTGTCTTAATGCGCTTTTATTATTTGAATTTACTGTAAAACCGTGTTTTTCAATACTTGTATAATTTACATATTGCTCGCCAACTTCAGTATTCACCGTCATGCCTAAATGCATTAATCGCTTTATCTCCCCTTCAACATTTTTAGATCTAATCTGGGCTCCTTTATTTACAATAGGATTGGATTTAAAGATAATTCCACTCAAATAATTACGGATATACTGAAAACCAAATACACTTATTATAAGCACTAAAATGCTATGAGTAATATAATTTATAGAGATAAATCCAAGGATGAAAACGATTACCGCTACCGGTGTGTAAAAGAATAAGCTATTTCTAAGCCAGAAAATAAATTTTTTGCTTGCAAGATTTTTCCTAGCTGAATTTTCGATGAGATTGATCACCAATTTTATAATTCCATATAAGGCTAACAGGAATATAAACAGGTAAAACAAACCTTTCCAAGTATAAAAAGAAGTTATGGTTTCCATTTAATTTAAGGTGCCTCTATAGGTTAGAATTTCAAAAACATCAGTTGTAATAACGCGATTCAAGATTAAATTTCCGCTGGAATTTCTCCAGAGAACTTTGGTATTTATCAATCTTTTAATTCCAGAATCGAAATTCACATTAAAGCTTTTGCCTAAGAAGCTCTTCAGCAGCATTTCATTTACATATTTATATAAATACACATATTTCAAAATGATCACTTCTTCTTCTGTAAAGAAATCTTCAAAATCGCATTCGGCTTCTTCAAAGATTACCAGATTATCATCGGTCATTTTTGTGCTGTAAGCCCACGCTTGCAGGACTTCACCAATATTATAATTAAACCTTCCCGCCAGTTCCTGAACTTTACTTTCTATCTGTTTGGTAGAGATCACATTCTTATCTTTATTCACTAATTTTTTATGCGAAGCTCCATGTCTTATAAGTACAGCCTTAAACACTTCTTCGAAATTCGCCTTATTTAGATCTAACTGAGTTGTAAAAGCATTGGAAAATGGCAAACGTTGGTCCACATGTTTTTGCATGGCATTAGACATAGAAACTATTATGAAAACGCGATCCGACTCTGAAAGCACAAAGCTAACGAGCGCACGTACATTATCTAAAAAGCTCACCTCATCTGATCTCCAAAATTCTAGATCGTCTATAATTAGCACAGGTTTAGAATTGTAAATATTTTTATTTACTTCCTGTAAAGCCTCCTTTAAATTTCTTGTGGTTTTAAACTTTCTGCCTTCAATGGTAATCGTACTATCTGTTTGTAATAAAATAGAATCTTTTCCAAAATATTGTTTCGCAAAATCTTCGATAAAAGTAGATTTTCCACTTAAACTATTTCCGGTGATTAATGCAGATTTATTAGAGCCTTGTTGCCAATCTTTAAAACTCTTAATCAAGGTATTTTCCTCTTCGGTTCTAGAAACCAAAAATAGATCTCCAATAAAGTTCTTATTCAGAAAAAGCGTGTCATAATGCGCATTCTCCTCTTTTAATAGCCTATAATTTATGCAATTAATAGACTGATCCATTAGATTTTTTGGAGCCGTGGAAATCGATTTTTCGTAAGAAGAATTTAAAGAATGTAGCGTTTCTTTTATTTTAGAATACCATTTTAAAACCCAACCACTTCCATCGCTGGTGTATTGGGTTAGCGACGATTGAAAAGACACTTCTAAAAATTCCTCGACGCTATAAATATTACTAGCTAAAAACTGCGTAGAAAGTTTTTGCTGAATTTGCTGAATTAAATGTTCTTGCTTCCGAATATTTAAAAATATGGTTCTTTCGATCTCTTTTAAAGTGATTATTTGTGAAGAAACCATGGTTTTGGTCTTATTGGTTTTAATAAGCTGAAGACTGCTTTTCAAGTTTAGAAGACTGTGTTTATAATAAGAAGCTAAATTATTCTGATTTTCCCACAGGTCGATAAGGAACGGCAACAATTCATAATCCAACCATTTTTTTACCGATCTATTAAAATCTATCTTTTTAATAAGCAGCATCCCTTGATTGGTATCGGTAGGAAAATTTAGGACAGATAGAGAATTCACCTTTTTATCTATAAGCTCTGAATATTCCTCAAGCTTTCTTCCAGAGGTTTCAATCCTTTTTATTGCGGTATCTATTTCAGAAATAACTGGGGAAACATCTTCATGAGTTACCACATTACCTAGAGAAATTAGAATCTGCTCTATAATTTCTTCTGAATTCTTAGCTTCTTCTAAACTGGCAGTGTAAGAGAGTTGTGTATGCTCTTTAATAGCATAAAAGATCTCAATCACTCTTAAAAATGTTAAGCCAGAAGTGTTTATTAACTGAATTTGTTCCAGAATATTTAAGAACTGAAGCTTATAAACTTCCCAAGGATTTTGGTGATGTTTTATCTTTTTGGAAATACTCTTTCCCGCTTTTTCTATGCGAGTAATGGTTCTGTACTCCTGTTCTATAGTTATTCTAAATTCCCTTAAAGCCTTTTGAAGAATGGCTTGAGATTCTTTGAAATGACTATGAACTGCTTCATCTGAAGCTAAATGTTCGTTCTCCTTATGAGAGGCTATTTGCAATTGCAACAGAACATCTCTATTCAACAACATTAAATCTTTAAAAGGCTTAGCTAGTGCATAATGATACAAATAGCTCTGCTTAGAATCTTTAAGTTGAGATGGATCTTTCTGAAACTCGATATTTGCGGCTTCAATGTAGAAGCTGCATAGATCTGCAAAATTTTGAAGGAAAAGTTGCTTGAGATCTTCAGAAGTAGAACAATTATCAAGCAATGAGGTATACTCCTCTAAATGCTGTTCTAGCATTTTAGAAGAGTGATCTATACTTACTTCAGATGGATTCAGAATATCGATTTCCATTTATAAACCAATCAATTTATTTGAGATACTTACTCTTGTTAGATCATCTAAAGTTACACACATTTTATATATATGGCAATTTAAGAGACGTATCCAAGAAATTTCACCTCGAAAGTAAATTGACGAGTTTACGATGTATTAAGGTAGCTAATAAGAGATAACCTTAATTAAGATATAATAGTAATATGAGCCTCAACAATTTATCCCAAATGTTGCTGACTTATAATACTGAGCTTTCAGTAGATAATTGATGAAAAAGTATTTAAACTTTTTTAACTCTTACGGCATTCATTCCTTTCATTCCGCGTTCTATTTCAAAAGAAACATTGTCACCTTCCTTAACCTCATCGATTAATTCACTAATGTGCACAAAGTATTTTTCTTGAGAATCTAGATCATTAATGAAACCGAATCCTTTAGAATCGTTAAAGAATTCAACTTTCCCTTTATGGAAAGGATCTTCTTCTACGTACTCTTTTTTAGGAACACCAATAACAATACTTTCTGCATCTACCTTCACCTTTTTAGATGGATCTGGAGGAGTATCTGTTAATTGTCCGTTCTCATCAACATAGACAAGCATATCTTCTAAATCCCCACTTTTAGGATTAGATTTACGCTCCTCTTTTTTCTTCATTTTTTCTTCACGCTTCTTTAGACGCTTCTTTTCTTTTTCTTTTTTGCCAAAACTTTCTTGTGGTCTCGCCATTCTTATGTAAAATATTAATTTATAAATAGCTGCTCGATATGAACAGTCTGGGAATTCGTAGAAACACTTGTATTGAAAGCTAAATATCTCAAAAAGGATAAACTATATCTTTATTGAGTGTAATAAGATTACTCGAAGGGCATTTATACGATTACCGTCGTGTAAAAGTACAATAATTATCGTATAAATCGAGATGCTTTTAACAGCTCGAACCCATATTATTAGATTTTTTTATCAATCTGTTAAGACATTTAGCTTCAAATATTTTAATTCCAGATTATTTATTAACCGCAAAGGCATCCAATGGATCTTCAAAGCCTATAAGAAGAACACAAGGTCCAGAATCTCCACAGCTACCATGATGCGGTTTTTTGGCTGGTCCGTAGGCATAATCCCCCTTTTTCATAGTTTTAGTTTCTTCCCCTTGATAGGTCACTGTTAGTTCTCCAGATAATAAGATCATTCGTTCTGCGGAATTATGCCAGTGCTCCGGAAATTCTGAATTTGGTTCCAGCTTAAATAATATATCAACATTATTCTTGGTCGGATCTCCATGCAATAATGCAACCTGACATCCATTAGGCATAAACTCTGGACAGGGTCCCCATTTAAGATTTTCATTGTCTGTCTCTACAACTGAAGCTTGCTCGGAAAAATTTTTCATTTTATCCTGTGCTAAAGAAAATTGAACAGAAAAAATTAATGCAAGCAGCGCGCAAAAGACTTGGGATCTCTGGTTTTTTTGTACTAACATAATTTTGGTTTTAAGGTTTAATGTTTTGGTTTACTTTGAATAAATTATTAGGATCATACTTTCTTTTAATCTCCACCAATCTATCATAGTTCCCTTTATAGCTTGCTTTGATTCGTTCTTCCCCTTCATTCATCATAAAATTAGAATATGCCCCACCAGCAGAATTTGGATGCAATGCTTCCCAATAATCCTTACACCATTTGGTTATTTTAACCGCATTTCCTGGATCCGGGTCTACTCCTACTATCACGCCAGCGTATTTGGCATCTCGATATGCCCATGGAGTATCGGAATTGCTTTTTCTGCTTGCTGCCCCGTTTATTGGATACAAATGCATTTGAGATAATGGTGTTGGAATTTGTGATCCAAATTTTCTATGTTCCTTTCTAAGGTCTTCCCCTAGATCATTAAAGAAATCTGCTCGCCAATACCATTGCATCCCTGAAGGCATTAATCCATCGAATAAAGTTTGTATTGCCGGATATGGCATCTCTCCTATATGCTCGAAGATGGGTCTCATGTCTCGAATTGGTTTAAATACTTTTTCAGCATTTTTAGGATCTCCCAGATAGCACCAAACTATTCCGCAAAATTGCTTGTTGTGTAAGAATTCTGGAAATGGTGGACCAGGGATTATCATAGTGGCGATAAATCCATTTAGATCTTCATCGGCATTTTCAATAAAATCATCATACCATTCCATGATCTCTTCAGCTTGTTCTATAGGCCATAAAGTTGGCCCTCCAAATACAGTAGAAACTGGATGTCCTTGAAATTTAAAAGATGTTACAATTCCAAAATTGCCACCACCACCGCGAATAGCCCAGAAAAGATCCTTATTCTTATCCTTGTTTACCGTTACATAGGAACCATCTGCCAGCACCATATCTGCTTCTAATAAACTATCGATAGTTAAACCATATTTACGAGCCAAATATCCTACGCCTCCACCAAGCGTTAATCCGGCTACTCCAGTTGTAGATATCATTCCAGAGGGAATAGCTAACCCAAAAGGGTGCGTTGCGTGATCTACTTCTCCCCATAAATTCCCTGATCCTACTCTTACAGTATTGTCTTCAGTATTTACACGAACATATTTAATCCCGGAAAGATCTATTACCATTCCTCCATCACATAAACCCAATCCCCCGCCGTTATGTCCGCCGCTTCTAACTGCAATAAGAATATTATGATCTCGTCCAAAATTTACTGCATTAATAACATCGGTAGTATCAAAGCATTTAACAATAATCCCCGGATGCTTATTGATCATAGCATTATAGATCTTTCTAGCATCTTCATAATTCTCATCTTCAGGAAAAATTACATTTCCCTTGATGTTGTTCAATAATTCCTCTTTTAGTGAGTTGTCTAATTTTCCCGCTAATTCCATAATAAAATATTTTAATAGTGATTGTTGAATAAATACACCAATAGCAGATGCTATTCGGAATATTACTATTTAAATGGGGTATATACGGGGATTAAAAATGGAGGGAAGATTCTGATTAACAGAAGATTAAAGATACTAATTTTAAATAACGTAATTTATCAACCAAGTGATTTCTTTAAGATAAACAAAGAATGTTTTAGCTAAAGGATGGTTTATTGAACAATTTACTTTTTAAGAAGTGGGAGGTTTGGTATTGGGTTTCATCGTTTGCCAAGGGAATTTACCTTCTATTTCTACTTGAAGAGAAAGGCTTAAAAAGGTTCTAATTAATACGATAACTCCTAAAGTTAAAACTCGTTTTAATGTTGGTTCTGTAACCACCGTTGCAATAATATCTGCCGCAACTAAAACTTCTAGTCCAAGCAAGATCGCTTTGCCTAATTCTTGCCGTAACCTTACATATAGATGTTCGCTATCTTTTAATTGAGCAATTAGAAATCGGCTAATAGCTATAATCCCGCCTAGCGCAATAATAATAACTCCAACAGCTTCCATTCCTTTCGCAATATATTCAATGTAAAGTCTAATTTGTTCCATACTATATGTAGTGCTTAATAAAGCTTAAGTTTTAAATTTTAGTAAGAGAATTGGATCATTTTTTTGTAGGCACCATATAAACAGGCACTTTCGAATACTTCAATACTCGGGAAGCCACATCTCCAATCAATATTTTTTCGAGAATGCTATGGCTATGGGTGCCTAGTACAATTACATCGGCGTTCCACGTGTTTGCATATGCTACAATAGCATCTGCAGTTCCTCCTTCTTCAACGTGAGTATTAACATTAGGATCGGCTAAATGATTTTTCACAGTGTTTAAAAAATTCTCCGAAACCTTTGTCATTTCATTTGCAATGCCTAAATCGATATCTGCATCAAAACCATCATATCCCATAAAGGTTGGATATTGAACTCCATAGTATTGAACATCTGCAATAATATGTAGCAAGCAAACTTCAGCATTAAGGTCTTGAGCTAATTGATAACCCATATCTGCTACCATTTCTGAGGTTGGATTGTAATCTATACAGATTAATACTTTTTTCATAATACTGGAATTTATGTTACAAAATGGGAACGATTTATTTTTAAAATATGTTACTAATTTCGCTATAAATTGACTGATCTATTGAATTTAACTAGTTTATTTTCATAATAGATTTATTTTAATAAAATAAATTTAAGTTTTAAAAATACTTAACACCTTGTGTTAAACCCTTCCAAAATATGATATTCGTTAGTTCATATCTAAAGCTGTCACTGTATCTTTATATAAAATTAGACCAAAATTATTTAAAATATGAAAACGACAAGAGAAGAAGCAAAAGAAGAAAGTCATGATAAGTTAGTTCATAACTTAAATGAATTATTAGAAAAAAACTACGATGCAGATAAAGGCTTCAAGAAAGCTATAGAAGATTCAGATAGTAGCAGTTTAAAACGTTTCTTTCAGCAACAAGCAGTAATTAGAAGCAGATTTGTAATAGAGATCGAAGATGCTTTACATAAATTAAATGCGCACTCTGAGGTAAAAGGAGGAAGTGCAACCGGAGGTTTACACCGCGTTTGGATAGATCTTAAAACAGCTTTGAGCATGAATGATGACGAATCTGTATTGGAGGAGTGCATTCGTGGGGAAAAAGCTAGTGTAAAGGAGTATGAAGAAAAATTGAAAAATTATCATTTTCCGCAGCATATAGATACTATGCTTACCAACCAGTTAAATGAAATTAGAAATACTGTTGCAACAGTTAAGACCTTAGAAGATATTGCAGATGACTAATCTCAAATTCTTTTAAATAAAAAATCCCGAAGTAAATCTTCGGGTTTTTTCTTTATAAATTTCTCTATGATTTTTCTTTAAAGAAAACTACGCTTGCTTTAGCTCCTGTTAGTAAGTTCCACTCATTCGATGTGATGAGCTCTCCTTTATCTCCATACACTTTAAAAGCCGCAGTATTCGGTCCCGAAGAACCTTGATTTAAAGCTTCTATCTCTATTGTATTTATACCCATTTCCAAATTAACCAGAATGGGTGTATAATTTGCTTGAAGTTCTATAGAAGATTCTACCATTTTTCCATTCACATAGATACGAACTCGATCTCCATCTACATATTGATAATCTCTACAAAGCAACTCCACATAAACGCCACCAGTTTTAAACTCTCCTAATTTCTGGTCTTTCCGATATTCCTCACTAATCTTTTTATCTTCGGTCCATTTTTTCTGAATATAATCTCCAGCGGTCAACAGATCATTTCCTGTCTTCATACTAAAGGTTTCCTTTTCTTCTGAAGGTAAATTGGAAGTTCTAACTTTAGATTTAAAGAAAGGATTAGAAGAAGTGGTTGATGGAATTGAAGTTTGAGGACTTGGAACTGGTAATGAAGAAGTTCCTTGCCTTTCTACCGGAATAGATCTCGTAGGTGAATCTTGAGCAAACCCAAAACTAATTCCTAAGCCAACCAATAGAATATTTAGATACGTTTTCATATTATAAAATTACTGAACTATTTTGAATCTTGTAAGTATCAAAAATAAAACCACAAATTAGAATGCTTCAATTTTATTGAAGCTAAACTTAGTCTTAAAGAATATTCTACTTAAATTTATCAAAAAATATATTCATGCAAGTAATAAATCTAGGCGAACAACAATCTATACTAAATAAATTTATTTCAGAATTAAGAGATGTTTCGGTACAAACAGATCGAATGAGATTCCGAAGAAATATTGAAAGGATTGGTGAAGTTCTAGGTTACGAATTAAGCAAGTCTCTTTCCTATAACGAGGTTGCTATAAAAACTCCTTTAGGAACTGCACACTGCAATATTCCGCAGGAAGACGTTGTGATATGTTCTATTTTAAGAGCCGGATTACCTTTACACCAAGGATTGCTAAATTATTTTGATAGAGCCGAAAACACCTTTATTTCAGCTTTTAGACATCACATTTCTGATACCGAGTTTGAAATAAAAGTTGAATATCTTGCTTCCCCTTCTTTAGATAATAAGGTCTTGATCTTAGCCGATCCTATGTTAGCTACAGGGCGTTCTTTTGTGAATGTGTATAATGCCTTAAAAGAAATGGGAACGCCAAAGCAAATTCATTTAGCTTCAGTAATAGGTTCAGAAGAAGGAGTGACTCATATTGCCGAACATTTCCCGGAACGCACCAAACTTTGGATCGCTACCGTAGACAAAGAATTGAATGATAAAGGATACATTGTTCCCGGTCTTGGTGACGCGGGAGATTTAGCCTACGGAATCAAACTTCAGCATTAAAAAGGATATCCAATTGCAAAGTTCAGTACGGGATTCTGATAGTCGAAATTAAATTCTTTACCATCTATAGGTGTTTTAACTGCAGCTGCAAGATCAAAACGTATCACAAAACTCTGAATATCTATTCTTAGTCCGGCTCCTACTCCTACTCCTAATTCATTTAAAAAATTATTACTGAATTTTCCGCCTTCTAAAGAATCATTGGTATTCCAAACATTCCCGGCATCTGCAAACAGAGCTCCCTTAAAGAAAGAATAAATAGGAAATCTATATTCTAAATTAGCTTCTAAACGCACATTTCCTGTTTGGTCGAAATAAGAATTACTTCCATTCTGATCTGGTACATAAGTTCCAGGTCCAAGAGATCTGGTTTTAAAAGCTCTAACGCTATATGGTCCCCCAGAAAAATATTGTCTAGTATATGGCATCACATCAGAATTCCCATAAGGCATCCCTAAACCAGCAAAAATTCTGGAAGCGATCATTTGTTCTTTCCCGAAATTAAAATGATATCTAAGATCCACATCTGCCTTAGCGTATTGTGCAAATTCTAATCCCGCAAATTCTTTTGGAGAACCATCATCTGTACTTTTACTTACCAGATCTAAGGAATTCCCTGCAATATCTAAATTGAAACTTGTAAAGAACTGATGCGTATTGGTTACATCTACCATTCCATTATAAGTAAATGTATAGGTAAGACCAGCTATAAATTGCTGATCGAAACTAGTTCTTAAAAATGGATTTGCCGTTAAGATCTCTTCGAAAGCTTCTGTTGTGTTTGCAAGCTTTACATAATTTACCGAGATCGGATTAAATTCGTGACTTACATATTTGTTCGCGCTCCAGAAATATCCGAAGCTTCCGTAGAAAGACATTAAACTGAAAAGATTGGTTCTAGTTAGATAATCTGCTCCAAGACTTATTTTGGTTTTAGGTATAGAATATTTAAAAAAATCTTTACTTATCTCTATAGGAAATAAAAGACGTGGATAAATAAGATCTGCTCCTACTCCAAATTCTAAACTATTAAACCCATTCTGATTTCCATTGGATAATTGAAATTCATAACCAAATTTTCCGGTAAGATTCAAGATCTCTCCTCCTTTAAATAAATTTCTATTGGTGTAAGTTAGCGCAAGATTTGGACCGGCAAAATTATTCGATTTAGTAACCGCTTGCAATTCTGCACGAATTGCCCTTTTCTTTAATGGGGATAAATAGATATTAGCCTCTAAAATTCCTAAGCTATCTGTAGAAAGAGAATCTATCTCATCATACCGAATATTAACAAATTTGTAAGCGCCAATTGTGGTTAAACGTCTACTTGTACCAGCGGAAAGAGATGGGCTGAAGTACTGCCCTTCTTCTAATAAAATAAATGGTTCTAATTTTTCAGGTTTAAAATATTCAACATCCTGAATAAAGTTTTTTTCTGCAAATCTGGTAGTGTCTTGAGCAACCGTATCATTCCCTATCACATAATTAGGATAGACATTAACCTTGGTGATTTTGTATGGAATGATAGTGCTTTGTGGCACATCTTTCTTCAATCTCAAAAACGCATCGAATCTCTTGTTGGAATATTGATTGGTATCTGCTTCAAAGATCAATAAACCCGGACTAAAATTGTAATATCCTATTTGTTTAAGATCAATATCTATGCGGTCTCTTTCTCTTTTAAGCATCGCCAGATCATAGCGCATTCCTTTTTTAATTTCGGTTTTAGATATTCCTGCAGCAATATCATTGTATACTATTGAACTATCAGAATCTATTTTATAATTTTCTAAAAGATAAGGCTGGGCTAAACGAACGGTGTAATCTACGGTAGCTTCTTTCTGAACGGTATCTTCTTCTATTTTGGAAGAAACTTCACTAAAAAAGAAACCTCTGTTTTCCAGCCTGTTTAAAATTAAACTTTCCGTTTGTTGCTGATTAATTCGGGTAGAGTAAACCGGTTCTTCGCCTAGTTTTTTACTCAGAAACTTATTGATAAATCCTGGCTTATCTTTCTGCCCTTTATAGTAAAAATAAAGACCGGGGCGCATTCCTAAGAATTCTTTATTTTTCACCGGTTTAAGAACGCTTTCTAGCTCAGCTTTAACCGCATCTATATCTTTAATGGTATCTATCTTTTCTGTAAACTCAACCTCAGATCCGGCGTAAAGCAATTTGTCTTCAGGAATAAATTTCTCTACACTACAGCTTACAATTGCTGAAAAAGTAATAAAGAATACCCAAAATCTTAGAAAAGTTCCTTTAGCTGAAAAGCCTTTTAAAATATTAGTTTTCATCATCTTTCTTAGCTTCTTCAATAACTGCTTTTTCGAATAATTCTTTGAACTTATTAAACTCCTGAGTGAAGATAAGTGCAATACCGCTTACAATTAATTGCCCGTCTATCACATTGTCATACCTATTCATTCTGAAGCCTTTCAATCTATATTTTCCATTCTCGGTAAGCAAATATTCTAAGCTTACATTCCCAATTATCGGGTTGCTTTGTCCGGGAGTTTGATCACTTCCTTGAATATCTACATTACTACCAACTCTTACTATTAATCTATCGTCTAATAATTTCTTTTGAGCCGCGACTTCTAATTGGGTTCTTTCCTCCGGATTTGCACCTTGATAATCTGTAAAACTATCTAAACCGAAATCCAATTCTAAGCCAGATTCTCCTAAGATCTTACCAGATAACATATTTAATTGATCTGAAAGTGCTTGATTTAAGTTATCTCGTGCTACGGTGGCTGCTCCACCCCCACTACTATCGGTTCCAGATTCCGGGAAGAACTTATTTAGGACTAATAGAGAGAATACTTGCTTATTTAATTCTCCTTCTTGTGTATTTAGTTGCTGTACTCTACCATAAACCTGACCTCCAATTGCGCCTTGCTCATCTTCTGGCATATCCAGATTAAAGGTTAGTACGGGCTGCATTAACTCTCCATCTACATTTAAATACACCAAGAAATCTAATTCCTGTCTAAACTTACCGGCAATAGATTGATCTGCACCAGAGATTTGTGAAGCCATTAATCCACTTGCCGAGGTTTCTACTTTATAAACCGCACTCGCATCCAAATTCGCATCATAAGGATCTCCGTTCCAAGTGATCGTACTTCCATCTACAATCTCAAATCTTCTTTTCACCAAATTATACAAACTCATTTCATAATGACCCGAGCTTATATCTATCCTTCCAGTTAAGGTGGTTCTTCCGTTTGGTAATATGCTGTAGTTAAGATCTCCTTCTCCAGAAGCCGATAAGTTATCTCCAGTTTCCTGGTCTACTACCATATTAAAAATGGCATCATCTGTAATCGAAATATTTGCGTTTACCTCGTAACCAGAGATCACTACCGATTCTTCCTTAGATTTGGTTAAAATATCATCTGGATCTTCTCTGTTCACAAAAATAACCACCCCATCGCGTTCTACTATATCCAATTCAGCTTCAGGAACTATATACGTAACATCAGTATCTGGACCAACTTTTAGGTCTAGATCTAACTTTGGAAGTAGAAGATGTCCAGTTAACTGCGCGGTAGCATCAAAACTAGCAACTCCGTAAAACAAGTCGTTATCTTCTTTTGTTGAATTTAATACCTGGAAATTATCTGCTACAAAATTAAGATCGAAACTTGGGTTTAGATAAGTTTCAGTCAATATAGAACCATCCATAACAAAGGTGTTTCTATCTTCATCTTGTATCTTGAAATTATCGAAATATATTCCGGCGTTATCTAGCTTGAGTAATTCGTTTTCAAAAAGGAAACTAGCATTTAACATAGCTACTTCAAACTTGGCATCATTAAATTTAAATTCCCCATTAAATACCGGTTCTACAGTAGTTCCACTCACCTTCATATTACCGGAGATAAAACCTTCTCCATTGGTGATTTCACCACCCGTAAATCCATCTAAGGCTACCAAGTTAAATTTGTTGAGATCCAGATCTAGATCTAATTTAGCAGCAACTTCATCTGCCAAGTAATCTCCGGTAAGGTCCAGATCTACATTTCCATCTTTTATGGCTAAATTAAAATCATAACTATTGCTACCTCTAGATTTTGCATTTAATGTTAACCTTCCTAAAGGCGCTTCTAGCACTTCTAAATTCAATATTTCCAGATCTGCAAGAATTCCGGTTTCAACAAATGGATCTTGAACTAATAGATCTCCATTTAAGGTTCCTTTTGCTAAATATTCGTCTGGATTTAAATAACTCAAGAACGTTTGAAGCTGAAAATTCTTGAATGTGATCCCAATATGTTCTTTTGTAATTCCAGGTTTATCTGAATAGAAATTTACTAATTGATCTTCATGTGAAAAAGAAAGATCTTCAAATTGAATTCTATTATCCCCAAAAGAAATTTCATTATTGGCAGGAACGGTCCATGGTTGATTGTTCAGGATAATATCTTCTGGAACAATATGTAAGAATAACACATCGTTCGCTTCAGATATCTCCGTTTTCATATGAACTATTTGCTTATCATTATCTGAAGAACTGAAATCCATATACAGTTTCCTGTCTGTAATCCTTCCGTCTAAAAGCGTCTTTTTAATTGCCAATGGACCTGCAGTAAGAGAATTCATTCCGAAATCGAATTTAAGATCGGTGGCATCAGAGTTCACATTAAATGCAAGGCTATCAATTTCGGTTCCCCAGAAATCGATATAAGGAATATTTACCGAACCTACCAAAGTGCGGTCCTTTTCGCTGAAATCCATCTTGATATTAATGGTGTCCAGTTCAGTTAATCTGGTAACAAATACATCGCTTAATATTGGGGCATCAATAAATTTACCCCTTACAATTACCTTTACGGGATTCACTGCGGTATCTCGAATTTTTTCTGGATGCAGGTAGCTCGTAAAATGTGTTTGCAAGGATGAAGTAAGATCGGCAGGATTGGCATTAGATCTTAATGTAAGATCCAGCATTTTATTGGTGATGTCTAAAGAAGTAGAATCTGGAAGCACATATGCGGAGATTCCAACATTCCCTAATAAATAAGATTGGTTATCATAAATAGCTAAACCATCGCTAACTGCAGCATTCACCCTATAACTATCCAGATCTCCTTTAAATGTTGCATTTATCTTTAAAGCGCTGGTAATTTGTTTTTCAGTTAGACCTAAAGCGTTAAGATTTGCTCCTTTCACATTTAGATCCATATCTATTTGGCTAGCAACAGTATCTAAATTCACATAACCATTAAGTGCAATATCTAGGTTTTCATCCTTATAATTAGCCGTAAGCGGTCCTTCTCCATCTAAAAATTCTCCATTGATCTGAAGATCTTTGATATTGTAATTATTTAAAGAGAGATCTGTAATGGTAGCATCTACATTCGCATTTAGGTGATTTAGATCTTTCCCATTTCCACTTGAGGTAACTTTAAGATCTAAGGTGCCTAGATTATCCATTTTCAGCAATTTCCCTAGATCGAGGTTTACTGTTTCAAATTGCGCATTGAAAGATATTTCGTTTTCAAAATTGAAATCTCCAATCATTTTTAAGTCACCATTCGATGTCTTTAAATAAGAATTGGTTTTAAGCGAAGTTAGATCACCAGAAAAACTACCTTTTAGAGAAAGGTTTGCAGGAATTTCCACACCAAGATCTTCTTCCTTTACAAATCTTTTAAGATCGTTTCTGGTAGATCTAAAGTTTACATTGCTGAAGTTATAACTCAAATTATTTTCGTCTAGCGGATTATTAATAGTTCCATTAGCATATAAAGCGGTATTGTTTCCCCAATTAATTGAAGCATTAGATATATTTAAAGAACTTCCTGAACCTTCTAAATTAAATTTTCCGGAAAGATTTTTAGCACTCAATGCTCTTACGTACTCATTCTTCTTAAATTCTGGCATATACACGAACAGATCTTTCATATCTGCTGCAAAATTGGAGATCTCTGCTTTTAGCTTTATCTGATCTGGTGAATTGATAAGCTGCGTGATGCTATTGTAATTTAAGGTTGCATTTCCATCTACTACATTATCATTCAATCTAAGCTGAAGCCCGTTTAGTGTAAGATCTGTATCTGTTACTTTTAGATCTCCTTGAAGTTGCTTCAAATCTAAACCTGAACTTTCTTTAAATTTAAATTCTTTGATTACTGCACTGGCTGTTTTATCTTTTAGATAAATATCGTTAGCTTCAAAATTAAGCCCTTCAACCGCTATAGCGCTAGGATTATATATTCCAGATTCTACTGAAGCTCCATCTACTAGATAAGTAAATTGATCTTCGTTAAAAGTTACATTGTTGATCTGCACTTTCCAATCTGGCCAAGCAAATTCTTCAATGGCATCTTTCACATCTTCCGGAACTTGCTCTACTTTTTGATCTGTGGTAGAAGTAACTTCTAAAATGATATTGGATTTATTTAATAGAAATTCATCTATTAGAATATCATTGCTTGCCAGATCCATTTTTGGAATGGCAGTTCTTAACAATCCGATATCTAATTTTGTAGCCAAACCGTCTGGCGTAGAACTGTAATAAGCAATTACATTTTCTATTTCTAGATCTTCTAAAGTAATAAATGGTAAAGGTGAAGTTGAATCTTCTTCAGATTCTGGAAAAGGTTTTGTTTGAATATAAACTATGGATGAATTTTTTAATCTGGCTTTAGAAATATTAAATTTCATTTTCGCCATATCAGTCTTCTCCATCTCTAACTGAACCTCCTCCAATTGCAGATCTGCATCTATACCACCTACCTTATCTTCAAAAGAAATTTCAAAATCTTTAAAACTAAAATCTCCTAGCTCCAGATTCAAAGGTTCAGAAGTTGTAGAAGTATCCACAACGGTACTGTCGGTAGTTGCGAAGGCATCTACCAAAAACTGGTAATTGAAACCTTCAATAGAATCTTTACGGTAAATATTTGCCTTTAATCCTTCCCAATCTAAAGAGTTCACCACATATCCGGTTCCCTTTATGATTGGCATTAAAGGAATATCGGCATCCAGCAATCTAGAATAGATCAAGGTGTCACCGTTTTTGTCTTCCAGATAGAGCCCTTCAATTTGAATGTCTCCAGAAAAAGTGATGAATGCCTTATCTAAACGAACGGTAGTATTTGTTTTATCTGAAATATAAGAAACCACCTTATCCACTATGATACCTTGCCCCCATGGGCTTCGGATAAAAAGTAAAAGAAGTATTATAAATATCAAGAGACCCAGTAAAACCTTACCTAATATCTTAAAGAATTTTTTTGCCGTGGTCTTTTCTGTTTTCAAATTTTTGAGGGAACTAGCTTACAAATTTATTGTAAAGTATTCTTATAATGAAGCTTAAACACGAGTAATTGAAGCTTAAATTGATAAACTTCTGTTAAAGAAAATCCTAATTTTGAATACCTATTATAATTATAAGAAACCTTTTAATGACAAACTTGTTCCTATAGTCAAAATCAAAATGTCATTTTTTGAAAATGGAAATTCAAAAAATGGCATCAGCTTTAATTTAAACTAAGATGTAGATTCAGCTATAACTGTGGTAATATTTCCCACCTTTTTAACAATTTCCACATTAATGCCTGTCCTGAGAGGTTCATTCCAATTTGAAGAAAAACTGATTTTAGGTATATGAATTTAAAAAAATTCGCAGGTATTCGACTGGATTACAGCGAGTTTAATTAATACGGTTCTAATTTGTATGGTGGTTTTCATCTGGGATAAACCTATAACATAGCTTGCATGGCATTGTTATGGCTAAAAAGGTATCAGGGTCTCAAATCAAGAATAAATAAACATTAAAATAAAAGACCTTATAACTAAATCTATAATATGAAAAAAATCCTTTTAGTAACAGTATTATCTGCAGCAACATTAACTTCTTGTGTATCTAAGAAAAAGTATGTTGAATTGGAAACTGAATTGAGCAATACTCAAAGTAACCTGCAGCGTACTACCATGGAAAAAGAAGAAGCTCAAGCAAAATTAGATGCTATTGAAGCTCGTGTTGCAGATTACAATGCCAAGATCAATTCATTAAAAGAGTCTAACGACGAGAAAATGGAAATGAACGATCTTACTGTTATGTCTAATAATACTAAGAAAAACATGAGAGCTACTTTGGCAAAAGTAGATCAGAGTGAATTAAGCAAAGCAACAACCTTAGAAGATTCTATAAATCTTGCGGTTTCTTACAATTTGAAACAATCTATTACAGATGATTCTGAGAGTGACGATGTACAAATCACTGTAGATAAAACAGTTGTTATGATCAACGTTTCAGATAAATTATTGTTTAAAAGCGGGAGCTACAGACTTAACAACAAAGCGAACAACCTAATGCAAAAGCTTGCTGAAGTTATAAACTCTGAGCCAAGTATGGAGGTTATGGTTGAAGGTCATACAGATTCTCAAACAATGGTTCCAGGAAGTTATATCCAAGATAACTGGGATCTAAGTGTAAGAAGAGCAACTTCTATAGTAAGACTTTTACAAGATAAATATAATGTAGATCCTGCAAAATTAATTGCAGCAGGAAGAAGTAGCTATGCTCCTTTAGTAGAAAACTCTAATAAAGATAACATGGCTAAGAACAGAAGAACTAGAATCGTTATTATTCCAAATCTAGATAAATTCTTTGCAATGATGGAATCTAAATAATTAGATCCAATAATAGAGAAAACGGCCTAACATGAATTCATGTTAGGCCGTTTTTATTTTATTGAGATTGTAAATTTATACTGCTGAAAGAATCTCGATCTTTTTAATTGTAGGAGGTTCACTTAATAATTCTGAAGCTTTTTCCATAAGTGCTGCCGCTATATCTCCATCTAAATGGGCTTGCCTTCCAGATTCACTTTCAAAGGTGTCAAATATCCCATAAGTATTATGATCTATCTTAAAAGAATACCAGGTAATGGTTTTCTCCTCTTTCCTAGCCAGATTTACCGCTTCTTTTATAAAATTTTCCACTTCCATTTCTTTTCCACTTTTAGCTTTTAAAGTGGCCAATAAGCCTAAATTTTTCATAGTCTCTATTTTTATCTTGCCATTAATTGAAAGTAACAGCAATGTTGTCTCTGCAATTTAAGAATAGCGGCATCTAATAAAAAGGGACAAAGGTTATTTTGTTGTTAATACTAACTCACCACTAAACCAATTAAAAAATCAATTATAGTCCTACAGGGATCATTTGATACGTAAGAATATACTTATAGGCGTGTTTTTCGTTGAATGGTAATTATTAATGCTTTTATCTATATTTTAATACATTTTAACGTGTTATTATTACCATTCGTCGAAATTAACTTAATCAAATGCCAAATTTTTATGCATTTCATCGATTAATCAGTGCGTTTCATCGAATTATAGAAAAGACTTGTCTATATTTGAGTATAGCAGAATACAAAATCCTACAACATGAATTTTTTAAAACCTTTACTCGCAATCTTCGCCATATTATTTACAACGGTAATATATGCTCAAGCCACTGCAACGTTTAATGCGTCTGCTACAATTATTCAACCAATAGGAATCACCACAACATCCGATCTTAGTTTTGCCAATCTTGATGCTCGAAATGGAGGATCTGTAACCTTAACTCCAGATAACTCTAGAATAAGCTTAGGAGATGTAGATTTAGCTGAAGGCGGTAATGTTTCTGCAGCTACATTTAAAATAACAGGACAAAAAGGATTGACTTATGCTATATCTATTCCAAAAGAGGATTACGTACTAACTAGCGGAAGTGAATCTATGATCATAAATAACTTTACTACAGATGCTATAGGTAACAATACTATTGCAGAAGGATCTCAAATAATACATATAGGCGCAACTTTAAATGTAAACCCTAATCAAACTCCCGGCAACTATGTAAGTCCGGCTGGTTTTAATGTTACAGTGAATTATAACTAATACAAAAATCTACCCCACAGATTTCCTACGTAACTTCTTACTAATTAGTAGTATTCACTTAAAAACCCAAATTCGTTTGGGTTTTTTGCATTTATTTCACTTTATCGGTATTAAAAATGGCTAAATATCTCTTAATAGGGTAAGCTACAAGGAAATAAATCCTATTTTTTCTTACCATTTACCGAACAATTAGTTTCATAAATCCACCTTTCATCGATTAAAATAATTATTTCATCGAATAATTAATCTTTTTTTATTCGGTTCCCCTAGAATTAACACATATTTGTCCTGTTACAATTAACAACCCAATTCACCTACTTATGAAAAAAATTACTTTTATAATGTTCGCTTTAATCGCAGGAACTACGTTCGCACAAACATCAGCAGATGGAACAGCAACGGTTAATGCTGAAATAGTGAGCCCGATAACAATTGCTAATGGTACTGCATTAAATTTTGGAACCATTAATGGTACTCCTACTGGTGGTGATGTTTCTGTAAGTTTTACTGGAAACCGAACTTTTAGCAATTCAGATATGCAAATTACCTCTGCGGATGCAATTACAGCTGCTGCATTTTCAATTAAAGCAGCAGATTCATATATCTATTCTATTAGCATTCCAGGTATTACTTTGACAGGAGGTGGAGATCCTATGGCTGTTACATTTGTACACAACAGAAATGCTACTTCTAGAAGAACTGGAGATGGTACCGGACAAATTTTAAATGTTGGTGGAACACTTACTGTTAATGATGCACAAGCTGCAGGATCTTATGCTGGTACAGTTACAGTAACTGTTGCTTACGAATAAATAAAAAAATTAAATATATAGGAACGCCGCCCATGTGGCGGCGTTTTTTTTATTATATTCTTTAATCAAACTAAAACCTATATGAAATCACTATACTCCTTTTTATTAGCTGTTTTTTTATGTTGTAATGCTTATTCCCAAGCTTCTGCAGCTGCAAACGTTAATGCAAGAGCTGTAGTGGTAGATCCTATAAAAATCACAAAGTCTGTTGATCTTAATTTTGGTAATGTAATAGCTGGATATAATCAAGGAACAATTACCCTTTCACCAGATGGGATAAGAACTGCCAATGGTGTACAAATATCTAATGCGGTTCCTGGAGAAGTATCTGCTGCAGAAGCTGTTGTAACCCATGGAGATTATAATTACTCTATCACCTTACCAGAATCATTAACCCTATTTAATGAAAGCAATCCAAATCAGATCATGCTAATTAATCAATTTCAGGTAACACCCTTACCTGGTATTTCAAATCTTGGCGACGATATTTTAAAGATTGGTGCCACATTAAATCTTGAAGCAAATCAATTACCAGGATATTACACCAATTCTGCTGGTTTTAACGTTACCGTTTCTTATAACTAAAAGAGGGATTACTTTAGGCAATTGCTTATATTTGAGCCTCAGTTATTTATGAATTTAACCCAATAGATATCTAATCCCAATTATGATATTAAAATTACTCCAATCCTCCGCCCTAATCTTCATCAGTCTTTTTTTATTAAACACCAACTGTTTTGCCCAAGGAGATTTAATGATCATGCCTAAAAGACTTGTTTTTGATGGATCTCAAAGATCTCAAGAAATAAATCTTATAAATACAGGTGCAGATTCTGCTACTTACAATATTTCTATAGTACAGTATAATATGACCGAAAGCGGAAACTTCGAAGAAGTTACAGAACCTGTAATTAACCAGCGTTTTGCGACAGATTTTTTGCGTTATTATCCACGTCAAGTAGTATTGGGTCCTAGTGAGGCACAAACGGTAAGAATACAGTTAACTAGAACAGGAAATATAGAAGAAGGTGAATATAGATCTCACTTATACTTTAGAGCAGTTGAAAATCAAACCGCTTTAGGGGAAGTGGATGAAAATGATTCCGAAAATATTTCAATAAATATAAAAACAGTTTTTGGAATTAGTATTCCTGTAATTATAAGAAATGGCGAATCAACTACCGCTATAGAACTAAGCGATATTTCCTTAGAAAAGAATTTAGATGCTATTCTATTATCTATGAATATCAATCGTACAGGAAATATGTCTGTTTACGGCGAACTTACAGTAGATCACATCGCAATGGATGGCACCACAAATGAAATAGGAAAAGTTCGTGGTTTGGCAGTTTATACTCCAAATACGAAACGAAATTTTTCTATGAACCTTCAAAATTTGGAATTAATAGATCTAAGTAAAGGAAGTTTACATATCACTTATAAGACCGAAGA
>CAZWSP010000040.1:0-23655 GCA_964636585.1 uncultured Antarcticibacterium sp.
TGTTTTGCAATCTCCATTCAGCATAATTTTTATAACCCATCAGTTTTACGCGTTCATTACGCAACTTCAGGATTTGAGTAATCAATTTATTATTGTCATATTCATCATCATTGTCTCCTCTAGAATAATAATTATTCCAAACCTTTTCTCTAATCTCACGTTTATCAGAATAGGTTAAAAAAGGATCCATAGAAGAACGAGTATTGGTAATGGCGTATTTTCCTTCATTACCTCTATCTGCTGCAGCTTTTGCTGCTGCCTTCACAAAGGAATCTGGTAACCCGCTTAATTCATCTTTCTCTAAATAGGTGACATAGTTTTCTTCATCATGTAGGATATTATTAGAAAACTTGGTATAAAGTTGAGATAATTCTTTATTGATCTCGGCATATCTTTGCTTTGCTTTTTCATCCAAATTAGCACCTTCCATGGCGAAATTCTCATAAACAAGTTTTACCACTCGTTGTTGATCCTCATCTAAAGGTGTTTTCAACGAATTATCATAAACCGTCTTAATACGCTCGAATAATTGCTTGTTTTGGGAGATCTTAGAGGAATAATCTGAAATCTTTGGTGACAGCTCTTGTTGGATCTCTCTAAATTCTGGAGAAGAAACATTGCTGCTCCACAAACCATAATAGGTAAAAGCTCTATCTAAAGGTTTTCCGGCTCTTTCCATTTCTGCAATCGTATTTTCAAAAGATGCAGGTTCCGGGTTATTTGCAATTTTTTCGATCTCTTTTAAATGCAATTCCATGCCTTTTACGATGGCTGGTTGCAGAAGCGAAAGTTCCATTTTATCGAAACTAGGAACCCCACCATATGGTCCGGTCCATTTAGATAAAAGAATATTATCGAAGCTTGAGGTCTTTTTATTTTCCATATTGGTTTTTGTCTTCTCTTGAGCTTGAATTGAAACTAAGGGTGACATCCCTAAAGTGGCAATTACAGCAAGTCCTAGAGTTTTCTTTTGATATTTTAAAAGTTTGCTTTTCATTATCTTGATTAAATTATTTCATAAAAAACCTAAATTTAATTATTCCAATCTTAAAAGTTCCAATCTTCTTGTTAAAGCTTAGAGCTTGAAAAATGGGCATTTGTGTTAAAATTAATATCATTTGAAGTTATAATGGTACGTTCTTGGATTTTAAACCTATAATAATTAATCATTTTATTTTAATTTTACATGCGCAATTTTAAATCGCATTAGTTTAAATTTAAGAAGAGTTAGTTTTAATATGATAAGTTCAAAAAAAACTATTACCGATAATCCTAAAGAAACAACTATTCAGGAATCTAGACTGATAGCAGTTGGCGCTAGCGCAGGAGGATTAGAAGCCCTAAAGTCATTTTTTGAAGGAGTTCCGCCAAAGGATAATAACTCCTATATCGTTATACAGCATCTTTCTCCCGATTTTAAAAGTATGATGGGAGAACTGCTTGCCAAATCTACCGATCTGGCAATCGAGGAAATTGAAGAGAATACCGAGATCAACCCGGGAACCATATATCTTATCCCAACAACTAGCAATCTTATTATCCAAAATGGGCAGTTGCAGTTAGTAGATAAGCCAAAAGGACAAAAGTTGAACTTGCCAATAGATATGTTCTTACAGTCTTTGGCAAACTTTAAAGAAGATCAAGCAATAGCTATTATATTAAGCGGTACAGGAAGTGATGGTACTCGTGGAATTAAGACCATAAAGGAAAAAGGCGGCATGGTAATGGTTCAAAACCCAACCCAAGCCAAGTTTGACGGGATGCCGCAAAGTGCCATTCAAACCGGTCTGGTAGATTATGTTTTGAAGACTGAAGAAATGGGTGTGGAGCTTAATAAATATATTAATGCGCCCATGATATTTCATTTTTCCGATGATAGTATAGAATATGATGAAGTAACGCTGAATAAGATCTTAGTTCTAATTAATGAAACTACCGATGTAGACTTTACAGAATACAAGCATTCCACATTGGCACGAAGAGTTGCACGTAGAGTGAATGTTTGTAAGTGTGATTCTCTAACTAAATACTACGAGTTTTTACAATCTAATCCTGAAGAGATCCCAATTCTCTCACGCGAATTTTTAATTGGAGTCACCAAATTTTTTAGAGATCTTCCAGTTTGGGAATTAATGGAATCTACTGTTTTAAGAGATCTTATAGAATCTAAGCAAGATGGCGATAAATTAAAAGTTTGGGATGTTGCATGTAGTACAGGGGAAGAGGCGTATAGTTTAGCAATGTATATTAATGAAGAGCTGGAACGTCAAGATAAAAAGCTTCAGGTTAAAATATTTGCTACAGATATTTCCAAAGAACACTTGAGAATTGGTGGCTTAGGAATTTATTCTGAAAGCATCGTTGCCGATATTGATCCAGGATTGCTTCAGAAATATTTTATCACAAAAAGTAACGGCTATCAGGCTGTGGAAAAATTGAGAGATATGATTATTTTCTCTCATCATAACATAATTAAGAATCCTCCATTTCATAATATGGACTTGGTACTGTGTAGAAATATGCTCATTTATTTTCAACCAAGTATTCAAAAAAGGGCGCTTAATGTTTTGCATTATAGTTTAACCGAAAACGGATATTTAGTTTTAGGGACTAGCGAAAGCGTTAGTAGTCATTCAGATAGTTTTGAAACTATTAATCGTAAATGGAAAATTTATAAAAACACATTATTGAGAAAACGTTTAAATGCTGAAATTTTACATTCATCATCTCATAAAGTTGAAAGTAAAGCAAATACGAGAGTTACTTCTATACAGCCTCAAGTTAACAACACTGTTCAAAAACAGAATGGTGAATTAACTGAAGCTATTTTGGAACAATTTGGTGGGGCAAGTGTATTTATAGATTCAGAATATAATATTCTACAAGCAATTGGAGAATTTAGAAAATATGCAAGCTTACCGGTAAATGGATTTTCCATCAATATTTTAGATATGCTAAGTCTAGAGCTAAAGCATATCGTAAAAGCCACTGTGAAAAAAGCAGCCAAATCTAGTGAAAAGGTAATTTACAATGATGCTTCTTATGAGCATCAAGGCGAGTTAAAAGCGCTAGATCTTATTATAAAACCTTTTAAACATCATAATCTAGATCAGGAAGTAAACTTTGTTTTAACCTTTATAGAGAAAGAAGTAGATCTTTCTGAAATAGAAAGTGTAGAAAAAGTTACCGTAGATAGCAGGTCTCAATCTTATATTCTAGAATTAGAAGATGAATTAAGAAAGATAAAGGAAGAGTTGCAAACTACATTATTAGAAGTTGAAACCAGCAATGAAGAATTGCAAGCGGCTAATGAAGAATTACTTGCTTCTAATGAAGAACTGCAAAGTACCAATGAAGAATTGCAAAGCGTAAACGAAGAGATAAATACGGTAAACGCAGAAAATATTCAGAAGATAGAAGATCTAGCAACGCTAAATGCAGATATGAATAACCTTCTGGATAGCACAGATATCGGAACTATCTTCTTGGACAGCAATTTAAGGATCAGAAAATTCACCCCTGCAATTAAAAAACATTTCAATTTAATAGGTTCAGATATTGGAAGACCTATAAATAACTTCAACTCTAATTTTGGGATCACCAAAACCAAATCCTTATTAGAAAAATGTACCGAAGTTCTAAAAACTGGAAAAACCATCACATCTCATATTCAATCTTTAGATGGCAAGAATTATTTACGAAGAATTTCAGTTTTTAAGGATACTAACAATAAAAGCACGGGTATTGTAATAACCTTTGTAGATATCGAATCTTTAGAAAAGGCGAAGAGTAGATTGGTTGCAAGTGAAAAAAGGTTTAAATCCTTTTACGAAGAAGATCCAATTATGCACATAAGTGTAGATCCGTTTACCTTAAGCATTAAATATTGTAACACCGAAGCAGTTAGTAAATTAGGATATTCAGAAAGAGATGATTTAATTGGAAAACCAATATTCGACCTTTATGAAGATGATTCTCAACTTCAGGTTTTAAGACTGAACAGGTTATTTAAAGAACGGGGAGAACTTTCTAGTGTAGAGCAGGAATTAGTTACTCGTGATGGTAAAATATTGCCAGTGCTGTTGAATTCTAGTTTAGAAATAGATGAAGATGATAATGTACTTGCGTATAGATTTACCTGTGTAGATATTTCTGAACTTAAGAAGGCTCAAGAAGAACTTAAAGAACAGAAAGCAGATCTTGTGAGAGCAAATAAGGACCTTGAGCAATTTGTGTCTATTTGTTCGCACGATCTTCAAGAACCTTTGGCTACCATTAAATTTGGTAGTGATATTCTTGGAAAAATCTATGCAGATAAACTAGACGATAAGGCAAAAGAATATATTTCTTATATCGATGAAGCTTCAGATAGATTAGCCAATCAGATAAAAGGTTTATTAGAACACTCTAGAATTGGTAGAGATTCTAAAAAGGTCTTAGTAGATTCTAAAGAGCTAATGGAGGTTGTGAAATATGATCTTGGGAAGCGATTAAGAGAGACCAAAGGGAAAGTTTACATAGGAGCGCTTCCTAAACTTATGGCCTACGAGATCGAGTTAAGACTGTTATTTCAGAATTTATTAAGCAATGCGCTTAAATATATAGATAAGGACAGAGCTCCAGAAGTAAGAGTTTCTGCGTATTCTGAAGGAGATTACTGGATCTTCACTTTTGTGGATAACGGGATTGGAATTTCAGAAGAAGATCAAAAAACCATTTTCACCATATTTAATAGAGTGCGAACTCAGGAGAAATTTGAAGGAACTGGCGTTGGATTGGCGCATGTCGAAAAAATTGTACAGCTTCATGAAGGATCTGTGTGGGTGGACTCTCAATTAAATGTAGGTAGTACTTTTTATGTAAAAATTAAAAAGTAGGATTTTAAAGTATGGATAAACTGAATGAAACTGTAACTATTACAAATTGTGAGCAGGAACCAATTCATATAATTGGTCATTCTCAGGCACATGGGGTTATAGTGGTTTGTGACCCAAAAAACTTTAAGATCACGCAGTGTAGTGAGAATGTAGAGGAAATTCTTGGGGTCTCCTTAGAAACCGTTCTAAAATCTGATCTCTCTATATTAATTTCTTCTGAAGGGATTGAGCAACTTAAGAATAAACTTGGAGAAAACAGGATCTTGTTACCAGATGAAGAGATAATTCATGGTAAGAAGTTCAATGTGATTCCACATATTTCTGATGCTAATTTAGTATTGGATATAGAGCCTTCCGGAAACATTTTACAACCTTCATTATTTCAGGATCAGCTTACCGCCATTTTATCTGAAATGGAAGGAGCTAGATCTATTCCAGATATGTGTGAGCTTGCAGTGATGCAGGTGAAACAACTATTTGGCTACGATAGAGTGATGATGTATAAGTTTGATGAGGAATGGAATGGAGAAGTGATAGCTGAAGTAAAAGAGGGCAATTTAGAAAGCTGGCTGGGACTTAATTATCCTGCCAGAGACATTCCTAAACAGGCGAGAGCCATCTTTTTGAAACAAGGAGTTAGAATTATAAGCAATGTAAATTTTAAACCTGCAGCGCTTATTCCTGAGATCTCTCCAATAACAAATAAGCCTTTAGATATTTCTAGATCGGAGTTAAGAAGTGTTTCTCCCATACATATAGAATATTTGCAAAACATGAAAGTAGGAGCA
Organism: uncultured Antarcticibacterium sp.; assembly: GCA_964636585.1. GTDB lineage: Bacteria > Bacteroidota > Bacteroidia > Flavobacteriales > Flavobacteriaceae > Gillisia. Next base: position 5,666 of record CAZWSP010000040.1, read on the forward strand.
AGTCTTACTGCTGCCATTGTCCTGGAAGGTGAATTATGGGGGTTATTAGCTTGCCATCACTACTCCCCAAAGTTTATACATTATCATCAGCGACAAACCTGTAAATTTTTAACGCAGGTGTTCTCCAACAGCTTATCTGTGCGAACCACCAAAACGTATTTAGATAAGTTCAGTGCTTCAGAATATGTTAGAAAAAAACTGGTGCTTCAATTAGAATCTATTTCAACAATTAGGGAAGCGCTTATAAAGTTCAGTCCAAAATTTATAGATATTATAGAATGTAGTGGTGGAGCGTTAATTCAGGAGGGAAAAATAGATCTTTTGGGACTCACACCTTCAAAAGATGAAGTACAAGACCTTTACCAAAACTTTCTAGTAGGAAAGGATAAGTTGTTTTCCACAAAAAACCTTGCCAAGCATTATCCACAAGCGATCGCATTTTCTAGATTAGCATCTGGAGTTATAAGCATGCGAATTAACGATAAAAAAAATACCATGTTGCTTTGGTTTAGACCAGAAGTCTCTGAAACGGTGAATTGGGGTGGTAATCCCGAAAAAGAAGGTTTTATAAAGGATGGCGTAGAGTATTTGAGTCCGCGTAAATCTTTTGAAAAATGGACCCAACAAAATGCTGGAATTGCAAGAAGATGGGAAGATTATGATCTGGAAGCAATAGATGCTCTTCAGGAAAGTATTTCTCACATTGTAATAAAGAAGCAAAAGGATGAGATAGTTAAACTTAATCATCAATTATTAGCAGCTAATGAGGAATTGGAAACCTTTAGTTATAGCATTTCTCATGATCTAAGAGCGCCGCTTCGCGGTATAGATGGCTATGCTAGAATTCTGAGAGATCACCACATGAAAGATCTGGATGAATATAGCAAGAAAGCAATTAGAACTATAGTGAAGTCTGCGGAAGACATGGATGGTTTAATTGAAGATATCCTATCCTATTCTAGTGTTGGCAAAACAAACCTTCAGTTAGAACTGGTAGCTATAGATAAAATTTCAAAAGATATTGTACTGAAGCATAATATGGCCAATCGCTATCCAAACACCAAATTTAAAATTGCTTCAGACATGCCAAAATTAGAGGCAGATAGAAGAATGATCTCTCAGTTGTTAAACAATTTAATTGGAAATGCGTTTAAATATTCATCAAAGTCGGAGGATGCATTAGTAGAAATAGGATATTTGAAGAGTGATAATAAGAATGTGTATTTTATAAAGGACAACGGTATAGGAGTAGATCCTAGTTTACAATATAAGGTGTTCGATGTATTTTCTAGATTGGCCGGAGACGATTATGAAGGTTCTGGCATAGGATTGGCAATAGCTAAAAAAGTTATAGACATTCATAATGGTAAAATATGGTTAGAATCTGAACTAGGAGAAGGAACAACTTTCTTTTTTAGTATTCCAGATTTAGAGAAATAGCCAGTTCATCATTTCATTATTGATTTAAAATATGATTAAAACTCCTTTACGTATATTATTAGCTGAAGATCATAAGACAGATGCAGAGCTTATTAGCTATCATTTATCTCAGATCGTGGTAACTTTGGAGATCAAGGTTGTAGATAATTTGCCACATTTTAATCAAGAACTGCAGAATTTTATTCCAGATGTGGTGATCTCAGATTATAATTTACCAACCTGTACAGGATTAGATATTCTAAAGGCCACTAAAGAATTCGATCCTAATCTTCCATTTATTTTTGTTACAGGAACTATCGAAGATGAAGAATTGGCAGCAAATACTATTTTATCTGGTGCTAGCGGATTTATCTTGAAAAAGAATATGCAAACTCTTCAAGAAAAGTTGAGACCTTTATTAAAAAGAGTGGTTTTTAATATGAGCGAACGCTCGGAGGTTCGAGAAAAGCTAAGAAATAATAGAATTGCAGTAAATCAGATCTATCAATATTTGGAGAATATCAAATTTGAAAATGAAGATCAAAAACGCAGTTTAAAGGATATTAAAAAATCCATGGATGAATTAAATTTTGGAGAAAATGATATCTAAATTAAGGGAAGAAACACAGCAGTTACATAAAGAGATCGAAAAAGATAACTTGGCGGGTCTTATTATGGATCATAGTATAAGCATGGAAGAGTATAAAACCTTGCTGCTTCAAAACTACGTTTCTTATAAAGTGGTAGAAAATGCCATTCAACCCTATTTAAAAGACTTCGGAACAGCTAAAAGTGAACAACTGGCTAAAGATCTAAAGGCCTTAGAAGTGGATCTTACAATTGTAAAGCAATATAAGAACGCTATTACCTGTAAGAATAAAGTAGAAGCTCTTGGTGCTGCGTATGTAGTTGAAGGATCTGTGCTTGGCGGGATGATGATCGCTAAAGAATTGAAGAATTGTCAAGAACTATCTAAGATAGAGAACCATCATTTCTTTAATGGAGACCGAAATAACGTTTCTGGCTGGAAGAATTTTTTGAAGCAAATAAATATAGAGGAATTTACGGAAGAAGAGAAAGCGCAAGCTTCAAATAAGGCTAAGGAAACTTTTAAATTTTTCGGAAAAGTATTTTCTGAAATTAAAGCAGACCGCATTCAAACCACATCTTCTTTATAGATCGTATTTTTCGACTTCGATAATTTCACCCGGAAGCATTTCAGCTAAAAATTCATTTCCAATTCTATATCGCACTAAGCGTAAGGTGGGATAACCCACCGCCGCGGTCATCTTCTTTACTTGCCTAAATTTTCCTTCGGTTAACGTTATAGATGCCCAACTTGTAGGACCATGCCGTTCATCTCGAATCTTTTTAGACCGTTCAGGAAATTTTGGCGCCGGCACTAATATTTTAGCTGTACAAGGAGCTGTAAGATACTTTTTCCCATTAATCCCAATAGGGACTCCGTTCTTTAATTGCTCGATTGCTTCTTCGGTTATATTGCCATCTAGTTGCACATAATATTCCTTTTCTACATTCTTACGGCGTACCAGTTCACTCATTTTACCACTTGTAGTAAGAAAAAGCAGGCCTTCTGAGTCTTCATCTAATCTTCCAATTGCCATGATATTCTCTGGAAATTCGCCAAGTTCGCCAAGTAGTTTTTTATTTCTTCGAGTTTTGTGATTATGCATGAATTGGCTGAGGTAGCCATATGGTTTGTAGATCTTAAAATGGGAGTTTTTGGACATGCTTTTTTGCTTGCTTCAAAAGTATTAAAATTTAGTTTGCCTATTTGCTGGCGTTGGGAATGATATTTGTTAAATTACCCTGAAGCCAATTGTTTGCTGTAACTTTCGAATGAATCACATAATTCAGCTATTAAAAGATTTGTCTTATTAATTCATTTGAATACAATAAATTAGCGCATCGGTCATTATTTAAAACATCATAACTTAACCTAAAAAGATACTTCACACATTATGAAAAAGATATTTGTACTTCTATTAATTGTTGCAACAAGTTATTCGTTTACCTCATGTTCAAAAGATAACGATTCAGATCCGCCAATTGAATCTACCAGTTTATATGGAACATGGGATTTGGATTATTACATTCAGAATGGAGATCTTATAGAAAATGTTACTTGTAGCAATCAGATCACTTATGTTTTTAGCAATGCTAGAACTTATACCAAAACTACTTTTGCAGGAGAAGGAGCAATAAATTGTGCGGTTGCTGTAGTTGTAAATGGAACTTGGGAATATTTAGGTAACAATCAGTTTAGAGTGACTCCAAATGGAAGCACAGCAGACCCAAACTTAACGATCACCTTTTTAGATAACTTCAAAAAATTCTCTATAAGATACAGCAGTTCAGATACTAAAGTATTCGCGAAGAGAAGTTAGACGCTTCGAATAAAAACCAATTTTAAAGCTACTTTGTAATGAAGTAGCTTTTTTTTATCTAAAGTTTAACTTTAATAAATGAGAATTCTTTTATTTGCATATTAACTTACCACAATCAAATAAATAACCTCCGCAGGAATACCTATTTTTCATTAAATTTTTATCTTCCTTCGAATAAACACCAACATTGTATACATGAAATTAGTAATATTATCTGCGAACCCTAACCTATATTCTACACGAAGATTAGTAGAAGTTGGAGAGAAAAAAGGCCACGAAGTGATTGTGGTAGATCATACAAAATGTGATCTTGTTATAGAAAAGAAGAAGCCAAGTGTAATATATAAAGGGAAAGAACTTAATGATATAGATGGAGTAATTCCTAGAATTGGTGCATCAGTTACGTTTTTTGGGACCGCGGTAGTAAGACAATTCGAAATGATGAAAGTGTTTACTGCAACCGAATCTCAAGCCTTGGTTAGATCCAGAGATAAATTAAGAAGTTTACAAATACTTTCTAGAGCCAGCTTAGGATTACCAAAAACAGTTTTTAGTAACTATTCTAAAGACGTTAGTAGTGTAATAGATAAAGTTGGAGGCGCTCCTTTAGTAATAAAATTATTAGAAGGAACTCAAGATTTAGGAGTTGTTTTGGCCGATAATCGAAATTCAGCTGAATCTATCTTAGAAGCCTTTAATGGACTTCAAGCTCGTGTAATTGTTCAGGAATTTATCAAAGAAGCAAAAGGAGCAGATATTCGTGTTTTTATAGTTGATGGTGTTGTAGTTGGAGCAATGAAAAGACAAGGGAAAGAAGGCGAATTTAGATCGAATCTTCACCGTGGTGGTTCTGCCGAAATTATTGAGTTAACAGATGAAGAAGAAAATGCTGCTTTAAAGGCCGCACGTGTTATGGGACTTGGAGTTGCCGGAGTAGATCTACTGCAATCTGCCAGAGGGCCGTTAATCCTAGAAGTAAACTCATCTCCAGGATTAGAAGGAATAGAAAAAGCGACAGGAAAGAACATTGCGCTTCAAATTATAAAATATGTTGAGAGAAACGCTGAATAAACTTTCAGCAAATCTTTAATAATACAAGATCCACTTATCTTTTTCCACTTTATGAGTAAAATGCGAAAGCAAATAACTCAGGGAATCGGGAAGTGGATTTTTCTTGCGTTCTAAATAAACCTGATCTTTTTGGATAATGCTGGTTTTCAAACTTTGTAAACCTTCGGTTGTATTGATATCGAAAAGCGTTTTCATGTAATCTAGATCATCTTCAAACTGGGTTTCCCTAAAGGTGTTATAATTGGTGTTGCTTATGGTAATAACTTCAGTATTTAGATAAAAACTCGCAGATGGAAGTAAATTATCATAAATCATCACGCTGTTCAGATTAGTTCCCTTTTCCTTCTGAATAAATTCAGCGATCTCTTTAATAGAGTTTATAGTTGCAGGATTATTTGAAGCAAATGCAGTATGAAACAACATTAAAACACAAGTGAAGCCTATTCCAAGTTGTAATAAATTCGAAGTTAAACTCTGTTTAGAAAACTTCCAATAAAAAATCAGAATTCCAAGAACCAATAGGAGTAATCCGATATTTAGGAATAGACTCAATTGAATAATAGGAACAAAAGGAATTGCCAACAGTGCAACTATTAAGATTACATAGAGTAAATAATAAGTTCTGGTAAACCATTTTAATTGAACTTGTGTAATTTTTTCTAATAGAATAGCGCCTGCAATGGCCAGAAAAGGAAACAACGGTAAAATATATAAGATAAGCTTAGAGGAGAATAAGGAAAATAAGATGAACAAATATGCTGCGGTTAGCATAAGCACTTTTAAAACAGCTGAATTTTGCCAATCTTTCTTGGCATATTTCCCAAACATGCTAATAATAAAAATTAGCCATGGCAAGCCTATTGCTGGAGCTAAGGCAAAATAATACCAAAAGGGCTGTGTTCTATGAAATTGTTCTGCATTTGTGGCTCTGTTCACTATTTGTTCATGGATTAGATAGTCCCAGACCTTGGCATCTTTCAAAATAATTTCGATAAACCAAGAGGCCGAAATTCCCAACATTAGTAGAATCCCTAAAAATATATGTATCGAATAATTTGCTTTTTCTTTTTTGTAATGTTTATAACAAACTATAAAAATTATAGCGGGAATATATCCAACCGGACCTTTGGTAAGAAATGCCAATCCCATAATAGCAAAGAATCCATAGAGAAACAACAACTTATTTTGCTTTTTAAACTGAAGCCAAAAATAGATACTACCTAATACAAAGGTGACCAAATAAGCATCGGTTGTTAAGTTTCTTGCAGCAATTAATACTACTGGAAACGTACTATAGATTAGTGCTGCGGTATATGCCTTTTGTCTATCCTTCAGCAGTAATTCAGCAATTTTATAAACTAGAAATATCTGTAAAATAAGGGCGATCCCTAAAAAAAATCTAGCTCCATATTCGTTGATTCCAAAAATCTTATAACCTAAAGCTGTGATATAATAGGTGAGTGGAGGTTTATGATAATGTTTAATTCCCAAAAGGTTAGGGTGAAAATAATCTCCGCTAGTTACCATTTCGCGGCTTATCTCGGCATATCTAGCTTCGCTGGTCTCCGCTAAACCAAAGCTACCAAGCCCAATATTGAATACTACGAAAATTAGGAACAGCAACTTTAAAAGTTTTAATCGCATATATTCAATTATAAATTAACGTGATCTTAATTCTTCCACAACCTAAGCTTCAGATCTTAGTTGTCTGCGTAAGATCACCATATTTCGTGCATACATCACAATTCCAAAAGCATGTCCTGCAAATAAAACCGGATCTATTCTGTAAACCGAATAGATAATTATTAAAGCAGAACCTGCAAAACTAAGCAGCCAAAATCCTAAAGGCAAAATAGATTCTTTTTGTTTTTCTGAATAGATCCATTGATAAATGAACCTTAAGGTAAATACAACCTGAGAAACTATTCCTAACATTAAAAGCCAAAATGGGATCGCTTCATTCTTGAATAATCTGTCGGCATCGTAAATGTTGTTGTTGTAACCAAGGATCACAATTAGAATAGGAAATATCCAAAGTAAGAATCTTAAATACTTCGGAAATTTAATCCATTCTCCTTGAAGCTGAAGGTTTCGTATATATATAAAATAAGTAAGAGTTTGGCCCAACATAATGGCGAAATCGCTTCTTAAATACCCATATAAGAACATTAGAAAAGAGGCAATTAAGCTCATTTTCCAAAACAGGGACGGAGTTAATACTTTTTTATTTTTTTCAGAAATGATCCATTGAAAAACAGATCTGCTAGAGAAAAGAAGTTGAGCGAAAAATCCAACGGTAAAAACTATCCAGCTGCTCATCCTTTGGAAGCTACTTTATAATTGATATATTTATGTTTCATCCATAAATAGGCAAAGCAATCTAAAAGTGGGCCAAGCAATCTATTCCAAACTCCAAAGTTGGCAGTTCCAGCCATTCTTGGAAAGTGTTTTATGGGTACTTGTTTTATTTTTCCATGTTGTAGAAGGATCATTGCCGGGAGAAATCTATGCAAACCTTTAAACATAGGAATACGCTTTGCATATTCTGTTCTAATAACCTTTAAAGGACAACCGGTATCATCCATTCCATCATCGGTAAACGTTCTTCGAATACCATTTGCGATGGTCGATGATGCGTTTTTTACGAAGGAATCTTTTCTGTTGTTTCTATATCCAGTAACCAGATCTACACCTTCTAGATGATCCAAAAGCGTATTAAAATCCATAGGATCTGTTTGAAGATCTGAATCTATATAACCTGTCAAAGAAGTAGTAATATGATCGAAACCTGCCTTGATAGCAGCACTTAAGCCACAATTTTTTTCAAAATTAATAAATGTGAAATCGGGATTGGCCGCGCAGATCTCTTCTATGATCTTCTGGCTGTTGTCTTTGGACCCATCATTTACAAATAAGACCTGGGTAGGGACGTGGGCTATTTTTATATAATCTGAAAGTTCTTTTTCTACTCGTTTCAGGTTTTCCTCCTCATTATAAACGGGTACAATAACGGTAAGTGCTTCTAGCATTAACTGCAGTTTGGACTATTCTTTTAAAGAAATATTGTAGCAAATGTATGGAATAATTCTAAAATCCATCCTAAGTTAAAATTTGATTTTATAAACTTCAACTTTATAATTTATGATTATAAATGTAGATATTTTAAGAGTTCTAAATATTAAAAATCGAGCGAAAAGAATATTCTTGTTAATTAGTGATGTAATAAACTACAAATTTTTAATTCTAATTCATCACAAATCAACATAATATTCTCGTTTTAATTTGGTTCATTTCAATTTATAATTATAAAATATAAAACCTTTAACAGCTTGTTTTAATTTAACATTATAATGTTATTTAATTTTGTTTGAATTTCAAGTATGGCTAAAAAATTAAATCAGCTTGAAGCTACTGCGATATGCGGTAACGATATAAGCTCTTCGTGTTTATATGTATCGGCCTTAGCAATCTTTTACGCGGGGCAATATGCATGGGTATCTCTTTTAATGGTTGCGGGTGTATTATTTCTTTTTAGGAAGATCTATGGAGAAGTAGTTGGCGCTTTGCCGCTTAACGGTGGAGCTTATAACGCTTTACTCAACACCACTAAAAAATCTACAGCATCGCTTGCAGCAGCCCTCACCGTGTTATCTTATATGGCAACTGCGGTAATTTCTGCCAGTGAAGCCGTAAAATATGCTTATAGCATTTGGAATAGCATTCCTATTTTACCAGTAACTATTGGTTTGCTTTTGTTATTTATGGGATTGGTGATCATAGGAATTGGAGAATCATCTAAAGTGGCAATAGCCATCTTTATTTTTCATTTGGTTTCGTTGACCCTCTTATGCGGATTCTGTTTGTATTATTTCTTTACAAACGGGTTTGATACACTAATCAATAATTTTCATATGCCTGTTGAAGGCGGAATAGTCCAGGCCCTGTTCTTCGGTTTTTCCGCAGCAATGCTTGGGATAAGTGGTTTTGAGAGTTCTGCCAATTTTGTTGAAGAACAAAAACCAGGAGTATTTCCGAAGACCCTTCGAAACATGTGGATCGTGGTGAGTATTTTTAATCCGCTTATTGCATTTTTAGCCTTGGCACTAATTCCTATGGAAGTTGTAAATAATAATCAAGAAGCATTGCTATCTTTTCTTGGGAATATTTCAGGAGGTAGTTGGTTATCTTTTATGGTAGGATTGGATGCGGCTTTGGTGCTAAGTGGAGCTGTTCTAACCTCGTTTGTTGGAGTTGGCGGACTTATGGAGCGTATGGCTTTAGACCGAATCTTACCAAGTATTCTTTTAACCAAGAATAAAAGAAAGAGCTCTTATTATATCTACATCTTATTCTTCATTCTTTGTACTTCCATATTATTTGTAACAGGTGGAGATCTTGCAAAATTAGCAGGAGTTTATACAATAGCATTCCTATCTGTTATGGTGCTTTTCGGATTAGGTAATTTTCTTCTGAAGGTGAAAAGAGAGCGTTTACCAAGACCGGAACGGGCAAGTTGGATAGCCTTAATAGTTGCAATTGTTGCAGTAATATCTGCCATTGTTGGGAATATCGTTCTTAACCCACCGTATCTTTTAATTTTTATAGAATATCTTATTCCTACCTTATTTGTAGTGTTTTTTATGCTCTATCATAGTTATATCCTACGGGCATTTTTAACCGTTAGCACGTATGTTTTTCCGAATAATAATAAATTCTTCAACAGGATCAATAAAAGAACGAAGCGTAAAATTGCTGAAATTAGTGGGCAACAGTTTGTGTTCTTCACCAATAACGATAATGTTCATAATCTGAATAAGGTGATGTTATATATTAAAAAGAATGAAACTACACGCAGACTGAAAATTGTTGCCGTTTTGGATAAAGGAATTGAAGTTGCGCAAAATTTAAAAAACGACATCGACGTTCTGGATAGAGCGTATCCAGATATCCATATCGAGTTCATTGAAGAACCAGGTGAATTTGGACCAGAAAAAATTCAAGAGCTTTCCAAGCGATGGAAGATCCCAACAAATTTTATGTTTATTGGGGCACCAAGTGAGAAATTCCCATATCAAGTTCAGGAGTTAGGAGAGGTTAGACTTATTATCTAAATGAATTTAAATCCTTCCATTTTTTTAAATCAACAATCGATTCAGCTATTATTCCGATCTAAATTAAAATTGAATATGCGTAACCCTAAACATTATTTGCTTTTAATATTTATATTTTTCATATCCTTTCAGCAAAATTTTGCTCAGAATAAATCTATTGAAAAAGCAGGAGATATTTTTCTAATTGCAGTTCCTGCTGCAGCCTTTGGAACCACTTTGGTTCTTAAAGATAAAAAAGGATCTTGGCAATTTACCAAAGCATTTTTAACCAATGCTGCGGTGACTTACGGATTAAAAGTGGCCTTAAACAAGCCGAGGCCTCATAATAACGGGGATAATGCATTTCCCTCCGGACATACTTCTACCACCTTTCAAGGAGCATCATTTATTCATAGGCGTTATGGCTTCAAATATAGTGTTCCAGCATACCTTGCGGCAGGATTTACAGCATTTAGTAGGATAGATGCAGAAAGACATGACGGATGGGATATTCTCGCCGGAGCTGTTGTTGGAATAGGTAGCACTTATATTTTCACCACTCCATACCAACAAGAACATATGGAATTAACCATGAGTTCTGGAAATGGAGAATATTTGCTGGGATTTGTATATAAAATTTAAGTCGGTCTATTTTTGAAAGAGAATAGAAATAAGTCTTGGAATGTTGTTGTTATTTGCCTCATCAAAAGATTCTTTTAATTCAAGAAGCTCAAATCCATGTTGTTTTGCGGCTATTAAATAATCGCTAAGATGGTGTGTGGATACCTCTAATTCCTGCACTTCTTTACCATTATCGAATCTCGCTTTGCTTCCGGAATATTGTTTAAAAGGATGTAGTTCAGAAATATAAAATAGTCCGTTTTTCTTTAGTACCTGTGCTGATTTCTTGAATATATCATCGAGATCTTCAATATGCTCTAGAACCAAACTACAGGAGATCAAATTGAAACTATCAGGTAAAAGTTTCCAAGGTTTTGTGAGATCTTGTCGCTTAAAAACAACTTTTTCAGAAGAGATCTTTAGCTTGGCTTTGTTCAGCATAGCTTCAGAAAAATCCATAGCTATTAATGAATTACATTTTTTAAGCAGCCATTGCGTGTTTTTACCGGTACCGCAACCTAATTAGAAGATTGCGCTATATCTAGATTCAGCTAGCATTTTCTTAGCGACCACTTCTTCAAGATCTCGGGTTTTATTCAGCATAGCATCATAACTATCTGCCCAAGAATCATATGCATTTTCAATACTCATATATAACCTTTTAAATCCTAGTTTTTAGTTAGTGTAGGGGTTTTAATAAAGCGCTTTTTAAACAGGATAATTCCCATTGTAACAATAACGCTTATAGAAGCAGTAGTGCCTAATGCTCCTCCAAATCCTTCAAAATAACTTCCAGTATTTAAATAGAGAATAGAAAATATAATTCCCGCCGAAGCAAGAATCCAATAATTATTAATAACTTTTTCTGAAACCATACCAACAAAAGAAGCGCCCATAAATGCCAATGGAATATTATGGGTAAGAAAATTAGAAAGTAACTCTGGGAAAATGTAGAAAAATAATCCCACGATCAAGGATAGTCCAGCTGAAGCTTTTACCGCTCCATGATCCAATTTAGTGCTCACATAAAAGGTGGACAGTACCCCAAGTATAGAGATTATAAAAATGACAGCTATTTCCAAAAGTGACTAAAAATTAAACTAATTAAAAAAATAAAAGCCACTCCTCCAAATGCAACAGTACCTAATTTGCCGCCTACTCCTACGTAAGTGTTGGAAGAAAGCACATATAAAATTCCCGCAGCAAGACCAGCCAATAGAATGAACCCATAGGCAGCACCAATGCTCACCGAGGTCATTCCAACAAAGGCACCGCAATAGAGTGCTGCTGGAATTTCATTAATTATTTTATTTTTCCTAGATCTAAAAAAGCTTGGAATAAACGAGGCAATAGTTCCTATAAGTGCAGCGGCAATTACAGGACCCGTTTTTAACTTCAGACTTATAATAAAGGTTAATACTGCGCCCAAAGTGACTAAAAGAATAAAACCAGAGCTCTTATTTGGCTGTTCGTGAGTTTCGTGGGCCAATTTTGCTAAACTGAATAATCCTAAAAATACAATGACTCCTATAAAAACTAAAACTGAAAATTTATTTAGGACGTCATAAAATATGGCAGACACAAATGCAATTTGCAAGAGTACCAAAATTACCATAGAGCTTCTTCTAAATAACTTTATCATATTAAACGTTTCGGTTCACTTGTGACTAATTTTTTCAAAAATGCAAAGATATCTTTTTTAGGAGAAAGCAATTTCTCTGAACATTTAATGCTAAGTTTATTTTGATTATATTGATTAGCCTTGAAATCTTGTTTAAGCTTTGTATAAATCTTTTATCAGCCAATAAATTGATCGAGAACATTATTATAATTAATAATTATAACTTGATGCTTTATACTTAATTTCGAGTGTTTTTAATTTTTACTATACGCATACAGCTCAACCCTATAACAATCCTATAAATGCCTGAATCTTCATCCAATTTTCAATTAGAATTTTATGATCTTCTCAAAAATGATCCTACCATATTTCAATGGATTAGCGAGCATATTGTGAACGGCATTTGGTTTGGAGAATTAGACCAACCTGAAAACCTTTGGATCAGCGATTCTTTCTGGAAAACTTTAGGATATATGCAGGATGAAAAAAGCTCTTTTCATCAGTTCGAAGAAATATTAGCAGATTCGGAAGCTGTTAATGCTTTTAATCTTTTAAAGGAAAGCGCCAATCCCTCTATAAATTTTGACACTTATTTTAAATTCAAAAATAAGAATGGGCACAACATTCTTCTAGAAGGAAAGTCTAAAATACTTAAGCAGGCTTCAGGTGTTCCCGCTAAGATCCTTATAATTTATACAGATGTTACCAAGGGAGACGAAAGAACAAACTTATTTATAGAAGAAAACAATTATTTAAAGAAGCTCAATGAGGTTTTTGAAGAAGTAAATCTTTTAACTAGAACTGGTGGTTGGGAAATGGATCTTGAGGAACAAACTATGGTTTGGACTAAGATTACCAGAGATATTCACGAAGTTCCCGCAGATTTTAAACCTAATCTAGAAATGGGAATCAATTTCTATAAAGAAGGTGAAAGTAGAGATCAAATAACCACACTTTTTAATAAAGCTGTAAACGAAGGAATTCCATTTGATACGGAATTGCAAATAGTTACAGCAAAAGGAAATGAAATTTGGGTTAGAGCCTTTGGAAAGCCTGAAATGAGAGATGGAAAATGCGTTAGAGTGTTTGGTGCTTTTCAAGATATAAATGAGGATAGACAACGAGAATTAGAATTTAAAATAAACAAAGATAGGTTCGAGCAAGTATTTGAAAGTTCTCCATTAGGGATCATTCTGGTTAGCACACAAAATCAGATCCTTATGGCCAATCCAGCTTCATTTAAAATATTTGGATTTACTAAAGAGGACGAGCAGATAATTAAAAAATTAACCTACAGGAAACTCATTCATCCAGACGATCTGGAAATGGCCGATTTGTACAGAGAAAAATTACTTAGCGGTGAAATTGATAGCTACAAATTGGAACTTAGATATTTCAATAAGAAAAAGGAAATACTTTGGTGTGATGTTAATACGTCTATTGTTCGCACTAATTCCGATGAAACAGATCTTATTGTAAGTCAGCTGGAAGATATTACTTCCAGAAAATCCTTAGAGAAGAAGGCATTAGAGACTTCTCAACAATTTGAAAGTGCTTTCGAGTTTTCGCCTAATGGAATGGCCATGGTTTCTTTAGAAGGAAAGTGGCTTAAAGTGAATAGAATTCTGTCTCAATTATTAGGCTATACTCAAAAGGAATTTTTAAATAGAGAATTTCCGGAAGTTACCCATCCGGAAGATAGAGATATAGATATTGACTTTCTTAAGGAACTTTTCGGTAGGAAAATAAAATCTTATAAGATCGAAAAACGTTATATCCATAAAAATGGAAACATTGTTTATGGGTTAATAAGTGTCTCGTTATTAAGAGATCAGCAAGGCGTTCCATTATATTTCATTGCCCAGATAAATGATATTACTGAAAGCATTGTGGCAAAAGAGGCTTTAAAAGCCAGTTTAAACGATCTGGAAGCAGTAATGAGCGCCACTACACAAGTTGTTATTATTGAAACAGATCTTAACGGAACCATTAAAAAGTTTAATAAAGGAGCACAGAATTTGCTTGGATATTGTGCTAATGATGTAGTTGAAAAAGAAGAAATACTTCTTTTTCATGATCCTAAGGAAATAGCGAAGAGAGCAAAAGATCTTCCTTTTAAAGAAAAAGATGGACTTACAGAATTTGAATTTCTAACCTACAATGCGAAGCACGAAAAATTCGATTCACAAGAGTGGACCTATAAGCGCAAAGACGGAAGCAAATTCCCTGTTCAATTAGTTACTACTGCTGTAACTAATAACTCTGGAGAGCTCATTGGGTTTTTAGGGATTGCTACAGATATTTCAATAGTAAAGGAAATAGAAGAAGAACTTAGAGAGAGTAAGCAACGTTTCCAGTTTGCTTTAGAAGGCTCTGGAGATGGTGTATGGGATTGGGATATTGTAGAAGGAAAACAATACATGTCCGATCAAGCGAAGCAAATGCTTGGCTATGACCCAGAAGAATCTTTGACAGATATTGAAGAATGGGATAATAGAATTCATACAGACGATAGAGAGAAATCTGATAAGGCTTTAAAAGATTATTTTGAAGGGCAGGTCAAAGAATATAATATAGAGAAAAGAGTGCGTTGCAAAGACGGCAATTATAAATGGATCTTAGATCGAGGGAAGATCATAGAATGGGATGCTTCAGGGAAACCTGTTAGAATGATAGGAACCCAAAGCAACATTACCGAAAGAAAAATTGCAGAGGCACTTATTCTTGAAAATGAAGCTAGATTCAGATCACTTTACGAGCTGTCACCAATAGGGATTGGTGTTATTGAAGCTAAGACAGGAAGATTTCTTAATGCCAACAAAGCGCTATTAAAATCGGTTGGATTCGATCTTAAAGAATTTACTTCGCATAACTTCAGAGACCTAATCGCTTTAGATAGTTTTGAGAGAAATCATAAAAAACTAGAAGGATTTTTAAAGACAGGAACAAAAGAAGCTTGTGAAACGGTATTCTTAAAAAAAGGTGGTTTCCCTTTCCCAGTACTTATTTCTGGAGTAAAAATGAAGGATGCAACGGGAAAGAAGATTATTCTCTCAACCATTCAAGATATTACCCAGCAAAAGAAAATGGAGAATTCGTTAGTCGATGCTAAATTAAAAGCTGAATCTGCTAATAAATCGAAATCGGAGTTTTTAGCAAACATGAGTCATGAGATTAGAACTCCATTAAATGGAGTGATCGGTTTTACAGATCTACTAATGAAAACCGAATTGAACACTAGTCAGACACAATACATGAAAACGGTTTATAATTCGGCTAACTCCTTATTAGACCTAATAAATGACATATTAGATTTCTCTAAAATCGAAGCTGGAAAATTAGAGATAAGTGTGGAAAGAACAGATCTTTTAGACCTTTGCGGACAAACCATAGATATAATTAAGCATCAGGCACATGAAAAGAATCTAGAGGTATTACTTAATATCTCTTCAGATATAAACAGATTTATTTATGCCGATTCTATTCGAATAAGACAAGTGATTACCAATCTACTTGGGAATGCAGTGAAATTCACAGAAACCGGGGAAGTAGAGCTTAAAATAGATGCTGTTCCCGTAAAAGGAAGCGAGGATGAGATGGTTTATAACTTCAGAATTAGAGATACAGGTATTGGGATTGCGCCAAACAATCTTGCCAAGATCTTTAACGCCTTCGATCAGGAAGATTCATCTACCACCAGAAAATATGGCGGAACTGGCTTAGGACTTACTATAAGCAACAAATTATTGGGCTTAATGGGAAGTAAATTAGAAGTAAGCAGTGAATTAGGCGTTGGAAGTGAGTTTTCATTTCAGATAACTTTTAAAACTGAAAAAGGCGATAATTCGCTTCAAGAAAATTCTAGAAAGATCAAAAAGGTATTGGTGATAGATGATAACACCAATAACCGAATTATCCTGAAGGAAATGTTGGCTATTGGAAGCATTGAAAGTGAATTGGTAGCAAATGGAATTACGGCACTTCAAGCCTTGGAAAGCGACAATAATTTTGATCTTGCCATTGTAGATTTTAATATGCCGTATATGAATGGCGTAGAATTAATAGGGCATATCAGGAACAAATTAAAATTTAGTCCGGAGAAACTTCCTATAATATTACTTCATAGCTCTGCAGATGACGAAAAGATCCATCAAGCTTGTAAAGATCTGGAAGTGCAATACAACATTACAAAACCTATTCAGATAGATCAGTTATTCAATATGTTGAAGAATATTAAAGCTCCTAAAACTGAAGAAAAAAATATAGTGGAACATCGAATAGAAGCAACAGATTTTGTGTTTAATATTTTGGTTGCCGAAGATAATCCGGTGAATAAATTTTTGGCTAAAACAATTATTAAAAAAGCCCTTCCCAATTCGGTGATCATGGAAGCGAATGATGGACAAGAAGCGGTGGAGATGTTTGGTTCAGAAAAGATAGACCTTATTTTTATGGACGTGCAAATGCCAATTCTAAGTGGTTTTGAAGCTACTCAGGAAATTAGAGGACTGGAGAAAGAAGGACAGCGAATTCCAATAATAGCGCTTACCGCTAGAACTGTAAAAGGAGAGAAGGAGCGTTGCCAAGAATTTGGAATGGACGATTATGTTACAAAGCCGGTAGTTTTTAATACCATAAGCGATATTCTAACCAAATATTTGATTCTCCCTGCAAGAGAAAAAGAGCAAAATGCTGAGGTTACTCAACCATCCGGTCAACATTTTGATCGTGAAGCCTTAATGGAAAAATTGGAAGGTGATGAAGAAGCTTATGAAGAATTAATGCAAATGGTAAAAACCAATTTGGTGAATATTCAAAATAATCTTGCCGAATCTATTGAAAAAGAGGATTTTAATGAGGTAAGAAAAGTAGCACACAGTTTGAAGGGAACTTCGTTAAATTGTAACTTTGATATGTTAAAAGAGCTATCTTCTTCGTTGGAACACACTGAAGCTCAGGAAAAAGTAGTATTTTTAACCCATCAAAAAGGTATAATTAAAGAAATAAAAAACGTACTTGAGTTGATATAAGATCTGGATAAGGTAATTCCCCAAATCACCGCGCCCTATGAAAAACCTACAAAATCCCCCGCGGGATCATGCTACTATACTTTTGGTAGAAAGTGATTCTGTAGAATGCGAAAAATTTAGTCAAATTGCCCTTAATGAAAAATGGTTGTTGGTGGTTTGCCAAGATGGTTTAGAAGCTATCCAGTGGTTAAATGACAACACCAGTGCAGATCTTCTAATTATTGAAGAAGATGCATCACCAATAAGCGGGTATCAAATAGCCGATTATATTAAGACCGAATTAGGTCTTGCCCTGCCTGTAATAATTACAACTGGAGAAATTCCACTTCAGCAAGAAAGAAGAATGTTAGCCTATGCAGAAGCGGTTATTAAAAAACCTTTCACTGAGTCTGCAGTTGTTTTTCAAATTAGAAAAACCTTAGAAAAAGCAGTTGAGGTATCTCCAGAACAAAATGACCACTATTCGCTTAATTATTTAATAGATCTTTCCGGGAATGATAAACAATTCATTTCTGAAACTTTAGAGTTATTTAGCTCCAGTGTTAACTTAGAATTACAAAATTTAAAACAAGTTTTAGATCAAAAAGATTATCTTAGAATACGGGAAATAGCGCATGGTATCAAGCCTTCTTTCGATATGCTTGAAAACGAGAAAGGTAAGGGAATTTGCCATGTTTTAAATACGGAAGCTAAAGAGGTTGAAATGCCATATTTAATAGATCAGCTTAAT
>CAZWSP010000041.1:0-23393 GCA_964636585.1 uncultured Antarcticibacterium sp.
TTATATTTATGCTCCATTAGCCCATAGAATTGGCTTATACAGCATTAAAACCGAGCTAGAGGACCTTAGTTTAAAATATACTGAACCTGATGTGTATAACGATATCTTGAAGAAGATTCGTGAAAGCAAAGAGGAACAAGATGCTTACATAGATGCATTTACCAAAACCATAAAAGACTCTTTAGATCAAGAGAATTTAGATTATACCATAAAAGGTAGACCAAAATCTATCTATTCTATTTGGAGAAAGATCAAAACGCAGAATATCACGTTTGATGAGGTCTTCGATAAATTTGCGGTTAGAATTATCTATAAAGGCGATGTTGCCAATGAAAAATTCTTTGCATGGAAGATCTATTCTATAGTGACAGATCACTTTAGACCAAATCCTATTCGATTAAGAGATTGGATCTCCTCACCAAAATCTACAGGTTATGAAGCCTTACATATTACGGTTATGGGACCAAAAGGAAGATGGGTTGAGGTACAGATTAGAAGCGAGCGAATGAACGAGATCGCAGAAAAAGGATATGCTGCTCATTACAAATACAAGCAAGGCGCAGAGCAAGAAGAAAAAACCATGGAAGAATGGTTGAACAGATTGCAGGAAGCTTTAGAAAATTCTGAGGCAAATGCTGTAGATTTTGTGGAGCAATTCAAATTGAATCTGTATGCAAAAGAAATCTTTGTATTTACACCTCAAGGAGATCTTAAATCCTTACCAAAAGGTGCCACTCCTTTAGATTTTGCTTTCAGTATACATACCGCAATTGGTTTGCACACCCGTGGGGCACGAGTAAATAATAAATTGGTTCCCTTAAGTCATGAGCTTAAAAGTGGTGACCAGATCGAGATAATAACTTCAGAAAACGCAAAACCAAATATAAACTGGTTAGATTATGCCAGTACAGCTAGAGCGAGATCTAAGATAAAATCTTCTTTAAAAGATGAGAAAAAGGAAATTGCAGAAGAAGGAAAGGCTGTATTAGCAAGAAAGTTGAAGTCACAAAAGCTCAGTTTTAATGAAAGTATGATCAATGAATTGGTGCTTTATTTTAAACTGAAGACGAGTTTAGATCTTTTTTACCGAGTTGGAATTGGGAAAATTGACAATAAGAGCTTAAAGGATTTCACCTCTTCTAGAAGCAACGCGTTTGTTAGTTACATCAAGAATAAGATTAGAAAAGCTCCAGTTGCAGAAGATCTAAACAAAGAAGAGATCACTTCTAAGTATGATCAATTGGTATTTGGGAAGGAAGAAGAAAAATTAGATTATAAAATGGCGAATTGTTGTAACCCTATTCCCGGAGATCGGGTTTTTGGATTTATAACGGTGAGCGAAGGAATTAAGGTTCATAAAAAGGATTGTCCTAATGCAATTCAATTTCAAAGTAATTATTCTTATAGAATTATTCAGGCGAAATGGATCGACTCTTCTCAACAAGATTTTAAAGCGGTGATAAAACTTACCGGAATAGACAATCTAGGATTGGTAAGTGAGATTACAAAAGAGATCTCCAATAGTATGAACGTTAATATGCGCAATATTAATTTTGAAAGTGAAGATGGTGTTTTTACTGGAAAAATTACTGTGGTTGTAAAAAATAACTCGATATTGGACACGCTTATAGAGCATCTCAAAAAAATTAATGGGATAGACAAGGTGTCCAGAGAATAAACCAATACCTTTGCGGCGGAAGGAATATTATGAGTAAGAAAAGTGTAAATAAGAATGATCAGGCAGTTGTAAAGAACGTTTTCACCAAATTTTTGGAGGAAAAGGGCCATAGAAAAACCCCTGAACGATTTGCTATTTTACAAGAAATTTATAATAATGAAGAGCATTTTGATATAGAGTCGCTCTATATTAATATGAAGAACAAAAAATATAGAGTGAGCCGCGCTACTTTATATAATACCATAGAATTGCTTTTAGATTGCGGATTGGTAAGAAAACACCAGTTTGGTCAGAATCAATCTCAATATGAAAAATCGTATTTTGATAGACAACACGATCATATTATACTTACCGATACCGGTGAGGTAATAGAATTTTGCGATCCTAGAATACAAAGCATTAAACAAACTATAGAGGAAGTTTTTGATATTGAAATTTCTAAACATTCTTTATATTTTTACGGCACAAAAAAACAACCAACAAATTAGATATTTATGGCAGTAGACTTACTACTCGGATTACAATGGGGAGATGAAGGAAAGGGTAAAATAGTAGATGTTTTTACCGAAAAATATGACATAATTGCTAGGTTTCAAGGTGGTCCAAATGCAGGCCATACTTTGATCTTCGATGGTCAGAAACACGTACTTCACACTATCCCTTCTGGGATCTTTCATAAGGATACCATAAATCTAGTTGGAAACGGAGTTGTAATAGATCCGGTGATCTTCAAAAAAGAATTGGAGAATCTGGATGCTTTCAAAACCGATTATCGCAAAAATTTATATATCTCAAGAAAAGCGCATTTAATCTTACCTACACACAGATTGTTGGATGCCGCTTCTGAAGCTTCTAAAGGGAAAGCCAAAATTGGATCTACTTTAAAAGGAATCGGGCCAACGTACATGGATAAAACCGGAAGAAACGGAATTCGTGTTGGAGATCTTGAATTAGAGAACTGGAAAGAAAAGTACAGAGTGCTTGCAGATAAGCATGAAGCTATGATAAGCTTCTACAATGTAGATGTGCAATATAACTTAGCTGAATTAGAAAAAGAATTCTTTGAAGCTGTAGAAGTATTAAAATCCTTGAAATTTATCGATAGCGAACAATATTTGCAACTAGCACAAGAAAGCGGAAAAACAATTCTTGCTGAAGGTGCTCAAGGTTCACTTTTAGATATCGATTTTGGAACCTATCCATTTGTAACTTCATCTAATACAACCGCAGCAGGAGCTTGTACCGGATTAGGTGTAGCGCCAAATAAAATTGGAGATGCGTTTGGGATCTTTAAAGCATATACAACAAGAGTTGGAAGTGGTCCCTTCCCTACCGAGTTATTCGATGAGGATGGAGAAACCATGGGAAGAGTTGGAAATGAATTTGGAGCAACTACAGGTCGTCCTAGAAGATGTGGATGGTTAGATCTTGTAGCTTTAAGATATGCCGTTCAAATAAATGGGATCACACAGTTAATCATGATGAAAGGGGATGTTCTAAGCGGATTTAAAACTTTAAAAGTTTGTACTTCTTACAAATACAAAGGAGAAGAGATCACGCACCTTCCCTACAATATAGAACCAGAAAATGTAACTCCGGTTTATACTGAATTTAAAGGTTGGAAAGAAGATCTTACTAAAATGACTGAAGCTTCCCAGTTACCTTCAGAATTTATGGACTATGTGAAGTTTTTAGAAGATGAATTAAAAACTCCTATTTCGGTAATTTCTGTTGGACCGGATAGAAAGCAAACGATCCATAGATAGATTCAGCTTAAAAACTTATAAAAACAAAATGCCTTTCATTTCTGAAAGGCATTTTTTAGTTTAAATGTAATCTAACCTAAATCTAGCTAACTATAAATAAACTTGCGATTGCAACGGCTTGATCTCCAGTTATTGGCTCATCGAAAGATTGAGAAACTGAAGTTGCATCAAATCCAGTTGCAGTAACTAGATTAACTCCACCTTGAGTTACATTTTCTTCACCATCATACACAGCTTGTGTTGCAGCTGGCATTCCTGGTCCTCTTTGATTAAGAGTGATCCATCCTAATGCATTATCATTTAGAGTTTCTCCTAATACAGAAGCTCTAAGTCTTCTAATTTCTGAAGCGTGACGTGCTTCTACAGAATGTATTTGTAAAGCTGGCTTTAAAAATGGTGTTCCCATTAAATTTCCTGCTTGTCCTTTGTATGCTCTTACTCCAGTATCTTCAAAAGCCTGAGCTAATGCTAATAACTGTGCGTAAGCAGTTTCTTGACCAATTCCATTTTCATTGAAAGGATCGAACATCCCACCTACAGTAAAATCGAAAGTTGGTTTTGCTACTGCTACATCTCCTAATGCTGTTTTCAAAAATTCAACGTGAGCAGACTCATGTTTAGAAATTTGATTATATACATTTTCTGGTCTTCCAGCAGGAAGCACTCCAGAGTCTAATGCTCTAATGTAAAATTCAGCTTCAAGATATTCAAGAGTTAATGCTAAATTTAATGGATCTTCATGTGCTTTAGTTCCATTTTGAGCAAATGCTTTACTAGAACCTGTTGCTAATCCAAAAGGTACTGCAGCTAAGGCAGCTTTCTTTCCTAAAGAACCAAATGTTCCAAATACATCACGTCTTGAAGAAACCTTCTGAGTTAAGCTCTCTGATGTAAATTCATCTAAAAATTTTATAATATTCATAATGTTTTCTTTAAAGGTTTGTATTTATTATTCAGTTGGTAATTGGTTAGCAGTAAATGGTGTTACTACAAATCCTGTTGCTACAACAGCTGAAATTACAACTGGTGGTAAATCAGATTTATCCAATCCATTTGCATCGATTACATCGTCACCAGCAAATTCTGTATCTCCTGGTAAAAAGATAGATCTAATTGCAGCTGCATGTCTTGCTTCAACCGAAACAATCTTACCAGCTAATGTTAAATATGCTGCAGTTTCCAATAAAGGACCTGCACCATTA
This sequence comes from uncultured Antarcticibacterium sp., assembly GCA_964636585.1. GTDB lineage: Bacteria > Bacteroidota > Bacteroidia > Flavobacteriales > Flavobacteriaceae > Gillisia. Next base: position 4,647 of record CAZWSP010000041.1, read on the forward strand.
TAAGCACCAACACCAGTATCTTCTAATACCATTGCAGTACCTAATACAGAATCTCTGTTTCCAAAATTTACTCCGCTAAAATCGAATTCCAATTCTGGTAATACTTTAGAAGTATCTCCACTTACAGCTCCTGTAATTGCCGCTTTAAAGAATTCACGGTGAATTACTTCATGATCATAAATATCTTTTAAAATCAATTTTTCTTCAGCACTTGCACCTGCATAGTAAGAACCTGCAATTGCTTGAGTATAAAATGCAGCTTCTAATTGCTCTAATGCATATGCATAGTTTAAGATTCCTAGATCTCCACTACCTAAGTCAAACACCATTCCTGGTTCTGTAGGCTCCATGTTATCGTCATCATTGTTACATCCGTACAAGAATAAACTACTTCCTGCTACAGCTAAACCTCCCATTTTTAAAAATTGTCTACGAGAGTTACTTTGTTTTGGGTGGGCCTCAACAGAGGTTTCCACTTTAATCACTGGTTTTTTCATAATTAAGTTTTCTAGATTATACCCAAACATACGGGAGAAAAGGAAGTTTGGATTTCAGACGAAGGTTAAATATTTCTTAATGAAATTTTATAACTATTAATTTTAGTTAATTTTTAGAAAAGATTATGAGATTTTGGCTTATCGATAACATCAAGCAGAAAAAATTATAAACTTTTTAGAGTTCAGAAAGAATTTATAAGAATACGTCAATAAAGCTTGATTTATATTAATTTTATATTGCAGGCATCGGCATTATTAGGCTTTTCCTTACTTTTGAATCAAATAACTTAATTTGAAAAGATCACCTTATTATATACTCACTTTTTTACTCTGCTTATTCTGCATTGCGAATTCACTTGCTCAAACTTCAAAAAAAATAGATTATACTAGTGATAGAACCTTAAAAGACGAAATCAAATATCCTGGAGCTATAATCTTAAGCAAGGTGACCAATCAGGTTCATTTTATACATGAAGGAATAGAAATTTGGTGTGATCAAGCTATACATTATGATGAAGCCAATTTTTTTAAGGCTTATGGTAATGTAAGAATGCAGCAAGGCGATACCGTTACTATGCAAAGTAAATACGCCGAGTATAACGGAACCACTCAATTTGCATTTGCTAGTGGAAACGTGAAAATGAGCAGACCGCAATCCTCAATTGAAACAGATACATTGTTCTTTGATAGAGTTAAACAACAGGCATATTATAGAAGCGGCGGAACTGTAAGAGATACTGCAAGTGTACTTACTAGTAAGATTGGAAGGTATTATATGGATCAGGATAAATATTCTTTTCTAAGCAATGTTAAAGTAACCAATCCAAAATATGTGATTAACTCTCAGCAGTTAGATTTTTATTCGAACAGTGGTTATGCCTATTTATACGGACCTACGACAATAGTTAGTGAAACCAGTACTGTTTATTGCGAACGCGGATTTTACGATACACGAGGAGATGTTGGATATTTCGTGAAAAATTCTAAGATTAATTACGACAACAGGATTTTAGAAGGCGACAGTCTATATTTTAACAGAGCCAAGAGTTTTGCATCTGGAACCAATAATATAAAAGTAACCGATACTTTAAACCATAGTTTAATTACTGGGCATTATGCAGAAGTGTATCGGGAGAAAGATTCGGTTTTTATAACAAAACGCGCTGTTGCAGCAACCATTCAAGACAACGATTCCATATTTATTCATAGCGATACGTTAATGATCACTGGGAAACCTGAAAACAGGATCGTTCGGGGGTTTTATAATGTTCGGTTATATAAAAGTGATATTAGTGGGAAAAGTGATTCGGTTTATATCAATCAGAAAAAAGGGATCACAAAGCTTATAAATGTGAATAAAGGCGCATTATCTACGGTAGATAAAAAAAGGACTCCTATAATATGGTCTGGAAATAATCAGATGACAGGAGACACCATTCACATTTTAAATAATCCAGTCACGGAAAAATTAGATTCTCTTAAGGTTTTCTATGATGCATTTCTCATTCAAAAGGATACAATAGAAGGTTACAATCAAGTAAAAGGAAAGGAACTCACTGGCTTGTTTGTAGAAAATGAACTTCAGCAGGTAGATATTATTAAAAATACAGAGACAATTTACTTCAGCAGAAATGAAGAACAGGAATTATTAGGAATCAACAAAACGCTGAGCAGTTCTATTAAAATTCTTTTTGAAAACAAAGAAATAAGTGACATCTATTATTACAAACAAGTAGATGGCACTATGACTCCGCCAGAAGATTTTCCGCCTAACGCGAGAGAATTACCTGGATTTAATTGGCGTGGAGACGAGCAGCTTTTGCAGAAATCTGACCTTTTTAAAGGAGAAGAACCACCAAAACTCACAAAAATTAAGGGAATTCCATTACCTGAAGAACAGGAAAATTTCTTCGATGAGAACGATAGTGAACGGCCACTTTTAAACGAAAATTCTAGATTATCTCCAGAAGATCTTATAGATACTAAGGTAGACAGCTTGGGAGTTCCAATTAAGGAAGTAGATTCACTACAGTTGGAAAAACGAAAAGTGTTAGAAAAGAAGAAAAAACCCACCAAGAATAATTCATAACCTTTGAAAGAAGATTTTTTAAAATACCAGGCTCAAACATCTCCTCATCCTTTGGCCATGGAGATCTCCCATGCAAAAGGGTCTTATATTTATTCTACTCAAGGGAAGAAACATTTAGATTTTGTTGCTGGAGTTTCAGCATGCACTTTGGGACACAGTCACCCCCGAATCATAAATGCAATTAAAGAGCAAGCAGATAAATATTTACATGTTATGGTTTATGGTGAATACGCCTTAGGACCAGCAGTAGAACTAACAAAATTATTAGCATCAAATTTACCCGAATCTTTATCTAAAACATATTTAACCAATTCTGGAACCGAAGCTATAGAAGGCGCATTAAAACTGGCAAGACGTTCCACGGGAAGATCAGAGATCTTCGCTGCAAAAATGGCTTATCATGGCAACACCATGGGATCTTTGAGCTTGATGAGTTTTGAAGAACGAGTAGAACCTTTTAGACCCTTAATTGGAGATGTGCGTTTTTTAGAATTCAATTCTGAAGGAGACATTGATTTAATTACAGAAAATACAGCTGCGGTTGTTTTAGAAACTATTCAAGGTGGTGCAGGATTTATTCAGCCTCAAAATAACTATTTGAATAAAATGAAACAACGCTGTGAAGAAGTTGGAGCGCTGTTAATATTAGATGAAATTCAACCCGGATTTGGAAGAACAGGAAAGCTTTTCGGATTCGAGAATTATAACGTAGTGCCGGATATTCTTGTTATGGGAAAAGGGATGGGAGGCGGACTTCCAATTGGCGCCTTTACCGCAAGCACTACGATCATGGATACGTTAATGGACAATCCTAAACTAGGACATATTACAACCTTTGGAGGAAATCCCGTAATTGCTGCTGCTGCTTTAGCCACTTTACAAGAAATCTTGGAATCTGACCTTATGGCAGAAGCTTTGGAAAAGGAAAGATTGTTCAGAACGCTATTGGTTCACCCACAAATAAAGGAGATCCGTGGGAAGGGTTTAATGCTCGCTCTCATTCTGCCATCAGAAGAACTGGCAACAAATATTATTTTGAAAGCACAGGAGAAAGGCCTAATTTTGTTTTGGCTTTTATTTGAAAAAACAGCCATCCGTATTACCCCCCCACTTACAATAACAGAACAGGAAATTAAAGAAGGATGTGGCATTATTATTGACCTTCTTAATAACAATTAATTAACAACCCACAATGTTAATTACTTTGTTAAAAACAATATAGTTACCCTTACAGTTTAACGGTTAACCTTTATAACTTTAATACTGTAGAAATCTAGTAATCCCCAGTGTATGCAATTAAGTCATAACGAAGAAAACAATTTCTCACTTACCCGTTTTGAATCGATGCTGAAAACAAACGATGTGTTGTTTTTCGATTCAGAAGAATTTGAGGATATCATTCATCATTATTTGGAGAATGGTAAGATTGCACTGGCTAAGAAAGCCGTGAAATTAGGACTGGCCCAACACCCCACTTCTACAAACCTAAAACTTTTTAAAGTTGAAATACTTGTTTTTGAAGACAAGTTAGACCTTGCCGACGGCCTTTTGAATGAACTTCATAATTTCGAATCTTCCAACGAGGAGATCTATATCCAAAAAGCAAATATATTTTCTAAGAGAGACGATCATCATAAAGCGATTAAAATGCTTGAATTAGCATTGGAAATTACTTTAGATGAAGCCGACGTATACTCACTTTTAGGAATGGAATATTTGTTCTTAGAAGATTTTGAGAATGCAAAGTTTAGTTTTATGAAGTGTTTAGAAGCAGATGAAGAAGATTATTCTGCACTTTACAACATCATGTATTGCTTCGATTTTCTAGAACAAAAAAATGAAGCTATAGATTACTTAAACATGTTCCTTAATAAGAATCCTTATTGCGAGGTTGCATGGCATCAAGTAGGAAAACAATATTTCGATCTTAAACAATTAGATAAAGCATTAATGGCTTTCGATTTTGCCATTATAAGTGACGATTACTTTATTGGAGCATATCTTGAAAAAGGAAAAGTTCTAGAAAAATTAGGCAGGTATAATGAGGCGATAGAAAATTACAAGATCACTTTAGATCTAGATGACCCTACTTCTTTTGCCTATTTAAGAATTGGAAAATGCTACGAGAAACTTGGAAAGGATGAACTGGCTTTAGAGAATTATTCTAAAACCGTTCATGAAGATCCTTTGTTAGATAAAGGTTGGATCGCTATTACAGATTTCTATTTCAAAAAGCAGAATTATCAAAAAGCGCTTTATTACATCAATAAAGCGATTAATATTGATGAGGAAAATGTGCTTTATTGGAAGCGCTATGCGAAGATCAATAGCCGACTTAGCTTTTTTGAAGAAGCTGAAAAAGGCTATCAAAAATCTATAGAGCTTGGTAATTATGAATTGGAAACTTGGATTAGAAGATGTGATATTCTTATAAATCTAGGGGAATTTGAAACTGCCATTCAAAATTTAAATCAAGCAATCGAGTTTTATCCAGATTCTGAAGAGATCGAATATCGTTTAGCAGGATTATACTTCAGTTTAAACGAAGGCGATAAAGGATATTTTCATTTGAATAATGGTTTAAAATTAGATTCGGAATATTACATCATCATAGAAGAGCTTTTCCCAAAGATCTTCAGTAGAAAAAGCGTGAAGGAAATTATTAATTCTTACATAAGAACCTCCTAATATTTTAGCTATTTTTGGAGCGAATTTTTAATTTTTTAAAATGCAAAGAAGTTTTAAGGATTACCTTACAATAACACTTAAGGGAATGGCGATGGGTGCTGCAGATGTGGTTCCAGGAGTTTCTGGAGGAACAATTGCATTTATCACAGGAATTTACCAAGAACTTATCTCTACTATTAGCGGTATAAACCTCGGACTCTTTACCACTTGGAAGGAAGAAGGTTTTAAAGCAATGTGGAAAGAAGCTAATGGTACTTTTATAGTTGCATTACTTACAGGAATTCTTATAAGTATCTTTACAGTGATGCGTCTTACCAATTATCTTTTGGAGGAGCATCCCATTTTAATCTGGTCTTTTTTCTTCGGACTTATTCTGGCCAGTATCTGGTTTGTAGCCAAACAAATACCAAAATGGAATTTTAATATAATTCTTGCTTTAATAATTGGAGCGGCAATCGCAATTTATATTGTGACCCTTCCACCTATGGGAGCAAATACCAATCTTTGGTTTCTATTTCTAGCGGGATCTATTGCAGTATGCGCAATGATACTTCCAGGAATTTCTGGAGCATTTATTCTGGTACTGTTAGGGGCATATAAAACGGTTACAGAAGCTGCGCACAATTTCGATCTTAAAACCTTAGCGGTTGTTGCACTTGGAGCAATCGTAGGTCTTTTATCCTTTTCCAGATTATTAAAATGGCTATTCGATAATTATAGCAGCATTACACTTGCAGTGTTAACTGGATTTATTGCAGGATCTCTAAACAAGATCTGGCCTTGGAAAGAGGTTTTAGAGTCGGAAATTGTGGGCGAAAAGATCATTGTTTTAAAAGAAGCTTCAGTCTGGCCGACCAATTATCCTGGCGAGCCACATATTTTTCCTGCGGTAGTTTTAATTCTTGTTGGATTTACTTTAATTCTTATCTTAGAGCGCGTAGCTACACAAAAACCTATATCAGAAAATGCAACAAACTCGGACCTTTAGTGACAAAGTTCTTTTAGTACTTAAAGGTTTGGCAATGGGAGCAGCAAATAAGGTTCCCGGCGTTTCTGGGGGTGTTGTAGCATTTGTTGCAGGATTTTACGAAGAATTTATCTATTCCCTTCAAAAAATAAACTTAAAGGCTGGTAAACTCCTAATTAGCGGAAGGTTTAAAAGTTTATATACGTATGTTAACGGAAAGTTCCTTGGGCTCTTGATCCTGGGAATGGTAATAAGTTATTTCAGCGTTTCCCAATTATTAGATTATTTAATTGTTCACTATGAGCTTTATGTGTGGTCCTGCTTTTTCGGGATGATCATAGGTTCAATATATTATATCAGCAAAGATTTTAAGAGTTGGTCCAAACAAAGTATCATTTTTATGATGATGGGAATTGTTGCCGGGATCGCCATTAGCTTTTTAGAACCTGCTCGGGAAAATGACAATCTTTGGTTTGTATTTATCTGCGGAATTATTGGAGTTTCTGGAATGACACTTCCAGGGCTGTCTGGGTCTTTCATCTTGATTTTATTAGGAAATTATGTGCTGCTGTTAGTAGACTCTGTTAATGCCTTATACGATACAATTAAGGATGTTTTTATGATGGATTTTTCCTTTACAGGAGATTCAGAAAGAATTAGATTATTACAAGTTCTAGTTGTTTTTTCTTTAGGCTCTTTGGCTGGCTTGGTATCCTTATCACATCTTTTAGGATTTGTACTTAAACGCTATAAAAAAGAAACTTACTCGGTGATCATTGGGTTTATTGCAGGATCACTAGGCGTTGTCTGGCCGTGGAAAGAAAAGATCTACAAAATGAATGCTGAAGGCAACTTTAGATTAGATTTACACGGCAACAAGATCTTAGATAATTACGACAGGTATTTTCCGGTTTTTAATTCAACCGAAACTTTGTTAGCATTTCTTTACATATCAGTAGGTGTTTTCATCGTACTTGGGCTTGGCTGGTTTGAGAATAGAAATCAAGACGCATGAAAACTTTTGGACTAATCGGGAAAAATATTTCCTATTCCTTTTCCCGTACTTTTTTCAATAACAAATTTGAGAACGAACATATAGACGCGTGTTACGAAAACTTCGATATTCCGTCTATTTCTGAATTTCCTGATCTATTAAAACAAAACCCATCTGTTTCTGGCTTCAACGTTACTATTCCTTATAAAGAAAGCATTATGGAGTTTCTGGATGAGATAGATGAAACTGCTAAAGAAATTGGAGCAGTGAATACTATTAAAGTAACTTCAGAAGGAAAACTTATCGGGTATAATACCGATTTTTATGGATTCACTGAAGCTTTAAAAGTTCATCTGAAGCCTAACCATAAAAAAGCACTTATTCTTGGAACTGGTGGTGCTTCCAAAGCTGTTGCCTTTGCTTTAAAGGAACTCGGCATTAGTTATACCTATGTTTCTAGAACCAAGCAGGAATACAATTTGACTTATGCTGAAATCACTGAGGAAACCCTTCAGGATTATCAGCTAATTATAAACTGTACGCCATTAGGCACTTTTCCAAATGTAGAAGATTCTCCATCAATTCCCACGCAATACCTTAATGAAAACCACCTGGTTTTCGATCTTATTTACAATCCGCCGCATACAAAACTCCTAAAACTTGCGTTAGATCAACATGCTGAAATAACAAATGGATTGCGCATGTTGGAGCTTCAAGCAGAAAAAGCTTGGGAAATTTGGACTAAATAATCACTTCTTCTCGCCTTTAGACACCATAAAATGATATAAAACCTTGTTAGGTTTTTGCGGAGTTGTTATCTTTCAGGAATTAATATTTTGACGAACCTTAACATTGAAAGATATGTCTCTAGAAGAAAATGAAAAAATGCAGAATGATCTCCCCCAATCTAAACCTGATACCGCCGAGGTAAACGTTTCAAAAGAGGAAGCTACCAAGAAAGAATCAACGGAGAAAAATGATGATGAAAACGAAAAAAGTTCATTTTCCGATTCAGAAGAAAAAACACCAGCTCCAAGCGCTCCAAAGAAAGAGAAGTATGAATTAGAACATGCTATGGTAGATGAAAGTGAAACTCCAGGAAAATCTTCAGATCTTGAAGAAAAAGAACATGAGTTAAGCCGTAATCAAGATGAGGATGAGGATGACGAAGAAGAGGATGATGAAGCGACAGTTTCCAAAGAGAAAAAATCTGTAGAAGCAGAATTTGAAGACTCGGTTGCTGAAGACAGCGAAGATGAAACGGTTACTGAGCGTCATGGAATTGAAAAGAAAGATTTTCATGCCATGACCAAAGAAGCTTTGGTTGCAGAACTGGACAGGTTAGTGAAATCTGAAAAAGTCCAAGCAATTAAGGAACATGTTGAAGAAATAAAGGCAGAATTCAATGCAAAGTTCGATGAAGAACTAGAAGAGAAAAAAGAAGAATTTCTTGCTGAAGGTGGAAATATAATAGACTTCCACTACTCTACTCCTATCAAAAAGGATTTCAATTCGATCTATTTCGACTATAAAGAAAAACGAAACAATTACTACAAGCAGTTAAAGCAAGATCTTAATAAGAATCTAGATAAAAGACTTGAAATAATTGAAGAGTTAAAAGGTCTTTTAGGAATAGAGGAAAACATTAATACCACCTATAAGCATTTCAAGGAATTACAGGATAAATGGCGTACTGCTGGCCCTATTCCTCGTGATAAATACAATACCGTTTGGAATACCTATCACCACCATGTAGAGAATTTTTACGACTTCTTACACTTAAATCGTGATTTTAGAGATCTAGATTTCAAACACAATTTAGAGCAGAAACTTAAGATCATAGATCGTGCAGAGGAACTAACCTTGGAAAGAGATTCTAGTCGTGCATTTAGAGAGCTTCAGATGCTTCATAAAATGTGGAAAGAAGAACTAGGTCCTGTTGCTAGAGAATTTAGAGAGGATATCTGGAATAGGTTTAGTGATGCCACCAAGAAGATCCATGATCTAAGACAATCTTATTATGACGATCTGGAAAAATCTTTCGAAAAAAATCTAGACGTTAAGCAAGAGATTATAGAAAAATTAAAGCTTATTGCTGAAGGAGAACACAAATCTCATGGGCAATGGCAAAATAAGATAAAAGATATTGAAGCTTTGAGACAATCGTTTTTTGAAGCTGGGAAAGTTCCTAGAGATAAAAATGAAGAAACTTGGAGCGCATTTAAACAAGCGGTTAGACAATTTAACCGAAATAAGAATGCATATTATAAAACCTTGAAAAAGGAGCAATATGAGAATCTTGAGAAGAAAAAAGAGCTCATAAAAATTGCTGATGACAACAAGGATAATGAAGATTTTAAGGCTACGACACCTTTAATGAAGAAGATCCAGGACGACTGGAAAAAAGTTGGTCATGTTCCTAGAAAGGACAGCGATAAGGTTTGGAAACAATTTAAGGCAGCTTGTAATCATTATTTTGATAGAATGCATAAAGCAAACAATCAAGAAAATGAAGAAGAGACCAAAGCTTTCGATCAGAAAAAGGAATTGTTGGATTCTCTTAAGAATTTGGAGATGGAAGGCAATAAGAAAACAGACCTTCCAAAGATAAAATCGGCGATAGAAGAATGGAAAGAAATTGGTAAAGTGCCATTTAACAAGCGCTTTATCGAAGGAAAATTCAACAAACTTCTGGACCAATTGTTCTCTAAGTTAGATGTAGATCATACCAAAGCAGAAATGATGAAGTATGAGAATAAGATCCAATCTTTAAATGATGCAGACGACGATAAGAAATTGCGAAATGAGCATTATTTCTTGAGTAAGAAAGTGGAAGAAACCAAGGCCGATATTAGACAATTGGAAAACAACTTACAGTTCTTTTCTAATGTAGACGATGATAATCCGCTAGTAAAAGATGTACATAAAAACATTGCCGATCATAAAGAGCAATTAAAAATTTGGAAAGAGAAACTTCAAAAAGTGAAATCTCTTTACTAAATAGCTAAAATTATTTTATAGAAAAGGCGAAGTTTTAAAACTTCGCCTTTTCAATTTAAGAGTTTTAAGATTTAAAGCAATTTAGCTTCTTCCCAAAATATATCCATTTCAGAAAGACTCATATCTCTTAAAGGAGTGTTGCGTTCTTGGGCTTTACTTTCTAAATACTGAAAGCGTTTTATAAATTTCTTATTGGTTCGCTCCAACGCATTTTCTGGATTAATGTTCAAGAATCTGGCATAATTGATCATAGAGAACAACACATCTCCAAATTCTGCTTCCATCTTATCCTTATCCTGAACATCTATTTCATGTTGAAGTTCTTCTAATTCTTCTTTTAATTTCTCGAACACCTGTTCTGGCTCTTCCCAATCGAATCCTACGCCTGCTACCTTCTCTTGAATTCGGATAGCCTTAACCAAGGAGGGTAAGGATGCCGGAACGCCTTCTAAAACGCTCTTTTTACCTTCCTTTAATTTTAGCTTTTCCCAGTTCTGCTTTACTTCTTCCTCATTTGCCACTTTTACATCTCCATAAATATGTGGATGCCTATCAATAAGCTTTTCACAAATGCTGTTGGTAACATCGGCTATATCAAAATTCTTTTGCTCGCTCCCTATCTTTGCGTAAAAGACAATATGTAGCAAAATATCTCCAAGTTCTTTCTTAATTTCAACTGGATCGTTTTCTAGAATTGCATCACCCAATTCGTAAACTTCTTCTATGGTTAAATGCCGTAAAGATTCCATTGTTTGCTTTTTATCCCACGGGCATTGCTCTCGCAATTCATCCATAATGGTTAAAAGTCGGTCGAATGCAAGAAGTTGATCTTTTCGATTATTCATTTTTAAGCTTTTTGTAAAAATACGATTGTAAGTAATTTTCTAGCTTCAATTTCTGTAGAAATTTAAACTAAAAAAGCAGCTCTAAAATAATTAGAACTGCTTTTTATATTATTATGAACTGAAGAATTCTATTCTTCTTCGTCTTTCGCTTTTTCTTCTTTTACTTCAAGAGCAAAATCGGTAAAACCATTATTAATCAATAAATTATACCATTGTACAATTTTCTTGATATCACTTTGGTACACTCGTTCTACATCATAATCTGGTAAGATCTCTGCGAAATAAGCTTCTAATTCTTTCTTATTTGCTTTGGCGCTAATAGCTTCTTTCCCATCTTCTTTTTCAAAAATCTTCTGAAAAATAGTTCCTAAGGGCACTTCTTCAGTATAGGTATAAATTGCTATTTCACTTAGTAAGCTTACGTTATGTCGCACGTTTACAGCAATCTTTTTTTGATCTATTATAGACTTTGCAATAAATCCTCCTCTAGTTTGTGCAGATAACTCATATAATCCCGGCTTACCGGAAATTGATAAAATTTTTTCTAAACCCATATCAGTGTTGTAAATTTTTGGCTGGCAAATATCATATCTCTCGGTTTAATATCAAAAGGATTAACGTCCTTTTTTCATTAATGGGAAACGCATCCTATAATCGGCTTGCACTTTTCCTTTGGAGATGTTGCTTAATTTTCCTTTAATTAATCTTTTTTTAAGGCTGGATAACTTATCGGTAAATAAGATCCCTTCAATGTGATCGTATTCATGTTGAATCACTCTAGCTCCTATTCCGTCGAAAGTTTCAGATTTAAATTCGAAATTCTCGTCGTAATATTCAATTGTGATCTGTGGTTTTCTAAATACGTCTTCTCTAACTTCAGGAATACTTAAGCAGCCTTCGTTAAAAGCCCATTCCTCTCCTTCTTCTAAAACGATCTTAGGATTTATAAAAACCTTTTTCAAGGATTTTAATGTAGTTTTTTCTTCTTCACTTAGATTTTCATCATCTGAAAAAGGTTCGGCATCAACAATAAAAAGTCTGATTGCTCGACCTATTTGAGGCGCTGCCAATCCTACACCAAAAGCTTCATACATGGTTACCCACATATCTTCAATAAGTTCTTTAAGCTTTGGGTAATCTTCAGGGATCTCCTTGCCTTTTTTTCTTAATACCGGATCTCCGTAGGCTACAATGGGTAAAATCATTTTAAAATAAATATTGAATTTTTACTAGGTAAATTTTAAGAATATAAATAAGATTGAAGAATTATAGTTGCACTAATTTCATCTACCAAGGCCTTATTTTGTCTTTTTTTCTTTTTTAAACCACTATCTAACATTGTTTTAATCGCCATTTTAGAAGTAAACCGCTCGTCTACTCTCTTTAACTGCATCAATGGAAATTTTAAACTGAATTTTTTGATAAATTCTGAAATCGCAACTTCACTTTGAGAAGCTGTATTATCCATTTGCTTTGGTTCTCCCACAACCACAAGTTCTACATTCTCTGAGCTTAAATACGTTTCTAAAAACTTCAACAGGTCCCTGGTTTCTACTGTTGTTAAGCCAGATGCAATTATTTGCATCTCATCTGTAACCGCAATACCGGTACGTTTAGTACCATAATCCAAGGCTAAAATTCTTGCCATAGTTAATTTTAGGCAAAGGTAAGGTTTATATCCCTATGCATCCAAAAATTGGGATGAAGCAGTTATATTTGCTAAAAAATATTTTAGATGCAATCATTAGAAACTCAAATATCAAAAGCTTGGGATAACAGAGACTTATTAAAAGAAGACGCTACTCAAGAAGCTATAAGAACAGTGATCAATCTTCTAGATGAAGGAAAATTAAGAGTTGCCGAACCTACAACCGATGGCTGGCAGGTGAACGAATGGGTAAAAAAAGCTGTTGTGCTTTATTTCCCTATTCAGAAAATGGAAACTTTGGAAGCTGGTATTTTTGAATATCATGATAAAATGCCTTTGAAGAGAGGATATAAAGAAAAAGGAATACGCGTAGTGCCTAATGCAGTTGCAAGACATGGCGCATATATATCTAGCGGTGTTATTTTAATGCCTAGTTATGTGAATATTGGGGCTTATGTAGATGAAGGAACCATGGTAGACACCTGGGCAACCGTAGGAAGTTGTGCTCAAATAGGAAAATATGTGCATTTAAGTGGTGGTGTTGGAATTGGTGGCGTTTTAGAACCATTACAAGCAGCACCAGTTATTATAGAAGACAATGCTTTTATTGGTTCTCGTTGTATTGTTGTTGAAGGGATTCGAGTTGAAAAAGAAGCTGTTTTAGGTGCAAACGTAGTGCTTACTGGTTCTACTAAAATTATAGACGTTACTGGCCCAGAACCTAAAGAATATAAAGGATACATTCCATCAAGATCTGTTGTGATCCCAGGAAGTTATACCAAAAAGTTTCCTGCAGGAGAATTTCAAGTGCCTTGTGCATTGATCATTGGTAAACGAAAAGAAAGCACCAATAAGAAAACCTCTTTGAATGATGCTTTAAGAGAATATAATGTTGCTGTTTAAGTTTTTAATTTTAATTATTACTGAATAAAGCGTCTTGGAGAAAACCAAAATATTAGTGATTCAACAAAAGATGATTGGAGATGTACTTACGTCTTCTATCTTGTTCGAAGCACTTAGAAAAGAATATCCAAGTTCTCAATTACATTATTTGATCTATTCGCATACATTGCCGGTGATCAAACAAAATCCGTTTATCAATAAAGTGATCCTTTTTAAGGATGATCTAAAACATCCGCTAAAATTCAATTCTTTTCTTAAAAAGATAAAGCGAGAAAAGTATGATGTAGTGATAGATGTCTATGCAAAATTTAGCAGTGCAATTATCACCAAATTTTCCGGAGCGCCAATACGGATCTCCTACAATAAATGGTATACGAAGTCATTTTATACACATTGCTATGATAAAGCTATAGTAGCAAAGACCAATGCAGGGCAAGCAATAGAAAAGAGGTTACGGTTGTTAACTCCAATAATGAAAACAATTCCTGCGGAAGTTAAGCCCAAGATCTATTTAGCAAGAGAAGAGAAATTAAAAGCACAGGAGCAATTAGCCCATGCAGGCATTAAAAAAGATAAGCTATTATTAATGATAGCTGTTCTCGGTAGTTCAGCATCTAAAACCTATCCTGAAGAATATCAAGCCCAGCTATTAGATAAGATTATTGAAGATACCCCAGCACAAATGCTCTTTAATTATATTCCTTCTCAAAAAGAGGAAGCATTAAAAGTGTATAATTTGTGTAAACCAATTACCCAGAAATCCATTTTCTTCAATTTGTTCGGAAAAGATCTTAGAGAATTTCTAGCTCTTACGTATTACTGTGATGCACTTATAGGAAACGAAGGCGGTGCAGTAAATATGGCAAAAGCGCTAGATGTATCAACTTTTGCAATTTTTTCTCCTGGTGTTCCTAAGCAAAATTGGAATATGTATGAAAATGGAATCACCAATGTTTCTGTACATTTAAATGATTATCTGCCAAAATTATTTGAATTTCAAACTAATAAGGAAATCCATAATAATTCGCCCGAATTATATAGCACCTTTGAACCCACTCTTTTTGAAGAGAAATTGCAACAATTTGTTTTTAATCTTCGCTCATGAAATATAAGTTCTTAATTTATATAAGTCATACGTACGCTTTACCTATTGGAGATCCACTTCAGAAAGAAATTCTGGCCATGGGTTATGAAGTTAAATGGTTTTCAGATCAAGAATATACTAAAAAACATTTTCCAGAACATGGGGAGCTTTTAGATACTATTGAAGAGGTGATTAGTTACCATCCAGATATCGTATTAACAATTACAGATAGTTTAGCTGATTTTATTCCTGGCATAAAAGTTCAGATATTTCACGGTTTTTTGGCTAATAAACATAGCTTCAAAAAAGGTCATTTTAGAATAAGAGGATTTTTTGACTTGTATTGCACACAAGGTCCTTCTACCACAATTCCATTTAAAAAGCTTCAGAAAAAGCATAAACATTTTGAAGTTATTGAAACTGGTTGGTCTAAAGTTGACCCATTATTTCCTATTGAAGTTAATACTTCAGAAAGACCTGTGATTCTTATTTCATCTACATTTTCACCAAAATACAGTCTTACCTACAATGATGGTGTGGTAAGCGAGATTGAGCGATTGTCTAAAATAGGAAACTGGGAATTTAAAGTAGTGCTTCATCCAAAATTGGCTCAAGAAAAGATAGATCGATTTAAAGAGATGCAAAATGAAAATCTAACTTATTATGATACTACAGATATAATTCCTCTTTTCAAAAAGGCAGATGTAATGTTTTCGGATACAACTTCAGCTATTACTGAATTTATACTTCAAAAAAAGCCTGTTGTTACTTTTAAAAATAACAAACCGGGCGATCATTTTATTAATATAACTGAAGTTTCCCAGATTGAAGAAGCTTTAACCAGATCTCTAGAAAGACCAACTTTGGTAATGGCAGCCATTCAGAATTACATAGATGTAACTCATCCATATTCCGATGGCAATTCCAGCAAACGAGTGATTAATGCGTGTATTGAATTTTTATATAGAGATAAATCCTACTTAAAAAACAAACCACTTAATTTAATTAGAAAATATAAGGTGAGAAAACAACTGAACTATTTCACTTTAAAAACCTTCAAAAGACCCAAAGGAACAAAGCATTCTTAATCTTTCCAAAATTTTAATTTCTTCTTTATTTCTTTTTTACGCTTGAATTTGTGTTGAAACTGCTTTGTAAAGTCCCACATATCTTCAAAAACAATTTTCTCATCTTCATCGATCAGCTTTGCATACTCATTCGCCATTATTTTTACCATACTTTTCTTAGGTGTTAATCGCGAAAAATTCCTCATTCTGTCTTCAAAGCTCATTTTTTTAAAGTTCATCCTATTAAGATCTACTAAATAAAATAAGTAGTTCCCGTTATTCAGCTGAATTAAAGTGTTCCCAGGAGAATGATCTAAAAATTCGATGTCTTTTTCGTGTAAAGAATAAGTGAATCTAGTAAAGGCTCTAAGAATTTCCTCATTATTTGGATAGTCCGGATTTGTAACTAGTTCGCGATACGTAAGATCACATGCTAAATGCTCGCTTACATAAAAACTTTCTTTGAAAAGCAGCGAAGAATTATTAATGGCATAAGCAATGGGATAAGGCGTTCCAATATCATTTGCTATTAAGTGCTGCGCATACTCAAAAGAACGCGCTGCCTTTGATTTTCTAAAAAACTTATAAGCAACCTGATTCACAAAATTTGGAACCTTGAAAGATTTAATATTTACATTTTTGTCGGAAAGTAAAAAAATCTTAATCTGATTTCGAACTCCCGGGGTAATTGCCTGCCCAGAATTATCAAAATTTTCAATTAATTTTGAAATCTCCGCTTCCTGAGTTTTATATTTATCTGAAATATGGACCTTCATTACTTATAAATATTTAGAAACTCCTTTTTCACACCAAACAAGTTTCTCTTTGATGGTTTTTTGCTGAATTTTATCGTTATCCTCTAAATTTGATTTAGAAGATTCTGGATGATACAAGTGATACACAATTCCCCCATAGCGCAACCTTTTCCCTTGTATGCCTTTATTTAAAACTCGTAAAATAAATTCTGAATCTTCTCTTCCCCAACCCTCCATAGCTTCATTATAGCCATTCACTTTAATAAAATCTTCTCTCCAATAAGAAATATTACATCCTCTTACCTTAGACGAAAATAGCGGACTTGATTTGTAATTATCTCTAAGCACAGGAATTCTTAAATTCCTAGTTCGCTTCCCAATATCTCCTGAAAAAAAAGAGAATTGAAACTTTCCATTTTTTAAAATATCCGATAGTGCTTCTTTCTTTATGTTAACCCTAGATCCAAATAAAAACATTCCTTTTTCAGCACTACTAATATGATCTTTTACAAAATCCTTGTGCATAATGCAGTCTCCGTCAATTTGAATAATATAATCACAACTCGTGGAAGCAATCGCTTTATTGAGAACTTTAGATTTTCTGAAACCATTATCTTCTTGCCAGATATGATTGATCTGTAATTTAGTATGCTCCGTATAACTTTCTATTAATTCTTTTGTAGCTTCCTTAGAACCATCATCTGCAATAATCACTTCATCTGGAAATTGTGACTGAATTAAGACACTTTTCAATATTAATTCTAAAGCTTCCGGCCAATTATAGGTAGATATCAATAAAGCTGTCTTCATTAATTCTTCTTTTTAGAACCAGAATGTTTACGAATTAAATTCTCATAAACCGCAAGTGTATTTTTTCCTAACTGGCCTCCAATAAATTTCTTTTCAAAAATAGCATAAGAAAGGTCTGTAAACTGTTTAGCTAATTCAGGTGAATTTTTGAATTTTATAATTCTTTCAGCCAAACCTTCCACGTCTCTAACTTCTGCCGTAAATCCGTTAACTCCATCTTCAATCACTTCATCTACCACTCCTACTCTTGTAGAGATCACCGGGATTCTGTGATATAAAGATTCGATTACTGTTGTTGGTCCTCCTTCTCGCTCAGAGGTCATTAAAAAAACATCAAATTGTGGTAAAAAGGAAGATGCAGAACTAACAAATCCCATAAAAGTAATATAAGATTCCAGATTCTTTTCTTTGATCATTTCCTTTAAAACCTCTGTATTTCTACTGAAATCGCCAAATTGAACCAAATGGAAATCCTTAAAATTTAATTTGTTCACCAAATGATCTACTACTTTCACCAAGGTAGGAAGGTCTTTAGCATTGGTATGGTTAGCAATATTTCCTATTAAAAATGTTTCAGGAGATAGATTTAGTTTTTCTCGAACTTGATAATCGGCAGATTTCGGAATATCTTCAATTCTAAGTCCGCTATAGACAATCACCAATTTTTCTTTGTTTTTTTCAGAAAGAACAGGGCTAAAATGTGCTTTAACGTATTTAGAATTACAAAGGATTCCGTCTATATTCTTATAATTATACTTTAGTTTGCTTAATAATCCTACTTTATTACGAACCCCTCTTCTGGCTATTAATGCAGCAGTTTTTAAACTTTTAAAAATATCTGTAACAACATATCCGGTAATTGCATCACTGGTATGTAAATGAAGTATATCTATATCATGAGTATGAACTATAGAACTCAAAAATTTTCGGTATTGGTTAGAATATACTCCAAAAGGCTCACTAGAAATGATCTCTATGTTCTCCTTACTTGCGGCATCGTAAAGTGGAGTATCCTTATAACAAAATAAAATTTGCTTCACGCCCTGCACATTCAATTCATCTATCAGATAAATAAGCTGTTGCTCATTGCCTCCCCAAACCTGAGCACCAGAAACGTGTAATACTGTCATTTTTTATTTTGAATTTATCACAAATATAAAATAAGTATAAAGAAAGCTTTTGAGAATCTACTAAAACATTGGTTTATGAATTGGTTTGATTTCAGTTTTACTGAATTTCTCCATATTCGCTAATGAAATAAAAATATGTAATTTTGAAGCGTCGGAACAAATAAGGCAAAAACTGCTTTTAAGTTCAAACCAAATAAATGAAATTCAACTTGCTATTTATAATCCTTCTATCATGAATATCTTACATGTTTCGGCCGTGAAAAGT
Source organism: uncultured Antarcticibacterium sp. (assembly GCA_964636585.1). GTDB lineage: Bacteria > Bacteroidota > Bacteroidia > Flavobacteriales > Flavobacteriaceae > Gillisia. Next base: position 23,389 of record CAZWSP010000041.1, read on the forward strand.
TGGGG
>CAZWSP010000042.1:0-23342 GCA_964636585.1 uncultured Antarcticibacterium sp.
TATTTTTTGGGTAGTAAAATCTCCATTATTGGTGTTTACAAGCCATTGCTCATTTTCTGAAGTTATATTTTGAACCGAATGATTTTTGAGCACTTTAATTCCCAAACGCTGAGTTTCAGAAATAAAACAATTTATAATAGTTTCTGAAGAATCTGAAACTGGAAACATTCTTCCGTCTTCTTCAATTTTCAATTCTATTCCGCGTTGCTCGAACCAGGTTATGGTATCTCCCGTCATAAAAGAGTGGAAAGGACCACGCAATTCTTTTTCTCCTCTTGGATAATTTAGAATCAATTCATTCGGAATGAATTCGGCATGGGTTACATTACATCTTCCACCCCCAGAAATTCTCACTTTAGTAAGTACTTCTTTTCCTCTTTCAAGAATGAGGATGTTGGCATCGGGATTAAATTCCGCAGCATTAATTGCCGCAAAAAAACCTGCTGCACCACCACCAATAATAATTATATCATATGTCATTCAGAAAAATATAGGAAGCGCAAATTTATGGGTTTTGCTGCTGATGGAAGGCTTAATACCAGAAATTATAACCTGTCTGGAAAATCTGAAATTATTCCATCTACTCCAAACTCGATCATTCTGGCAATATCTTCCGGTTCATTTACCGTCCAAACATTCACATTAAATCCTTCTTCATGAGCATCTATCACACTCTGTCTAGTAATGATCCCGATAGAAGGATGGATAGCAGTGGCATTTAAGATCTTTCCCCATTCTATTGCTTCTGCAACGCTAGCTTTACTTAGCACGGCGATAAGTATGTTACCATTGATCTTTCTTACTTCTAGCAATTCATTCTCCTGAAAAGAGGAAACCAGAATGCTAGAATATTCCCAGCCTTTATCTATATATTTAGAGATAATGGCACAAGTTGCTTTTGCGGTATGTAATCCCTTAAGCTCTATGTTTATAGAACATTTCCCTTCAATTAGATCTAAAACTTCGGTTAACAAGGGGATCTTATAACCTCCTTTTAAGGTAAGTTCTTGAAGCTGTTTATAAGTCTGATTCTTGATTTCTCCAAAACCATTACTAAGTCGGTCTAAGGTGAAATCATGAAAAACTACCAATTCTCCCGATTCACATAGGTGTACATCGATCTCGATTCCATCTACGCCCATTTCCAGCGCCAATTGAATACTCTCTAAAGTGTTTTCTGTTAAATGCCCTTTCGCCCCGCGATGTCCAATTTTATAGATAGGATTCATGCTTCAAATATATATCTACTTGTTTAGAAATTCTTATCACAACTTAACATTTTTTTTGAAGAGATGAGTTATAACTTCATCTAGATTTTCAGCAGTACTCTAACCGAGAAGTACTACTAGAGAATCCCTTCGAATAAATGAATGAGAAGTTAAAAATCTATTGTTTTAATATTATAAAATAAGAATATGGATGTAAGATCCAACGAGCCTTATTGGCTTATCACGAACGCATTGGCAAAAAGTTATTCTTCTTTAAAAGAAGATATTTCTTCTCAAGTTTTAATTGTTGGAGGAGGAATTACGGGCGCATTAATGGCCTATAAACTTATCTCTTCAGGTAGAAAGGTAGTTTTAATAGATAAGCGAGATATTTGCAACGGCAGCACTTCTGCCAGTACCGCGATGCTTCAATATGAAATTGATACGTCACTTCATGAACTTATAGAACAACGAGGATTAACTTGTGCAGTGTCCAGTTATCAGAATTGTGAGAAAGCGATCTTCGAGCTGAAGAAAATTGTAGATGAGATCAAAAGCGACTGTCAGTTCGAATTCAAAAAAAGTATTTATTTCTGCAGTAAGAAAAAGGAACTGGATTTTTTGAAAAAAGAATTTGAAGCCAGAAAACAGCACGGCTTTAAGGTGAGATGGCTGGAAAAAGAGGAATTAAAAAGCTTAGGTTTGGTTGCTGAAGCCGCTATCGAGTCGGAATCTGGAGCGGTAATGGATTGCTATAAATTTGCCGGAGACCTTTTAGAATACTGTTCGAAAAAGGGAGTGAAGATCTTTGATAGAACGGAGTTAGATTCGATTAAAGAAGAAGGCGATAAGCAAACAATTACTACAAAAGACGGGGTGAAAATAGAAATTGAGCATATAGTTTATTGTACAGGATATGAAAGTGTAGAAAGTGTCAAGGAGGATATTGTTAAATTAAAAAGCACCTATGCTTTAGCTTCAGAAGCATTTCCAAAACTTCCTATAGCTTTCCAAAAATATATTTTCTGGAATACTTCAGATCCTTACCTATATTTTAGAGGAACTAAGGATGGACGTATTGTTATGGGTGGAGGAGACGAGAATTTCAAAAATGCAAAAAGACGAGACGCGTTACTTCCGAAGAAAGAAAATAATCTTTTAAAGTCGTTTGAGAAATGTTTCCCGGATATTCCATATACCTTAGATTATTCTTGGGCCGGAACATTTGGCGAAACAAAAGATGGTCTGCCATATATGGGAAAACCAGACCCTGATAAGAATAAACATTTTATTTTAGGATTTGGTGGAAATGGGATCACCTTTAGCGTAATGGGCATGGATGCTATTATTGAATCTTTGGACAATGCGCCGCATCCTTATTTAGAATATTATAAATTTGCACGATAAGTATCTTTCTGCTAGAAGGCTACTTTTCGATATTTTATGGAAAACTTAAATAAAATTTAAAAGAAACAAACATGGAAAAGTGGTTTGAAGCATCATGGACATCTATTATCGCTATTTGTATCACTGCAGTTGGTATTTATTTGGCGGTTATAATTTTTACAAGAATTGCAGGAAAACGAAGTTTTTCTAAAATGTCTAGTTTCGATTTTGCGATGACCGTTGCAATAGGTTCTATTTTGGCATCTACCATTCTTTCTAAATCTGTTAGTTTGTTACAAGGTATTGTGGGATTGGCAATGGTTTATATTTTGCAGATCTCTGTGGCAGTGCTAAGAAGATCTTCTCATATTGAAAAATTGGTAGATAACACCCCAATGTTGTTGATGGATAAAACAGAGATCTTACATGAAAATCTTAAAAAATCCAGAGTAACCGAAGCCGATTTGATATCCAAGTTAAGAGAGGCCAATGTTTTGGAATTATCTCAAGTTAGAGCTGTGGTATTTGAAGCTACGGGAGATATTACCGTGCTACATACAAAAGATGAAAATGTAGAATTAGACGAATGGCTAATGGAAGGAGTTATTAGATAATTTCTGAATATAAGATCAATTTAAAAAATGTATCAGCCTAAAAAATATAAAAAATCTAATCGAGAGTACCTTTTCAATTTTATAGATAAAAATCCTTTTGCGACTTTAGTATTGCAGGGAGATAGGTTTTTAGCAACGCACATTCCGGTTTTATTAAAGGGAAAGCCTTCTGCATTCAGTTTATATTCTCACATAGCCAATTCTAATGAAATGCTTCCGTTCTTAAAAGATGGCGTTGAGGTATTACTCATATTTCAAGGTGCTAATGGATATGTTTCTTCTTCTTGGTATGAAGAAAAGGATATAAGCACTTGGGATTATTCTGCGGTTCATGTAAATGCTACTATTAAACTTCAGAATAGAACTGAATTAGAAGAGAGTCTGAAAAAATTGGTTTTCAGATTTGAAAAGGAACAAGAAAAGCCGCTGTTTTATGACGAATTGCCTGAAAAAATGCTAGAAGAACATTTGCCTCTAATTACTGGATTTTGGTGTGAACCTTTTAAGGTTGTAGGCGTTGCAAAATTGCATCAGTCCTATAAAAAAGAAGATATTGCTTCAACTGTGAACCATTTAATGCAAAGCGGTTGTCCCATGTCTATAGAATTAGCAAAAGATATTGAGCAAGAAAACGATCTGCAATAAAAAGACTTCAGTAAAAATTTAAGTATTCTTTTTTCTAAACCTCATATTTAGCATTTCTATTGCTAGGGAGAAGAAAACAGCAAAATAGATATAGCCTTTAGGAACATGGTAATGAGCTCCTTCAACTATAAGCATCACGCCAATTAAGATCAAAAATGATAGCGCTAGAATTTGTACTGTTGGGTGCTTGTTCACAAAATCTCCTACTGCTTTCGCAAAGACCATCATGATCACTATAGATATAGCAACTGCAATAATCATTATAAGAAGTTGTTCTGTAAGACCAATAGCTGTTAGAATAGAATCGAACGAGAAGATGATATCTAGCATCACTATTTGAAGGATTGCATATCCAAAGGAATGCACGTGTTTTACGGAGTGTTCCTCCATTTGGCCTTCAACCTTGTGGTGGATCTCCAAGGTGCTTTTTACCAAAAGAAAAATCCCTCCACTTATTAAAATAAGGTCTCGCCAGCTAAGTTCAAAACTTCCTAAGGTAAGCACTGGTTTTGTGAGTCCGATGATCCAAGTAATGCTTAACAGTAAAAGAATTCTCATTACTAAAGCTGCAGAAAGTCCGCCAATCCTTGCCTTTTTTTGCTGACTTTCAGGAAGTTTGCCTGCTACCAATGAAATGAAGATAATATTATCTATTCCCAGAACAATTTCCATAAACGTTAAAGTTAATAACGCGATCCATGCATCGGGTTGAAGAAATATTTCCATTTAGAAAAAGTTGGTAGTTATTGAGGAGGAAAATTACTAAAATATTCGAAACTAAAATTTTCGGGAATATTAAAGAAAGTATAAAAATTGAAGCTGTAATTCGAAAGACTTCTTATGGCTACTTAGCCTTAATAGGAAACCATAACTCTTCTTCTGAAGAGGTTTCCTCATGCTGGTATTTTTCGCCCATGACTGCAAAATGCGGTCGATCATCTAACCGAAATTGAGATGCAGGAAACCAATCTTGCAAGATCTTGCTATAAGTTTCTGAAGCTTCGCTGCCTTTTCCTTTGTAATTAAAAACGGCATATTGTCCCGCAGGAATTATCAAGCTATCCATTTCCATCGGAATATTGCTGAAATTAGAAACTTCTACTGCTGCCCATTTTTCGAAATTCATACTTGGATCAAAATTTTCAAAGAAATTTGGGGAATTATAAACTTCTACAGAAAACAAATTGGTGTTCAGGGAATTGGAAATTTCTTTTCTGTGGGGCATAAAACTTTTCCAAAGAGCTGTTGTTAGATTATTGGAGTAGGACATGCTTATTTTTTTTCCAACTAAAAGAATTTCTTTGGTGTATTTAATGTTTGGTTTCATAATGTTATTCCCTAGAAAGTATTTCCTTAACTGGTTTGCCTCGCCAAGATTCAGGCATTTGCAATCCTAATAAATAAGCGATGGTTGCTCCAGTATCGTAAGTAACTATGGTATTGTTTAGTTTTCCTTGATTTGAAATTCCTTTTCCATAAGCAATCCATGGAATTTCAACTTCCTTCAAGGTTTTACCTCCATGACTTTTTCTATTCCCGCCGTGATCTGCCGTAAATATTATGATGGTGTTTTCCATCATTTTGCTTTTTTCTAAACCTGACAGAAGTTGCCCAACCAATGAATCCATATGTTCTACGGCTAAGTAATATTCGTCTGAATCAAAGCCTAGTTTATGTCCGGTATGATCTGGTTCATCTAAATGAATAAAGGTAAACACCGGTTTTTCTTCAGTAAGAAACTCAAGAGCATGCTCTATGGTTTTTTCATCTGTAGAACCATTATAGTCTAGATCAACCAGATCTCTTTCAAAAACATTCCGGATCCCGCCCCAAGCATAGGAAGCCCCTTTTTTCTCTTTAGGCATCTGACTATCTACTAAACTAAATATGCTTGGATAAAGCCCTGTTTCTCCAAGAATTGCTGAAGGTAATTCTGGTTCTCTACTGTCCCATTCAGTAAATCCGTGTAATTCTGGCCCAGATCCCATTAACATCGATGCCCAATTTACAGCACTTGAGGATGGAAGAACAGATCTTGCTTTTAAAGAATAACTTCCGTTGTTCATCATTTTTCTAATACTCGGAATTTTAGCCTTTTCAAAAGCATAAGCTCCGAGTCCATCAGAACCTATCAATATAATATGTTGAGCAAGCTGTTTGTTGATTTCTGGAGGTGAGTTCTTTTTTTGAGCAATAGCACAAGATGTAAAACTTAATAGAATGTTTAATAGGATGAATTGCTTTATAAATTTTTGGAACATCGAATAATTTTAAGGTTTTGGAAATATTAAAGTAAGTTAAATCAAAAAATGATCCTTTAAAGTTGATTAATTTCGAATTGAAAATTTAAATCAAAATTCTATGAGATCACTATTTATAATTGCGGTTACATTTTTATCATTAATAAGTTGTAAAAATGCCGAAGATAAAAATGCGTTAGATAATTCTAATAATGATGAAGAAACTATCGTCTCACCTGAAGAAAATCAAAAGGATACTATTTCTGACTCTCGTTTGATCATTCCCGGAGTAAAGTTGGGAACTATAAAACTGAATACAATAGTAAATGCGGTATATGACAGTATAGGAAGGCCTACATCTGGCGACGCTGCTATGCAAAAGTCTCTCTCTACTTGGGATTCTGAAAGCACTATATTAACCATTTTTGCGGCTAATGATCCAAATACATCAGAAGGACATTTAATAAAACTCATAAGATCTACAGCTCCAGATTTTAAAACAAAAAATGGATTGGGAAAAGGAAGTTCCATATCTGCTGTAGAAGAAGAATTTCAGCTTAAAAAAGAAGGAGCTTTTAAGGAAAATGCTTCAGAATTTACACTTTATAGCACTCAGCAAGGGATTTCATTTGAATTCAATTCCGAAAATATATGTTCTGGAGTGGTGGTTCATGATCCAGAAACTCAAGCTGGAATCACTTATTTACCTATTTATAAGGAGTATAAAAGTCTATAAAATGAGAAAAGCCTAACAAACTTTTTACAAGTTTATTAGGCTTCTTTCTCTTTGTGCGGGCGAGAGGACTCGAACCTCCACACCTTGCGGCACCAGATCCTAAGTCTGGCGTGTCTACCAATTCCACCACGCCCGCATTTCCATTTTACAACACTTAGGACTCGTTGTAAAAATACTTACCTAGATAAGCGGCTGCAAATATACATAAATGTTTCAATATTCAAATAACACTTTAAAAAAATATCAATTTATTACCTTTACCTAATTTCAAAATAAAATTCATGGATAACTTAGATAAATACGTTGGAGATAATAAGGACAGATTTGTAAAAGAACTTATTGAATTACTTAAAATACCGTCTGTAAGCGCAAACCCATCATACAAAAAAGATGTTTTAGCAACTGCAGAAGCGGTAAAGAACGCATTAAAAGATGCAGGATGTGAATCAGTAGAAATTTGTGAAACTCCTGGTTACCCTATCGTTTTTGGAGAAAAAATATTAGATAAAAAGCTTCCTACCGTATTGGTTTATGGCCATTATGATGTGCAACCGCCAGATCCTATAGATCTTTGGACTAGTCCACCATTTGAACCTGTAATAAAAGAAACCGAAATTCATCCTGAAGGAGCCATCTTCGCTCGTGGAGCTTGTGATGATAAAGGTCAGATGTACATGCACGTTAAGGCATTGGAATATATGACCAAGACCGGAACCTTACCTTGTAATGTGAAATTTATGATAGAAGGGGAAGAGGAAGTTGGAAGTGAAAGTTTGGGTTGGTTTATAGAGCGAAATAAAGAGAAATTAGCGAATGATGTGATCTTGATTTCCGATACGGGAATGATCGCAAAGGACACACCATCTATCACCACAGGTTTACGCGGATTGAGTTATGTTGAGGTAGAACTTACTGGGCCAAATAGAGATCTTCATAGTGGATTGTATGGCGGAGCTGTTGCAAATCCTATTAATGTGCTTACTAAGATGATCGCTTCTTTACATGATGAGAACAATCACATCACCATTCCAGGATTTTATGATAAGGTAGAGGAATTAAGTCTTGAGGAACGTGAGAAAATGGCTAAAGCGCCATTCTCACTGGACAATTATATGAAAGCATTGGATATAGAAGATGTGTATGGGGAAATGGGTTACACCACTAATGAGCGTAATTCTATAAGACCAACCCTAGATGTAAATGGTATTTGGGGTGGTTATACCGGAGAAGGAGCAAAAACTGTAATTGCAAGCAAGGCTTTTGCGAAAATAAGTATGCGCTTGGTGCCTAATCAAGATTGGCAAGAGATCACAGAATTATTCAAAAAACATTTTGAAAGTATTGCGCCTAAAGGAACCAAAGTAAAAGTAAAACCTCATCACGGAGGACAAGCCTATGTAACGCCAATAGATACGGTAGAATATCAGGCGGCAAGCAATGCGTATAAAGAATCGTTTGGGAAAGAACCAATTCCGCAACGAAGTGGAGGAAGTATCCCAATAGTGGCGCTTTTCGAAAAACAATTAAAGAGCAAGACCATCTTAATGGGATTTGGATTGGATAGCGATGCTATTCATTCTCCAAATGAACATTTTGGGATCTGGAATTACTTAAAGGGAATTAAAACCATTCCGTTGTTTTATAAGCATTTCACAGAAATGACTAAAAAGTAAATTGTCAAACTGAGCTTGTCGAAGTTTGGATTTAACTGAATTCACTTTTCGATAGGCTCAATGTGACAAGATGAGTATTTCAAGCTGAACTTGTCGAAGCTTCTCTTTTAGTAGAATTCACATTTCGACAAGCTCCATGTGACAAACCAACTTTTAAAAATATATTAAGTAAAAAAGGTCGATTCTTTAATTAGAATCGACCTTTTTTATATTTAAATCGGCTTTATTTACCTCTCTTCTAACTTCAGAAAAAAAATTAAAGCTTTTTCACATATTTAGTGATGAGCACAATTTGTTGTCCATCTACTCTTCCTTCAATATATTCTTCATTTTCATGATCCAGAGATATTCTTCTTACCGCAGTTCCTTGTTTTGCAACCATACTGCTGCCTTTCACCTTCAGATCTTTAATAAGAACCACATTATCTCCAGCTTCTAGAACCACTCCGTTGCTGTCTCTATGGATTAAGGTTGTTGTAGAAGGTGCTGGCATTCCTGCTTTTGCCCATTCTTTTACCTCATCTTCCATGTACATCATATCCAAAAGATCTTGTGGCCAACCTTCATTTTTTAATTTGGTAAGCATTCTCCATGCAACCACTTGTACAGCTGGAACAGGACTCCACATACTATCATTTAAGCATCTCCAATGATTGGCTTCAATTTTCTCTTCGTCTTGTAATTGCTCGAAACAAGTATTACAGGTTAAAATTGCCACATCTGCAGCACCTTTAGGAGAATCTGGCACTTCGTAGATCTGCAGATCATCTGTTGCGCCGCAAAGTTCACATTTAGATTCGCTTCTCTGAAATAATTCTTGTTCCACACTCATGATAAATAGTTTTATGCCGCAAAGGTAGGTGAAAGCATTTAATAAGAATTTCGGTTAATTAACGCATCCATAGCGAATTAAATGTTTGCTGAATTTTTGTTTTCAGTAAATAAAGTTGCTCTATGTTTGTAGAATTAAAATATTATTCTACATTTGTAGAAGATCAAAAAACTATTACATGCAATTATCTAATTCTGAAGAACAACTAATGCAAATCCTCTGGAAACAGGAAAAGGCTTTTATGAAAGACCTTATTGAAGCCTATCCAGAACCACGACCTGCAATTACAACTGTTGCTACTTTATTAAAAAGAATGCAGGATAAGAAATTTGTAGATTATAAGCAGTTAGGTAGGTCTCGAGAATATTTTCCGTTGGTTCGGAAAAAGGATTATTTCTCTAAACATGTAAATGGTTTGATCAAAGATTTTTTCAATGATTCCGCTTCTCAGTTCGCTTCATTTTTTACGAAGGAAACTAATCTTAGTAAGAAAGAGCTGGAGGAATTAAAGAAGATCATAGATCAGGAAATTAAAAGTAAATAATCATGGAACAGTATCTCATAAATTCGGCTGCCTGCCTTGCGATCTTCCTTTTGTTCTACAAATTGGTCTTAGAAAAAGAACAAATGCATCAGATAAAAAGAGGTTTTTTATTGGTTGCCGTAGTAGCTTCTATAGGAATTCCGCTTATCACCATAACTACTTATGTAGACACGCAAGCTTTTTTCTCTTTTACTGAAAGTACTAGCGCTGCGGAAGTTTCAGATGAAATTACAACTTCAGCAATAAATTGGAATCTTATTGTTTGGTCAGTTTACGGAATTGGCGTGCTTTTCTTCAGCTTCAGGTTTTTTATTAATCTGTTTACTATGGTTGCGAGAATTAGGAAAAATCCGAAGCTTAAAAACAACCGTTTCATAACGGTTTTGCTGGGAACAAATGTTAGTCCGCATACGTTCTTCAGGTATTTATTCTTTAATAAGCAAGCTTATGAAAACGGTTCAATTCCTTCAGAAGTGCTTATGCATGAGCAAACCCATGCCAAGCAATTGCATAGTTTAGATATCCTTTTTATAGAACTTTTACAAATAGTGTTGTGGTTTAATCCGCTTTTTTATATGGTTAAAAATGCCATTAAATTGAATCACGAGTTTCTAGCAGATAATGCTGTGATCCAAAACGGAATTGAAACAAAAACCTATCAAAATACCTTGTTGGCATTCTCATCAAATGCAGAAGCAAGCAACTTGGCAAATGCCTTTAATTATTCATCAATCAAAAAACGATTTACAGTTATGAAAACACACACGTCCCAAAAAATGATCCTGGTAAAAACCATTTTGGTTATACCCTTGCTGGCTTTGTTGCTATTTAGCTTCAGTGAAAAAGAAGCAATAAGTAAGAATGCTATTTCACAAACTGAAGGCTTTTCTCAAGATATTGCGACAGAAAAGATGGTAAAAGAGTACAACAAACTTGCGAAGAAGTTTAATGCTCTGCCTAAAAAGGAAAGAACTATTAGCAGGGAAGAACTGGGAAGAATGGTCTATATTTTTGACAGGATGACGAAAGAGCAAAGAGAACGCTCTGAAAAATTCCCGGAAATTATTGTTCCAAAAAATGCTCCGTCGCCACCTATGCCGACTGAGGGTAATAATTTAGAAGGGATTATTCCACCACCTCCACCACCAACTTTAGAACATGATGCAAATGCAGGGTCTTATCCAGTTGGAGATATGGTTGCGCCACCCCCACCACCGCCACCAGTAAATTCAACCGATTTCATGAAAATGTTATCTAAAGAGGGAGCAGTTTTCTTTTATAAAGAGAAACAAATTTCCGGAAAAGAGGCTTTTGATATTGCTATAAAAAATAAGGAAATAAATATTCAGGTTACAGATCGTAATTCTAAAAAGCCAATTGTTAAGCTTTCTAAAGAACCGATTGAGCTAGACTAAATTTAAGATTTAATAAGAAGTCAGAGTGAATTGGAACGAAGTTGAAAAAGCTTCAATCCAATTCACTCTTTTAATTTTTTGCTAGAATTGTTTTCTATGTTTTACCCTTAAAATGTAATCATCTACTAATTGTTCCATGATCTTTAAAGTAACTGTCCCTTGAGAAAGAATCACTTCATGGAAATCGCGAATATCAAATTTATCACCTAATTCCTTTTCAGCCTTTTCTCGCAATTCTCTTATTTTAAGTTCCCCAATCTTATACGATACAGCTTGCCCCGGCCATGAAATATATCGGTCTACTTCTGTATTTATTTCATGTATTGAAAGTGCCGTATTGTCTTTTAAATAATTAACAGCTTGATCTCTGGTCCAACCCAACGCGTGAATCCCGGTATCTACCACCAATCTACAAGCTCTCCACTGCTCATAGGTCAACTTACCAAACATTTCATAGGGCGTGGTGTATAAACCCATTTCTTCAGCAAGGAATTCAGAATAAAGTCCCCATCCTTCTCCATAGGCAGATAAATAAAAGCCTCTTCTAAAGTTGGGGATCGTATCTCCCAATTCCCCGTTCAAAGAGATCTGCAAGTGATGCCCAGGCACCGCCTCGTGAGCTGTAAGCGATGGCAACACATATAAAGGCCTGCTAGGTAGATCGTAGGTGTTAACCCAGTAATAACCTGGCTGAGTGCTTTCTTGAGGAGAAATATAACGTCCTGTAGTGTATTTAGGTGCAATGGCATCTGGAACTGGAGCTACGCCATAGGGTTTTCTAGGTAATTTTTTAAAGAATCTTGGTAATTGAGCATCTATCTTTTTAGCAATATTTCGCGCTTCCTTTAAAAGATCCTCTGGAGTGCTGGCATAGAATTGCGGGTCTGTCCTTAGAAATTTTATAAATTCTTCAAAACTGCCATCAAATTTCACTTTTTCAATGATCTGCTTCATTTCCGAATTTATTCTGGCTACTTCCTTTAATCCAATTTCATGGATCTCTTCTGCAGTTAAATCTAAGGTGGTGTAATAATTCAATCTGTTTTGATAGAATTCTCTTCCTTTCGGAATTTCTGAAACGCCTAAACTTGTTCTGGTCTTTGGTAAATATTCGGTATCAAAAAAGGTTTTGATCCTTTTGAATTGTGGAATTACAATCTGTTTTATCGCTTTTTCGGCAGCATGTAAAACTGAATCTTTCTGAGTTTCAGATAAACTGGATGGAAGTTCCTTAAACGGCGAATAATAATAACTCTTTTTAAAATCTTTTACTATTTGGTCATTATAGGTGCTTTCATAACCTTCAAAGATCACTCTTGGCTGGGTGATTCCCAATTTCAAGCCTTCTCTTAGTAAAACCAAGTGCTGATCTACAAAAACCGGCAACGCATTCAGCTTATTTAAATAGCGTTTTACCTGCTCGTAATTGGCAAGTTGATTAACATTATACGGAAGGCTTAAATGAAACCCAGAATCTGATAATAACGGATTCAAATACCATTTATATTCATAAGTATCTACATCATCTTGAAGCCGAAACTTCATGAGTTCTAAAGAGATCCTATCTGTTTGAGAGATGGTAGCCGAATCTATAGACTCTAATTTATGTAATTCTTCTTTTGCGAAAAGCGACTCTCTCCGGTAATAATCTTCGGTATAAAGTCCTAGCGGAAATTCATCTCTCTCGTAGCTTTTATGATTTTGAACTTCTTCTAAGATCTTGTTGAGCTCTTCTGATCTTGGCTGAGCGTTACTGATGTGAATTGAAAAAACAATAAAGACTATAGAAAAATAGAAAGGAAAGATTCTCATAATTGCAGGGAGATTTATTTCCTTAAATATAGTACTTAAACGCAAATGATAAAAACCGATTGGTAATTGAAGCTATTTTCTCAATTTCCAAATACCCTTCTCAATAATTTGGTCATTACCTGTTTAGCCTGTTTTGTATCTCTAGGAACTTCTTCCACAACTAATTTGCCCTTCTTTTCTTTCAGAAAATAACTAAACACAAAATTTGGATCTTCTTGTTGTAGATCATAAGTTCCAAACCTAAGATCGTTGAAAACAAGTTTATCGTCCCGCTTCGCAATGCTATACCAGCCTTGAGAGATATCAATAATTCTTTGGAGATCTTTTTCATTTTTAAACTGATCTGCAAAATCATGATTTTTAGGAATAGCTTTAAACAGAATAGGTTTGCTATCAAAAATGGAATAATCTGCCAATAGATAGCGGTTTTCCAGTTCTACATTGGCAGACCACATGATGGTATTAAAGGGGCTTGGTCTGGTTTGTATCTGATTGTAAGTTATGTCCTGTTTTTCTAAGGCTTCTTTAAATTTATAATAAGTAATGCCTTTTAAAGCAATAGTACAAATCATGTAAACACTACTAACAATTAAACCGAGGTTATTATATCTTTTTCTCTTCGCAGAGCCGGTTTTGGAGCGCATTACCAAAATAACGAATACCAAAAATGGCAATGTGTATAGCGGATCTATTACAAAAATGTTCTTATAGGCCAACCTTAGATCTAGCGGCCAAAATAGCTGAGTACCCCAAGTGGTGTGGGCATCCAACAAGGGATGAGTGATTAGTCCCCAGAACATAAGCCAAGACCAATCTTGCCATCGCACTTCAGTTCTTTTTTCAATCCTCGAGATTAACCAACCAAAAATTGGTGCGAACAGTACCGAAAAGAATATAGAATGTGTAAATCCCCGGTGAACTTCTATGGAAGTTAAAGTATCTGTGAAAAGTGGTGCAAAAGAATCTAAGTCTGGGATCGTTCCGGCAATTGCCCCATAGAGCAAGGCTTTATTTCCAACTTTTTTACCTAGAACAGCTTCTCCAACTGCTGCTCCGAGAACTATTTGGGTAAGAGAATCCATTTAAGATTAGAATTTTGGTAAAACAGATTTAAATACCACATAGCCAAAGCCGGCAAAAAGCATCAGGTGGAAAATGAAGAGTCCAAAATCCTGAAGTATAAAAGCGCTATAAATTGCAAACCCAAAATAGAGCCACAAAAGGCCTTCTACAACGGTGCTTAATGAAAGTTTTGAGGATAGATATTTATTACCTTTCCAGGAATCCTTCAAGGAATTAATATTGAATTTTGGGGTGCGAATAAACTCGCTCTTCTTCCCAAAATGACCTTCTAGAACCGCCAAAGAATTATGAACCGAAAAGCCCATGGCTATAGAGAAAAAGGTGAAGAACATTCCTATAAATTTGAAAAAGCTCTTAATTCCTTTTCCGTGGATCTTTGCATAGGTAACCCAATAACACACAAAAAAGATGAGCGTGCTAATGGCGAAAAATGCGATCACATTAAAATAGCCGATAAACTGAGGATTGGTATTTTTTATATATAATACAGGCACGCTTAATATTGCTAAAAGCAGCACCACTAAGAACATACTAGAATTTAATAAATGAAAGAAGCCGTGGAATTTTGTTCCTGTGGTTAAGCTTTTATCGAAAAGGATCTTGGAATAATTCTTCTGAAAGTTCTCTGCAGCGCCTTTGTTCCATCTAAACTGTTGCGATCTCGCAGCGCTTATTACTACTGGAAGTTCAGCTGGAGTTTCTACATTTTCTAGATATTTGAAATCCCACTTTTTCATTTGGGCGCGGTAACTAAGATCCAGATCTTCGGTTAGCGTATCTCCGCTCCAATTTCCTGCATCCATGATGCATTCTTTTCTCCAAATTCCTGCGGTTCCATTAAAGTTGATGAAATGTTTCCCGAAATTCCTTCCTACTTGTTCTAATATAAAATGAAAATCTAGGGCAAATGCTTGTATTTGAGTAAGTAAGGAATAATTTCGGTTAATGTGCCCCCATCTGGTTTGCACCACGCCAATTTTAGGATTTTTAAAATATGGAACTGTTTGTAAAAGCCAATCTGGCTTCGGCATAAAATCTGAATCGAAAATGGCTATGAATTCTCCTTTTGCTATTTTTAATCCTTCTTTTAAGGCTCCTGCTTTATAACCAGCTCTATTTTTTCTAGTAATATGAACAATATTTAATCCGGTTTTCTGAAGTTCCAAAACCTGCGCGGCATTCGTTTTTATAGATTCATCTGTGGAATCGTCTAGAACCTGAATTTCTAATTTATCTAATGGGTATTCTATTTTAGCAATATTCTCTAAAAGCCTTTTTACCACGTACATTTCGTTATAAAGCGGAAGTTGTATGGTTACATAGGGTATTTCCTCGGGATTGGAAAAGTTATATTTCACACTTTTATCCGAATTTTTTAAAGATTTTAAATAGTTTAGGAGTAGGCTAAACTGGGACAAGCTGTATATTAATATAAGCAGCAGCGCGAAGGTGTATATTGTAATAATCGCAACGTCCATTATTTAAAACTGTATTTGAAGATCCAACCTAATATTTTTACTCCGGCAAAGATAGCTCCTTTAATAGTTCCTGAAACTTTTGAGACACCAATCCTGTTTTTATAATGAACAGGCACCTCTACATATCTTAAATCTTGCTTTATTGCTTTTAATTGCATTTCTACCGTCCAGCCATAGGTTTTATCTTGCATTTGCAACTGAAGAAGTCGGCTGTATTTAATTGCTCTAAATGGACCTAGATCTGTAAAATTAGCATGAAAGAAAAGTTTCATTAAGCTAGTAGCTAGCCCATTTCCAAAGCGTTGTGGAAAAGTCATAGACCCATTTTCTCGCCATTTTTTAATCCTTGCGCCAACCACAAAATCGTAATTCTCTTCTATTATTGGGGCAACAATTTTGATAAGTTCTTCTGGGTAATCGCTATAATCGCCATCAAGAAATACCACGATTTCGGGTTTTTCAGATTTAGATTCAATATATTTCATCCCTTTTAAACAAGCATGACCATATCCTTTTTTAGTTTCAAATAATACGGTAGCTCCTGCTTTTTTTGCAACTTCAGCTGTATTATCTGTAGAGTTATTACTCACAACAATAATTTCAGAAACTATTGCAGGGATCTCTTGAACAACCTTTCCAATAGATTGTTCTTCGTTATACGCTGGAATAATAACTATTATGGAAGTTTTCATTTAAAAGTGTACTTCGGGGTTGTTACGTTTGATTTTTTTAAGAAAGTAAATTCTCCTATTTTAATATTATGATTTTATTTTTCGGTTTTTTTATGTTGCTTATCTTCTTTTATACTTCCATCGCTGCAATTCCTCTTGATATAGACTGGATCTATGCTTTGCGGGACAGGCTGAAGCAAAAAACCAATTAGAGAAAAAGAAAGGATGAGTTTAAAGATCATTCTAAGGTATGTTATAGTAGCTGACGTATTTATGATTTGGAACTAACAAAGTTCCGTTAAAAATAGCAAGAAGCTCCCCTTAACTTACGTGAATTAATTGCTGTTGGTTTTATATAGGCACAATAAGCTAATAGCATATAATACAATTGATAAAAAGAAAATCCGGCTTCGATACCAACGAATCCGGATTTTTTATCTTTTAAAATTTAAGAATTTTGACTTTAGTTTTGTTTCTGATTCAGCAGATCCATTAAATTCACGTCGTTTCCAAGCAGTATTTCATTGGCATTTATTCTTCCATCCATAGTATCGTTTTCTAATTTTAGAACTCCTCGTGGACACACTGCAGAGCAAATTCCGCAACCAACACAACTAGAACGCACTATGTTTTCTCCTTTTTGCGCATAGGCTCTTACATCTATACCCATCTCACAATAGGTAGAACAGTTACCACAAGAGATGCATTGCCCACCATTGGTAGTAATTCTAAACCTTGAGAAAAGTCGTTGCTGAAACCCTAAAATTGCCGCCATTGGACATCCAAATCTGCACCAAACTCTACTTCCAAAAATAGGATAGAATCCTGTTCCAATAACTCCGCTAAAAATAGCTCCAATTAGAAATCCGTAGAATACTCGCAACTTTTCTGCTTCAAAAAGAAACACATTTCCATTTCCACTGAAGTAATGAAAACCGATAAGAGATAGGATGATCGCTAAATAACCAACTGCTCCAAATTTCGCATCTTTTTTAAATTCATTTTTTTTGAAGATCATCACCAAAGCAAATACAGCAGTTAACAATACCGCCACTCCAATTAAAAAGGTATTTCTGTTAAGCCAATATTTTCCATCTTCTCTTAAATAGGAATAGATCACTGCGGTTGTCATTAAAACCACAAAAACCACCACGCTATGTACTACCCAACGTTCAATTTTCCAGGCAGATTGTGATTTATCGCTTAAATGCCTAAACGAATCTCCGGCGGTTTCAGCAAGTCCTCCACAACCACATACCCATGAACAATACCATCTTTTTCCAAATTTATAGGTTAAGATAGGAGTGATCACAAAAATGGAAATCACACCAAATATCAGCATTGCTATTCCTATATCTCCAGCGCTAATAAAGTCGTCTACCCGATATTGTTCGAAGTTATAATAGTTAAGAGGCCAGATATTTTTAAGATCGTAGTAAGGCAGAGAAAAATTCTCTGTATTTAAGCGTTGCATGAATTCTGGAATTAGAAAAGCAAAACCTAATTGGAAGAACATCACAGAAAATGTGCGTAAACGTTCATATCTATTATGCCTGTATTTCCAGATGAATTTTATTCCGAAGGAAAAGATTGCAATGGTATATAAGGTTCCGTATACAAACCACTGACTTGCCGGATTGCCACTTAACAACCTGCTTAAAGGGTCGAAGAAGGCAACAATACCGGTATTTTCACCTTCAGCATTTAATCCTAAAAATTGTGGGTAAAAATAAAGAACGATATAAAATCCGGTTAGGGATAATGCCGTGATCCATGCTAATAAGCCTCGAGCAGAAATAGACTTGAACCAAACCCCATCGTTTTTAATGCCTTCAGTTTTGTTTGAATAGGTGGCTTGTGCAAACCAGATTATACCAATTCCAATAGCAGATAAGGAGAAAAGTAGCCATAACGATCTATGCGGAAAGTTTAAGTTGAAGTTGGAAAGCACCAAGATAAAAAGACCAGCTAACCCTAAGAAAGAAGCGAGTTTTTGGGAGGAGTTAAGAGAATTGGAAGTATCACCTGTTAAGGACATATTCTTTTCCATAATACGTGTAATTTTTAGGGTTTATTGAGCTACAGGTTGATGATTTTGAAAGGCTTTTTTTATTTCGTTTTCATAGGTGTCGTAAAATTCAGGATCAAAATTGGCTTGTTTTAAATGTGCTATTACAAATTCTACAGAACGTTCTTCGGTAAGCCATTTATCAAAAACTTCATGTCTCATCCTTATTCCAAAGGTGTTTATTCCAATAAATTTCCCGTTGTTCTCTGCGTAATTAATGGTGATGCATTTTTTAGCATCTGTATGCTGCCAATGAAAATGAGCTTCTCCTTCTCGAGGTTTTGCAAACACCCAACCGTAGGTTTGATATTCTATATCGAAGAATTTAGCGCTATTAAACCAATGTCCAGGTTTGTATTCCATAGGATTTCCGCAGATGGTTTGAGCAACCACTTCGCCCATCATTCTTCCTGTATACCAAACAGCTTCAATAGGTCTTCTTTCGTCTATCGCCTCATGTTGTTCGGCACAATCTCCTATGGCAAAAATATTTTCGAAATTGGTTTGCAGGGATCTATTCACTTTTACACCTCGTCCTAAGTTGATTCCAGAATCCTTGAGAAATGAAATATTTGGAGAGACTCCTGCTGTCAAACCTACAAGATCACAAGCTATTTCTTCACCGGTTTCTTCAATAATAACAGCTCGTGCCCGGCCATTTTCATCAGATAGAATTTCTCTTAAACTAGAATTTAACCTAAGGTCTATATGATGTTCTTTAATATGTTTGTTAATGATCTCCGATTCTCCTTCTGGAAGTACACCATTCCAAAAACTGGATTCACGCACTAAAAAAGTAACAGGAATATTGCGAGTTGAAAGCATTTCGGCAAGTTCAGAGCCAATAAGTCCACCGCCTACTATTACTGCTTTTTTGCAAGTTTTGGTATTTTCTTCAAGCAATTCCAAGTCTTGCTTGGTAACCATACCTTGAACGCCAAGCAGATCTTGACCTGGCCAGCCAAATTTATTATAACTAGAGCCGGAAGCTATTATCAATATGTCGTAGCTCATAGTTTCACCATCGGAAAAAGTAAGGAGATTATTTTCCGGAGAAACCTTCGATACAATGGCATTTTTGAGAGCTATTCTATTTTTTTCCCAAAACCAATCTTCATAGGGTTTCAGATGATCCCACTTCATATGGCCCATATACACATACATTAATGCTGTTCGTGAAAAAAAATAATCACTTTCAGCAGAAATTACAGTGATCTGTTTATCGGAGTTTTTTCTGATATGTCTGGCGGCGGTAATGCCGGAGATCCCATTTCCGATAATCACAATATGCTCCATAAATTTTTAATATTGGTTAAAGAAATGGCTAATTAATGCCAGAGTAAAGTACGCAGAAATATAGGAGAATCCCAAGGTTTCAAATAAATTGTTGGCCTATTACTTATGGTTTCCTTTTTTATAAATTTTCATGAAAATATAGAACTTCTTGCAACTTTATTCTTAGCTTACTATACTAATAATCTCAGGGTAAATGAAGGGCGTGAAAAATGTTTTTGAAAGGTTTCTTAACTGCTTCAGTGGTAGGATTATTCTGTTGTTAGTATTGATATTTACTCTGAATTCCTGCCAAAGTCAGACGCCAAATAAGCAAAGACCCAAACTAAACGGGATTAGTTTAGTAGCTTCTCGAGACCTGATTTCCTTAGACCATATTCAACCAATTATAGAAGTAAATGCCAATGCGGTTGCGGTGATGCCTTTCGCTTTTATGGATAGTCTTTCTAGCCCAGATCTTAAATTTAATAATGAAAGACAATGGCAAGGTGAACGATTAGATGGTGTTAGAAAAACAACGCAATTGCTCCATGAAAAAGGTTTGAAGGTAATGGTGAAACCTCAGATATGGATTAGAAGAGGCGAGTTTACCGGAAATATTAAAATGACTTCTGAAGAAGATTGGATAAAATTTGAAGCTGGTTATAAAGAATTTATCATGCTGTATGCAAAAATGGCTGCGGAAGAAAATGTGGAAATAATCTGTTTAGGAACCGAACTATATGAGTTTGCAAATGAGCGCAAAGATTTTTGGAAGGGATTGATTGCTGAAATTAGAACATTTTATAAAGGAGAACTCACGTATGCCGAAAACTGGGATAAAGTAGATAACGTACAATTTTGGAGTGAACTAGATCTAATAGGAGTAGATGCTTATTTTCCTTTACATGAAGATAGATCTCCTAGTCTTGAGCAATTACGGGAAGCATGGAAACCACATAAAGAACAACTAAAAAAGCTTTCTAGTAAAAATGCCAAGCAAATTGTATTTACCGAATATGGCTACAGAAATACCGATTATGCGGCAAAGCAACCTTGGGATTCCTCCAGAGAGATCACATCTGTTAACGATAAGTTACAGGCTGATGCGCTTTTGGCATTGTATCAGGAATTTTGGAAAGAAGATTGGTTTGCTGGCGGCTTTCTTTGGAAATGGTTTCATGATATAGATCGAGTGGGAAGAATGGAAAACAACCAGTTTACTCCGCAAAATAAACCCGCTTTAGAAACCGTTAGAAGTTTTTATGGAGAAATTCTTAGGAATTAGCACGCTTGTAATAATCGTATAGTTCCTGCGGCGATGCGCCCATTCTGCGTTTTAGGTAGATAATTGCAAAACAATACTGAAGTTTCCAAATCCCAACTTGTTCATACCTTCTTGCTGAGGTGGTAATGGAAGCGGTAATCACTGTAAAGGCGTCTTTCTTATACAATCTTCCAATAAGTTCATTGTCTTCATAAACAATAAAATCTTCATTAAAACCACTTAATTCCTGAAATAATTCCTTGGTTATGAATAAAGATTGATCTCCACCTCTGCATGCTTTATGATTAAATTTTGTAAACCAACCCATCAAATTTAACCACCAATGATCCAGATCAAATTTCATTTGGAAACAACCTGCATGATTTCCATTTTCAATTTCATCCAGAATGAGGGCGTCAAAATTTTTGGGCGGATAACTATCTGCATGTAAAAAATAAAGGACATTAAACCTTGCGATCTGTGCCCCTTTATTCATTTGTTTTGCTCTTCCTTTATCAGAAGTGGTAAAACTAATATCTTCTAGATCTTCCAATAAACTCAACGTAGCATCGGTACTTCCTCCATCTACAATTATAAGTTCATTTTCAGGAAAGGAAGATGCGCTTTTTAGGTGTTCTATAAGCTTTAGAATTCCGGTTTCTTCATTAAAAACAGGGATTATAATGCTTATCATCTTATTTCTGTTCGTTTAAATTCCAGTTGTACTCTTTATAAGAAATAGCAGTTCCTTCAGCAATTTTCACGTTAGAATATTGGTTAATGTAATCTACCACGGTCATTCCATTTGTGGTGAAATCTTTTTTATACCAATCAAAAATAGAAGATACTTTAGCTGAATTTTTTGCAATATCATTCTTATCTGAATTGATGAATTCTTTGGTTATTTTATCTAACTGCTCATTGATTTTTGAAGCTGTAAAAGCTTCATTTAATAATTTAGGACAAGAAACGGAAGCACAGTTAATAGCAAAATGAATTCTTGGTTCGTTCATTTTTCTTAGGATGCTGTTTTCAATTCCGCCTAAAGATATCTTCACATCCCCAATGTTTACAATATCCTTCGTCCAAGCGCCATCTATATCCTTAATGCTCTTGGTAGGATAATTATTCAATATCAATTTAACCGTATTCGCATTATACGAATTGATGTAATAAGCAAGTTGTTCCTGAACAGACCAATCTTTTGTAGGTTTATTCTTAGAAAGCATTAACAAATAGTCATCTAACTTTTGGGTGTCTTTCGCAAAACCTTTATAATTCACCAAGCCTTCTTTAGAAACGTATTTCTGGAGTAAACTGTTCCAAGCGCTGTGATCTACAATTACTTCTGAAGCTGATGTTCCAGAAGGTAACTCTGCTGGAGCTTCCGCAGTAGGTAATCCTTTACTGGATAATCCAGCGGAAGAAATTAAGTTGCAACTGCTCATGGAAATTGCTATGGAACTCAACAAAGCAATTTGTGCTAAATAAATATATCTTTTCATAATTTGTGTTTTAAGCACTTGTTATTTTGTTTTCACATTTCGACAAGCTCAATGTGACAGTTTATTAAAAATAAATAATCAAAACCAGTGTCATCCTACGTTTGTCGAAGGATCTAGAATTTACATTTTGTAGATTATTAGAGTCCTCTTTTCGTCGGAATGACATTATACCCTACAGCGAGTATTTAAAAAATCCCACGAATATTAATTGTAAAGCTGAGCTTGTCGAAGCTTTTTTTAACAACATCCCCCACCATCATAATGGAAGGTAGATTCGCTAAAATAAATATCGTCTCTTCCAAGACTTTTTAAAGCCGCTGCAGTTTTGTCGCAAATTGCCAAAGGCTGATTCTTTAATAAAATATGTCCTAACTTATCATCAAAATAGGCTTCATCTCCGTAATAGATCGCGGCTTTCCCGGTAAAGATACATGGTCCGTCTTCTGGCATAGGATCTTTAATGGCTGCAACTTCAATAGATTCGATATAGATTAAATCATCTGTTGGATAGCTCTTAGGATCTAGAATACGGTAAGGTTTTCTAGCTCTAATTTCTATAGTTCCAAAACCAGCATCTGTAAGCGCTTTTACATATTCTGCAATTGGCAAACTTCCGCTTAAACACAAAGCACGTAGTCTGTCATCATTACGAAGCTCGTCATTCATTGGTTGCTCACAAGTAGGATCGCTCATCACCAATTTTCCGTGAGGCTTTAGTACTCGGTACATTTCTTCAATCGCTTTTTTAAGATCTTCCGCCTTAAAAATATTGAACAAACAGTTTTGTGCAGCTACATCTACGGTGTTATCTTCCACCGATAAATTAAGTGCATCTCCTTTTTTAAGGGTTACAACATCGCTCTTGACCCAAGGATTCACAGATTCAGCTTCTA
>CAZWSP010000043.1:0-22774 GCA_964636585.1 uncultured Antarcticibacterium sp.
TGCAGATTGGGCAAGCAATGCACTAAGCTGGCAATGGGTTGCTGGTGCTAATAGCAATAAAAAGTATTATACAAATCAGGAGAACATCAACACTTTCTGTTATAGCGATCAGCAGGGAACTTTTCTTGATGTTTCTTATGACGACTTTAATACCTGGGAAGTTCCAGATATTCTTAAAGCTTCAGAAAAATTAGATCTTAAAACTCCTTTACCTGAAAAATCCAGTATAAATGTTGACCCCCAATTACCTTCTTATATTTATAATCTCTACAATTTAGATCCGCTATGGGAAAAAGATAAGAAAGCAAACAGAATCTTATTACTCGAACCTTCTCATTTTGAAAAGTATCCTGTTTCAAAAAAAACCATAGATTTTATTTTAGGATTAGCAAAGAATATTGAAAATGTGCAGGTCTATGTTGGCTCTTTTAGAGAATTGGTATCAGATTATAAGTTGAAAGACATCTATTATAAAGAACATCCTTTAAATTTAGATTATCAAGGTACCGAGATCCCTAGAGATTGGATGTTTAGCGTAAAAGGATATTATCCATCATTTTTTGCTTATTGGAAGAAATGTAAAAAGGAGATCATTTTTTGATCTTTTCGAATTAAACCTATTAAAATGCATTACACTAAAGAAGATATTGAAGCGATGGATCGCGTATCCAGGCTTAAAATAATTAATTCTGTAAGCGGAGTAAAGCCTGCAAATCTAATTGGAACCGTATCAGAAGATGGAGTTACCAATGTGGCAATATTTAGTTCTGTGGTGCACTTAGGTAGCAATCCAGCACTTTTAGGCTTCATTTCAAGACCTCAAACAGATGAAGTTGGCGATACCTACAGAAATATCTTGAAAAATGAACAGTTTACCATCAATCATATTCATCCAGAATTTGTAAAAAATGCTCATTATACTTCAGGGAAATTTGATGCTTTGATATCTGAATTTGACCGTTGCGGGTTAACAGAAGAGTTTATTGAAAATTTTGAAGCTCCATTCGTGAAAGAAAGTCAGTTTAAAATGGGGCTGAATCTAAAGGAAGTAATAAATATTAAATTGAACGGAACTGTTTTGGTGATTGGAGAAATAGTTCATTTAATGATGCCAGATGAAGCTGTTAAAGCGGAAGATGTAGATCTGGAAAAAACCAACGCTGTTGGTATTTCTGGTTTGAATAGTTATTATGAACTCAAGAAGATTGCACAATATCCATATGTACGTTTACCCAAAGTTCCTAATTTCAAAAAATGAAAAAACAGGAGCTCCCACAAAAGATCTGTTTGGTTTGTGAGAAACCATTTAACTGGCGTAAGAAATGGGAGCGTGATTGGGACGATGTAAAATATTGCAGTGAGCGTTGCAGAAGAAACAAGAGCTAAATGAAAGCAGTTAATCTAATATTTCCGCATCAGCTTTTTGAGAATTCAGCACTTCTCGAAAATGAATTTCCTATTTATTTAATAGAAGAATTCTTGTTCTTCAAAGAATTTAATTTCCACAAACAAAAATTAGCTTTTCATAGAGCTTCTATGAAGCAGTATGAAGTTTTTCTGAAATCGAAGGGAAAGGAAGTTATATATATTGAAACTACTAATTCAATTTCTGATATCCGTAAGTGTATTTCCTTTTTGCATGAGAATGAATTTACTCATATTCATTATGTAGATCCAGTAGATAATTGGCTTCAAAAAAGAATTGAAAGATCTTGTGAAAATTATAATATAGAGAGAACAATTCTGGAAACTTCTCTTTTTTTGAATACATCTGAAGAGCTTCAGCCTTTTTTCAGAAAAGATAAAAAGAAATATTTTCAAGCTAC
Organism: uncultured Antarcticibacterium sp.; assembly: GCA_964636585.1. Classification (GTDB taxonomy): domain Bacteria; phylum Bacteroidota; class Bacteroidia; order Flavobacteriales; family Flavobacteriaceae; genus Gillisia. The sequence continues at coordinate 1,827 of CAZWSP010000043.1, forward strand.
CTTTTACAAACAGCAGCGTGAGAAAGCACATATTTTAATAAAATCTGATGGTTATCCAACAGGAGGAAAATGGTCTTTTGATGCGGAGAACAGAAAGAAATATCCAGCAAGGAAATTACCTCCAGCAATACAATATCCGGATACAGACGAATTTTATAAAGAAGCGGTTTCTTACATTTCTACCAACTTCCCTGATAATATAGGCGATTTAGATAACTATTCTTTATATCCTACTTCTTTTGAAAGTAGTAAAGTTTGGTTTCAGCAGTTTTTAGAACAACGGTTTTTAGAGTTTGGGACTTATGAAGATGCCATCGTTGCCGAGCATTCTATTCTAAATCATAGCGTGCTAACTCCCATGCTTAATGTTGGGCTAATCACTCCAGCTTTTATAATTTCTGAAAGCCTTTTGTATGCAAAAGAAAATGAGATCCCAATAAATTCGGTAGAAGGTTTTGTAAGGCAGCTTACCGGTTGGAGAGAATTTATTAGAGGGATGTATGAGAGTAGAGGAAGTGATGCCAGAACCAAAAATTTCTGGGGGTTTAAAAGAAAGATCCCTAAGTCTTTTTATGACGGAACCACCGGAATATTGCCGGTAGACCAAACAATTAAAAAGGTTTTAAAGACCGGTTATTGCCACCATATAGAACGATTAATGATATTGGGTAATTTTATGCTTCTTTGTGAAATAGATCCAGATGAAGTTTATAAATGGTTCATGGAACTTTTTATAGATAGTTATGATTGGGTAATGGTTCCTAATGTTTACGGAATGAGTCAGTTTGCAGATGGCGGATTAATGGCAACCAAACCTTATATAAGCGGTAGCAACTATATAATGAAAATGAGCAATTATAAAAAAGGGGAGTGGCAAGAGGTTTGGGATGCCCTTTTCTGGCGCTTTATGGATACTCATCGAGATTTTTTTAAGCAAAACCCCAGACTGGGAATATTGATTTCCTCTTTCGATAAAATGCCTGTGGAAAAACGAATCAAGCATATAGAGATCGCAGAAAAGTTTTTAGAAAAATTATAAGAGTTTAAATGGATATTGAAGCTATAAGAATATTATTTGATGCCGGGCTTTTCGTATTGATCTGGATGATCCAATTAATTGTATATCCAAGCTTTTTACATTATTCAAATGCTAATTTAAATACTTGGCATCAAGTGTATACCAAAAGACTTGCGGTGATTGTAATTCCACTTATGTTGGGGCAATTAACACTTGCGGTAATTCAACTTATTTATAATGCAACTATTGAAAATATAATAATACTCATACTAATCCTTGCTATTTGGATATCCACATTTCTTCAGTTTGTTCCTATTCATAATAGCATTGCTAAAAATAATATTAACAAACCGCTCTTGCATAAATTAGTTAGAAGAAACTGGTTTCGAACCGTTCTATGGACCATCATTCTCTTCTGGAATATTTATGCGACGCTATTAGTTTAGATTAACCTCAGTATTTCCCAAGGCATTGTACAAGTTTGCGGTTGCGTTAAGTTGCTTAATAAGCAGAGCGTTTTGCTTAACTTTTGAATCTATTAATTTTTGTTCTCTAGCATTTATTAGAAATAAAGAACTCTCACCTAAGAAGAATTTTCGTTCCTCTGCAATTACCAATGCATTATAATCTTCCACGATCTCATCTATAAGTGTGTTTTGAGTGCTTAGAGACATTATTTCCACTTTAATTGCCGAAATTTTATTCGTAATAGCAAGTTTTTCTGAAGCAAAACTGTAATCTATATCTTGCAATTTATAATTAGCTAGCTTAAGATCTCCTCGCTCTTTTCTTAAAAAGAGTGGAAAACTTATATTTAGATACGCCTTGTAATTATCAAGATTGAAGTTATTAACTTGATCATATTCTTCCGATAGAAAATTATACTGAACATCTACTTTTGGCAACAGCTTATTGCGTTTTAAATTTCTATCTACTACAAGCCCTTTTCTCTTGGCAATAAGACTTTGTAGTTTTGGATGCTCTATAGAAATTTCTTCAAGATTAGTTATTCCTTCCAGAATTAAAACATTTTCTAGAACATTTATTTCCGGCATTACAGGTTTTACCTCATCTTCCAACTCTAATGGAATATTATTGAGCCAAATATAATTGCTTACACGAAGCGATGCTTTTCTTAATTTCAAATTAGCCATTTCCAACTCTAAATCTCTATTTCTAAGCGAGATCCTAGCTTCAGTAATGTCAATTGCTGCTTTATCACCTTCTTCCACACTTCTGGTCACGGCATTAACTCTCGTTCTTGCATTTTCCAGAAAATTAAAATAAATCTCTTTTTCATTACTTGCCTCTATCCATTCAAAATAAGCTAAGCTGGCTTCATATAAAATAGTATTCACCAGCAGATCTCTATCTGCTTTAGATTGTTGTAAAAAGAATTTGGCTTGTTTTAATGAAGCCATTCTCTCATTGGTTAATAAACCTTGAGCCAGAGACAAAGAAATTCCTGCACTGTATAAACCTTCATCCGGTATTTTTTGATTAGCATTAAGATATTCTCCTGAGTTTTTTTCAAAATTAGCTTTGAACTCAACTCCGTACCAAGTAGGTATTTTAAAAGTGGAATTTAGAAGATTGTAATAATCTGTATTCTTGAATTTTTTAGTTCCGTAGTCTACTTCGATCTTTGGGTCAAAACCTCCCCGTGCTCTTAATAAATTAGCTTCTCCCATACTTAATGTAAGATTTGCTTGTTTCATTAATGGATGATGCTCTTTAACGTATGCTAGATATTCTTCGAAACTAAGAAATTGATCTTCATTTTGAGAAACTGCAGATGCTGTGAATAATAAGCAACCAAATATCAATATAGAACTGACTAAGTTTTTCATTATTATTTGGCTTTAGCGGTTTCTGTATTTGCAGGCACATAATAATCTGGTGGAAATCCGTTTAGCTGTCTCCACAACTCATACCAGATAGGCACATCATTAAGCAGCGCTATAGTTCTTGCTCCAGAACCAACTCTTACATTTTTAGGCCATTGCTCGGTATCACTATCCGGAGCTATTAATACCCTAAACTTACCATTACTACTAATAAAAGATTCTACCGCTACTACTTTACCTCCGTAAGTCCCGAAAGAAGCGTCTGGCCAACCACTAAATACAATTGCCGGCCAGCCATCAAATTGTACTCTAATATCTTCTCCAATATGTAATAGTGGAAGATCTATAGGTCTCACAAAGGTTTCTACGGCTAGATCATAATCAGATGGCATAATACCAACCAATTGTTCTCCTTCTTTAAAAGTTTCTCCAATACCAGATTTAATAGCTTTATTAATATAGCCATTTTGCGGAGCAAGAATAAATTGAAGCTTACTTCTTACTTCATAATTTGCTGTCGAGTTTTCTAATTTAGAAACTTGTGCTTCGGTATCAAACTGAGCAGAACTTGCTGTGAATTTATCACTTTGCGCTTTGCTTATCTTTTCCGCATATTGCGCAGCTGTTCTATTAATATCTAGTTGGGCATTAATAAATTCATTTCTACTAGCCAATAATTTATTTTCCTGACTTATTAGTTTTGCTTCTGTTTCCTGCAATTTTAGTCGTTTATCTTCTACATCTGCCGTAGATTTTAAACCTTCTTGCTGCAGGGTAAGTGTACGATCAAATTGTTTTTCAGCAATATCTCTATTTGTTTTGGCAGCCACTAGATCTATACTGTCACTCTTAATTTTAAACTGTGCTTGCTTCAGTTTGTTCTTTACTTGTTCGGTTTGTAAAACTCTTTCATTTTCAAGAGCATTTATCTGGCGAGATAATGCATTCACTTTGTCTTGATAAGACACAGCAGCACTGCTTTTGGCATCTCTTTGTTCCCTTGTACGCAATACAAGGTTAGGATCTTGATACTCATTTTTTATTTCAGAAATAAATAAAATAGTATCGCCTTTGCTAACGTAATCTCCTTCTCGTACGAACCATTTTTCGATCTTCCCGGGAATAACTGACTGTATGGTTTGAGGGCGTTGTTCTGGAGTTAAAGTAGTTACAGAGCCAGTCCCGGAAACAGTTTGCGTCCACGGTAAAAATAAAATGATCACTCCAATAATTGCAAAGGCAGCTAAAAACCTATTGAAATACTTAAAATGTTTACTTTTATGCACAGATTTGTATGCCGAATAATTATCCAGCGTAATCTTTTTATTTAATTGATTATGAGATATATTGAGCATGTATTTTAATTTTTTAGGGAACTATTTTTGTGCAAAATGATCTGTTTATTACAGTACATTTCCCAATCCTTGTTTCTACCGGAAACAATGAGAAGCCAAGGTTTATCCGGATGTGAGAGATAGGCCATTAATTTTTTAGCTTCCTCATCTTCAAAATGTTCCAAAGCATCTTTTAATAGCAATATTTTAGGATTATGCACGATAGCTCGGGCAATAAGAATACGTTTTGAAATGGTATGAGGAATTTTCTGACCCTGAGGAAAAATATTGCTTTCTATTCCTTTTGTTTTAGTTCTAACAAACTCCTGCAATCCCAAGTCTTTTATCACTCGATCTATATCTAACCTGGAAATTGCGTTATTACCAAAAGTGATGTTTTCATAAATACTTCCTTCAAAAGGCATTTGATCCGGAAGCACTTGTCCTACCTGAGATCTGTAGGCATTTAATTTCATTCCATCAAAATTAGTATTATTAATATACATACTTCCATGCGTAGGCTTCATAATTCCCGATAGTAGTTTAAAGAGGGTAGACTTCCCGGAACCCGACGGACCTTTAATAACGATTCTGTCTTTAGATTCTGCTTCCATACTTAAATCTTTAAAAACTCTGTTTCCATCTTCAAAGGTGTAGGTTAGATTTTCTATAGATAGGGTAGCGGTATTGTTGTTTTCAAAAGGATCTATGCCCTCATGATCTTCTAATTTTTTATCTACTACTTTGCCTATTTTTTCTAGAGATGTGAGTACATCATAAAAACTTTCTAAGCCGGTAACTAGTTTTTCTACGGAATTAATTACAAGAAGGATAATAATTTCCGCAGCTACAAATTGTCCAATATTCATTTCTTGATTAAGAACCAATAATCCACCTATCAACAGCAATCCAGCGGTTACTAGCACTTTAAAACCAACCATCTGGATGAACTGAAGCAAGAGAATTCTAAAGTGGCTTTCTCTAGCTTTCAAATAATTTTCAGTCAACTTATTATTTCTCTCCATAGCTAGGGAGGTGCTTCCGGATAATTTAAAACTAGTGATGGATCTAGCTATTTCCTGCAACCAATGCGCTACGGCGTACTTATTAGTAGATTCATTTAAACTAGTTTCAAGACCTTTTCTTGCAGTGAAGTGGAATACAAAGTACACTAGGATCACCAGTAATAATCCGTAGATAATAAAGAATGGATGATATAATGAAAGTAATATTAGCCCAAATAATATCTGTAGAATTGCCGTTGGAAAATCTAATAAGATCTTAGATAAGCCTTTTTGAACAGTAAGCGTATCGAAGAAGCGATTTGCCAATTCTGGTGGATAGTGATCCAGAAGCTCGCTCCATTCTATTTTTGGAAAACGATAAGCAAACTCGAATGATGATCTTGTAAATATTTTTTGCTGAATATTTTCCAAAATTCTTATCTGCATAATTTGCAATATTCCTTGAAAAGCCACACCTAAGGTAACAAGGACCACTAGCACGATCCAAGAAGTAGAAACTTGCGCCCCTTGAATTAAGTTAATAATAGCTTGAATTCCTAACGGAAGCGTTAGAGCAACAAGTCCTGCGAAAATAGCGTAGTAAAAAATATGTCTAATGTCCCGTTTATCAATTTGAAGTAAATTCACAAATCGTGTCCAAGGTGTCATTACCTTCTTCATATATTATTGTTTAAGGGCATTAAAAATTAAATTGGTGTAAAAATCAGATGGGGTTATTTTTTCATCGCAATTGGTAATCGAGGTAAAATGATCTGATAGAAAATGTTGATGCAAAGATCCTTCTACCAAATTACTGGCTAAGCATAGTTTATATTCATAATCTTCATTTACTGCACTTATTGCATCTTTTACTCGAGAAATAAGTCTTTTATAAATAGTAAAATAACCTTCTTTATTTTCGGTATCTACTTCTTTCGTTAAAAACGATTTAGAATATTCGGAGATCACAATCTTATTAAGCAATCTTTCATTAATATGAGAAAAGTTAGAATCGTTCTCAATTTTATCTGCAATAATCGTGATGATCTTTTTTAATTTTTCTTCCGGATCTGCAATGCTAAAGGTCTGGATAACAATTTGATATTCCATCCATGCCCAATACCAAGAGGTTAGATATAGTAAAAGTTTATGCTTGTTTTCGAAATACCTGTATATAGAGCTTTCATTAGATTTAATTTTCAATCCTAATTTTTTAAAATTGAATGCTTCAAAACCTATTTCGTTTATAAGTTCAATGCTATGTGAAATGATTCTTTTTCCCAAATCTGAAGTTTCAGGATCCTTCACATAGGTCTTTTCGTGAACCTTTATCTGTAAATTTTTTAATAAATCTTGCATCAATGAAAGTTTAGGTCACAAAAGTAATAGTAATACTATTAGTAAACAAGTTAGATACTATTAAAATAGATGCTCTGATTAAATATTTATGCATCCCTTTATTACTTAATGATTTGATAATTTTTATAAGAAAATAATTATATTTTTGATTACATTAATTATCAGCGAGTCCCAATTCGCCTATTTACTTATTCAAAGAATGGTTAAGGATACCCAAAGACTACCTATTAAAGAAAGATTAATATTTGCTACCAGATCATTTGCAAGTTTTGCTATTGTCTGGTTGATACTAATGTTTGTTTTTAGCGCTGCAGAAATCGGTTTAAACGCAATAACTAATGGGTTGCCTAGCGGATTTTTTGATCTGTTGTTGTGGAGCGGGTATTTAGATCTTTTATTTTGGCTGAAATGGATATTGATCCTTTATATAATATTTGTTCCTATCTATTTGCTTTCACCAAGAATAGCGAGATTTACTTTCCAGGTTGCCTTGTTTGTATTTTTCGTGGTCCAGATAATTCTGCTTAATTATTTTAATGCAGCCTTGGTGATGCTGGGAGCTGATCTTTTTGGATACAGCTTCGAGGATATCAAACAAACCGTGGGGTCTTCTGGAGGCTTAAATGCAGTTTCAGTGATTACTTTTATTATACTTATTGGAATTGTTCTGGTGTCAACCCATTTCTTTACTAAAAAGGTTAAACCTGCTTTTTATCTAGCCTTAGCTTTACCGCTAATTTCCTTAGTATTTATGTCTTTTAGTGGATATAAGGCGGTTGGAAAAGTGAGCTTAGATTCAGATTATGCGAATAGTTTAGTGACAAATAAATCAGATCATTTTTATAGTAGTGCATACTCATATTATAATCCTGTAGTTTTCGAAACAGATATTTATGCCGATAATTATATTGGAGATTTCATCAATAATTTTAGCGAAGGAATTGCTTTCAATTTTATAGATGAAGAGAATTATCCTTTTTTACATGATGAGGTTACCAATGATGTGTTAACTCCTTTTTTCTCACCTCAAGAAACACCTCCAAACGTGGTTATTATTGTAGTTGAAGGATTGGGTAGAGCTTTTACCAACGATGGAGCTTACCTTGGAAACTTTACACCATTTTTAAGTGAATTGTCTCAGGAAAGCATGTATTGGAAAAACTTTTTAAGTCAAGGAGGTAGAACCTTTACGGTGTTACCCTCTTTATTGGGATCACTTCCTTTTGCAGAAAACGGATTTTTAGGATTGGGCGATAAAATGCCTGATCAGTTATCCTTATTAAATATTCTAAAAGCGAATGGGTACAGAACTTCCTTCTACTACGGGGGAGATGCGCAATTCGATAATATGGCAATGTATCTTAACAATAATAAGCTAGATGAGCTAAAAGATGAAAGTACTTTTCCTCCAGGATATAAGAAATTGCCAACCAATAATGGCTTTACTTGGGGTTATAATGATAAAGAGTTGTTTAGATATTTCTTAAGTTCTAGAGACGAAAATGCTACACAACCTCAGTTAAGTGTGCTGCTAACCGTTACTACTCACAGTCCATTTTTAATAGATGAAACCGAAAAATATAACAACATCTTCGAGCAGAGAATGGATGAGTTACAATTTAATGAAGATGAGAAGAACGATCATAGAAATTATAAGAATCAATATCAAACTATCATGTATGCAGATGATGCTTTAAAGAAATTTTTTGCTGAATATAAGAAGAGAGCAGATTATAATAACACCATCTTTTTAATCACAGGGGATCACCGAATTCCGGAGATCCCAATGAGTACTAAAATAGATAGATATCATGTGCCTTTAATCATGTTCTCACCCTTGTTAAAGAGAACTGCAGAAATATCCTCTGTCTCTACACATTACAACATTGCTCCAAGTCTTTTAGCTTATTTAAAGACCAATCATAATATTAAAACACCAAAATATACCAGCTGGGTTGGTCAAGGTTTAGATACCACAAGAAGTTTCCAAAACATTCACTATGTGCCATTAATGCAAACCAAAACAGATCTAAAGGATTTTGTAATGGGAGAGTTTCATTTAAACGGCACCGATCTTTATAAGTTAAATTCAGATCTAGGAGAAGAGCTTAGCGAGGATGCTGCACAAAAAGAGCAATTGATCGGAGCTTTCGAACAATTCAAGAAGAAGAATTCAGAAATAGAATTAGGAAAGAAAATTATTCCAGACTCTATCTACGCTAAATATTCTAATAACTAAAGAATTACTGGTTTCTGTAATCTTCTAAAATCGTATTGATAAGTGGTCGGTAATATTTCCAGAAAAAGCTAACTCGTTCTGCTTCATCATCTTCATTGTAGAACATACTTTTAAAGTAACCTATTCCTTTAAAATAAGATGAAGTTATCCCAATTGGATTATCGCTAAAATCGCCTGAAAAATAGAAGAAACTATAATCTTCTTTATTATGCATGGTGATGGCAGGAAAGGAGATGGGAATTCCATTTTTCACCAATTCCTGAATACCTTCTTTATTAGTACTTATCTTAAACGTAGAGATCACATCGTTTACCTTAGTATTTGGCTGCATCACATCGAACCAAAAAGAATATTTAATGGATGCAGGTAAACCATAGTGCTCTTGAGCAAATTTATTACTTTCTATATACGGAATGGGATCTGTTAGATGCCTTTCGTCTTCTAAGATAACTACTTGGTCTTGATCGTTCACAAATGCAATCCCCGATTTTTTGAAGGGCCAGATATTGTTGTGAGATTTCTTGTAATTATTAATTAACCATTGCGGCAATTCTTTATTCATGTCTGGATCTAAATTATCGAAATAACGTGCCGTCCATCCCGTCCATTTTAAAGCGAACAATTCTTCAAATAAAGCCCTATTTCTGGATTGGGTAGGAGAACCTATAGTGTTAAATTCGGTAATGATCAATTTCTTATTCTTCTTCATAAGCTGAAGAAATTCAATATCCTTGTCGCTTAATCCTCCATAAAGCATCCCCGAACGTTCGTTCACATTTGTTTTCTGAAACCATTCATTATTATAGATTCCGTAGGTGTCGGTAAAATATGCCATGTCTGAATCTGCCGTAAGCTGCTCCAGTTGTTTCGAAGTAAAACGCTCTAATCCTTTCAGTTTAAATTCTTCATCTTCTAGCGGAAAAAAGCCGAAGTAATCATGATCAATTTCATAAGGATCTACTGAAGTTTTGGTGTATCTATTGTAATTTAATATCCAGTTGAAGGAGATATGTTCCTGGCCTTGTTTGGTGAGCACGGTTTTATCTACAATAGCTGCTACAAATTTGGTTTTAGGTGTGAACAGCCAAGCAAGCCACATAAACACTGGTAGAAAAAGCAGAAGCAATAAAATGGTGAAGAAGATATTTTTTTTCATGCTTAAAACCTTTTGGTAAATCCTGCACCAATAGTGAATTGATATCCTTTTTTATCCAGCGCATATTCTTGATTTTCTGCACCAACTTCTATAGAAAAGATATTAGATTGTTTAATAGATTTTCTATAACCTAAAGAAATATTGCTCGATTTTAGATCTTTTTGATCTAGTGTTCCTACAATTTCATCGTCGCTATTATACAAATAATAGTTTTCAGGACGGTCTGGAGAAAGTCCGGATCCAACCCGTAAACTTAGGAAATCGTCTGCTCCAGCTAGGTAATACCTTACGGTTAAAGAAATAGATTTTGAAATTGAATTGTTAGAAGGAGTTAAGTAGGTTCTTAAATTAAACCAGTAATTGCTGTAATATTTTCCTACGGAAGCTGTATAGATCCATGTAGACCTGCTGAAGCTTAAAAACCTGAAACCGGCATCGGCTTCAAAAGATTTTGGAAGATTAGCATAAAGCGAAAAGCCTGCACGATATCTTGGGAAGATCCCTCCGTTTTCTGAAATTCCTCCACTTACATAGGCATAGAAAGTATCAGAAAATCTAGGATAAGCATCTACTTCAAATTGAACTCCGTTAGTTGTAAATCTATTGGCATAATTAAGTCTTCCGGTTACAGAACCTATTCCGGTTCTTCTTCCATCACTAAAACTTGCTAAGTGCCATGGATCCCTAAAGCGTTAATCGAAATACACAAAATCATAATCGATCCCTATCTGATTTTTTGAAGAAAGATCTTTGATCTTCTGGCTGAAGGCACGTGCTTCAGAATAATTAGGATTGTATTTTAAAAGAGTTTCTAAAGTTTGATTTGCTTCAGTGAATTTGGATTGATTGTTTAATATTTTTGCTTTCAGCATTAAAAGACCTTCAGAATCTGGATTTTTTTCGATTCCGGGTTCAATAACGATCAAGGCTTTCTCAGGATTATCATCCCAATATTCTAAATAACCATAGGCTAAATGTGCATCTTCATAGCCTGGATTTTTTTCAATCACTCGCTCAAATTCTTTTCGTGCTAGCTCTTTTTCGTCTGTCCAAGTATATAATCTCCCAAGAAATATTCGGATGTCTGAATAGTCTGGACTAATATCCAAGGCTTCTTTGGTAAGAATTATGGCTTTTGGATAATCATCTTCATCAAAAGCTGCAGTTCTTGCATTCTTAAAAAGTTGATCTGAAGAAAGTTTTTCTTGTGACTGTATGGAATGAGAGAATACTAGTAGAAGCAATAATAGACTTATAAGTGGAGAAAAATTAATTTTTCCAGCTGCAGATTGGGGTAGGTATTGTATCACAAAACGGGGTTTTAGGGTACTTTAAATTACTTTTATAAACATTTATCTCAATAACTATTTAATATAATGATAGTTATAAAGCTGTTCATTTGAATAATTAAATAAAGATATATAAATTATAATCGCCCAAAAGTAAGTTTTTATATAATTCCATTCATTTTTAATGAATTTCTATTGTGCTCATAAAAGAAGAATAAAAATCGAAAAATTTTAAAACCATGAATGTAGGTATATCGTAGATCTGGGTTGGTTATTAAGTACCTAATAAATTGAAGACTATCTAATTTGTGATATTTCAATAAAAAGTGATAATATTACGGTAGAACTTATGAGTTAAAAACCTAATACTTAATAAAATCTAGGAGTTGCCTATTGAAAAATATTACCGATTGACGTTTTAAAATTGCCCTACAATGATGTTATTGAACCCCAACCATTTTACAAACCGCTGCATTTAAAAAATGCGGAAGGCACTTGTAATACAAGCGGATATCATTATCCTAAAGATCTTAGAGCGTCTGGTTATCTTAAACCAGTACGAATGCAAGGCTATTCGTTCTATTAACGATTTGGAAATCGAGGATCAATCTGAAAATTTTGATATTATTATTTCGGACATTCTTTTTGATGGGATTGCACCTTTAGACTTTGTATTTCAGATCCAAGAAATTATCCTTCATAAATCCTTGATCATTGTCACCAATATGGGTCAGAATAAGATCGAGAAAGAAATTCTAGCTTCCCAAAACGTAAGTGGTTTTTTCCCGATTCCACTAGATATGGACCACATTCAAAATCTTATAGCCTAATGGAAGCAGAGATTTTAAAACTTCTAATAAAACTGCTTCTAATTATTTTGCTGATTATCTTTGGTTCTATCGCTTATACCATGATTTATAGAAAATGGCGAACTAGAAGGCTAAAAATTATAGAAAACACTTTTGCTAGCATTTGCTCATTATACTTATATCCAAAACCAAATGAAAAACCAGATCTTATAGGAATTCAGCGGGAATTAAAAAGTGTGGGAATTGTCCCATCTAAACCTCGAAATGTTCAGTATTTAATAGATCTTATGATCCGGACACAGCGTTCTATTCTTGGTGTGAATTATTTAAAATTAAAGACACTTTTCACCCAGATCCCTCCCTATGGTGCATCTGCTAGCAAACTAAACAATAAAAGATGGTATATAAAGGCTAGAGGTATTCGGGAGATCTATGAGATGGATCAAAGTCAGTACACTAGAGATCTTATAAAACTTAGAAATAACGATAATATTTATGTGAGACGAGAAGCGCAAATAGGAATTGTGATCTTTCTCGGTTGGAAAAGCCTTCGATTTTTGCCATATCTTAAACGACAAATGACACTTTGGCAACAAATAAAGATCGTAGAAAAGTTGAACGATCTTTATCCAGTTCCAGATCTCAAACATTTAAGGAGAGCTTATAATAGTGATAGGCCTTATGCAAATGAATTGATCATGAGAATCATCAGAAAATTCAACCTTACTGAAGATATTGCATACATCATTCAGTTTATAGATAATGCAAAATTTGAAACACGGGAAGCTGCAATTTACTGCATCTCTTCATTTTCATTAAGCCCGGAACAAATTGAAGAAATAAAGGAAAAATTTTATAATATTAGCAATACAGAACAGCAACTCATGTTGCTAAAATATATTCAACGAATTTCTATGGAAATAGATCTTCCTTTTTATAAAGACTTGTTATATAACGGCAATGATATTATTAAACTTAGTTCGGCAGATATTCTTTGGAATAACGGATTTAAGGAAGAGGTTCAGGAATATCATTACCACCAGTATACTCAGAAAGCCGATAGTGAATCAATTTCAGTTTAAATGAATATTTTAATGGAGATTGATGTATATCATTACATCTACTGGATTCTAAATTACTTTTTCCTTTTCTACGGATTTTGTTTAATAGCCTTATACTTTTTTGCAATCCTGCTTTCCAATAGGTCTGTAACTCGAAATAAAAGAAAAGCCAGATTCCTTCAGGTAAATGATATAGTAAGTGCTTCAGATATTCCATCTATTACCCTTATCGCACCTGCATATAATGAAAGTAAGACCATTGTAGAAAATGTAAAATCTTTACTAGCACTTCAATATCCGTTTTATGAATTGATCATTGTTAATGATGGGAGTACAGATAGAACGTTGGAACTTCTAGTAGATAAGTATGATCTGGAACCTTTCGATTCTACATTCATCACACAACCCATTCCCACTTCTACGGTTAATAAGATCTACCGAAGCCGAAAGTTACAGTATAAACAACTTACTGTAATAGATAAGAATAACGGAGGAAAATCTGATGCAAATAATGCAGGGATCAATTTTGCCGCTACAGAATTAGTGTTGTGCACAGATGCCGATTGTATTATAGAACAGGACGCTCTACTAAAAATGGTTAGGCCTTATTTAGAAGAGTTCGATCAGGAAATTGTTGCCTGTGGAGCTGCCATTGGAATTATAAATGATTCTGATGTTAAAAATGGGGTGATAGAGAAACGGCGTTGACCAGAACGATTGATCCCAATGATCCAAGTTGTAGAATATATTCGAGCCTTTTTATTGGGTAGAATGGCTTGGAGTGAAATTAACGGAGTAATGCTGGTCTCTGGCGCCTTCGGACTTTATGCGAGAAATAGAGTGATAGAAGTGAATGGCTTTAACATACATACTGTTGGAGAAGATCTGGAATTGGGGATTCGGCTAAGGAAGCATATGGAAGAGATTAAAGTTCCATATAAAATGGTATATCTACCAGAAACCCTTTGTTGGACAGAAGCTCCAAATAGTATAGATGTTCTTATAAAACAAAGAGATAGATGGGCTCGCGGGCTATGGGAAACAATGGGATTGCATAAAGATCTATTTTTCAATAGGAAATATAGAGATATGGGCTTATTCTATTATCCCTATTGGATGTTCTTTGAATTAGGCGCTCCAATTGTGGAATTTATTGGGTTATTAAGCTTAGTAATATTCACTGTATTAGGCCTAATAAATTGGAATATTGCCATCTTACTTTTTACAAGTGTGTATCTTTTAGGTTGCATATTTTCTACAATTTCCATCTTTATTTACGTGAAGAATTTTAAACATTATAATACAGGAAAAGAGGTTGTAGAACTTTTACTTGCAGCCTATCTCGAACCATTTGTATACCATCCAATTCTTGTATTAGGGCAGATCCAAGGATATTATAAAAAGATATTCGGAGTAAAATCTGGATGGGGAAATATGGATAGAAAAGGTTTCAAAACATTGCCAAAGGAGAAAGCTGAAAAAATATAATTTTCAGTTATAAAGAGCTATTGCTGAAGTGATCTTCTTTCAGAATTTAAGTTTTTAAATTAATTTAGAAACAATTATAATCGGGACGTGGTGCAGTCCGGTAGCATGCACGGCTGGGGGCCGTGTGGTCGCAGGTTCAAATCCTGTCGTCCCGACACAAATTAAAGGCGATACGAAAGTGTTGCTTTTTTATTTGTAAGCTTCAGATAGATTTCTGATCAATCCTTTTTACATTATTCAGCAATTACCTGAAATAACCTTCATCAACTGTTAAATAGGTATTAAAAACCCCTTGTAATTAAAGCTTTAACGTCCATTTAAGAGCCATTGCTTTCCCTTTATTTTACTTTTAAGCAACAGAATTAAAATTAAAATTACAGAGTTATGTCTTCAGATAAAAAGAAAAAAAAGGAAAATATTGAAACGATTAATCCAGCAACAGGAGAAAAATTAGCATCTTATAAATTAATGACCGCTAAAGAAACGGAGGCTGCTGTTAAGAAATGCCATAAAGCATTTTTAGATTGGAGAATGGTTTCACCAGAAGATAGAGCGAAACAAATTAAAGCTATAGGAAAAAGCTTAGGAAAATATAAAGAGGAACTTTCTAAGTTAATGACCGCAGAAATGGGGAAATTAGAAAGTCAAGGTGGAGATGAAATAGATCTTTGTATTGGAATTTGTGATTGGACAGCGGCAAATGCTCCCAAAAGCTTAAAAGCTGAAAAAAGAGAATTACCAAATGGAGGAAAAGGTTTAATAACGTATTCCCCAATGGGAGTAATATACGGAATCCAACCTTGGAATTTTCCAACCTATCAAGTAATTCGATATGCTATTGCCAACTTAATGGCTGGAAATGGGGTTTTGCTGAAACATGCTGAAAATGTAACAGGTTCTGCTTTACTTATTGAAAAAGTATTTTTAGATGCAGGTCTACCTGAAAATTTATTTACTGTGCTTCGAATTTCTCATGAAGTTTCAGATAAAGTTATTGCAAATGAGCTGGTTCGCGGAGTTACCTTAACTGGAAGTCCAACAGCAGGAAAATATATTGGTGAATTAGCAGGGAAAAATTTAAAGAAATCGGTATTAGAATTAGGTTCTAACGATGCGTATATGGTATTAGCAGATGCAGATATTGAGCTTGCGGTTCAAAAGTGTGTAGAAGGTAGAACCTACAATAATGGTGAAACTTGTGTAGCTGCAAAAAGATTTATTGTAGTGGATAAGGTTTTCGAAGAATTTAAACAAGGCTTTGTGGCTAAAATGAGTTCAATTAAGCATGGAGATCCTACTAAAGAAGGATCTGATATTGGGCCAATGGCTAGAGAGGATCTTAGAGATGAGCTTCATGAACAAGTTGAAGAAAGCGTAAGAAACGGAGCTAAAATTTTATGTGGTGGAAAAGTGCCAGATGGAAAAGGATTTTATTATCCAGCAACAGTTCTTGGAAATGTGAAACCAGGGCAACCTGCTTATAGCGATGAGTTGTTTGGACCGGTAGCATCTTTGATCCACGCGAAAGATGATGAAGATGCAATGCGAATTGCAAACGATAGTAGATTTGGGCTTGGTGGAGGAATATTCTCTAAAGATGAAGATAAAGCTGTAGAATTGGCAAGTAAGTATTTTGATACCGGAATGGTATTTATAAATTCATTTGGACTTGCACAACCAAATATGCCATTTGGAGGGGTTAAAAATTCAGGATTTGGAAGAGAGCATGGAAGTTTCGGTTTGCATGAATTTATCAATGCAAAATCTGTGATGATCTTGAAAAGTTAAATTTCAGAAGAAATAGATCTAGAAAAGGGTGAAGCTAAAACTTCACCCTTTTTTTATTTCAGAAGAAAAGAACACCGAAAAAAAATGACACTACTCGAACATGATATGGAGGAATTATCAATAAATTAATATTATTTTTAAGTTTTAGAAATAGTTTAGATGGTACAAGAAGTATTTGATGCATATTCGTTCGTTTTTGAAGAGTCACTTTTAGAAGAAATTTCGGAAGTCGGTGTTCTTAAAGAATTTAAAGAGAACGAGCGCATAATTGAAATTGGAGATCATGTAACTTCAATGCCATTACTGTTAAGCGGTGCCATAAAGATCTTAAGAGAAGACCAAGATGGAGACGAATTGCTGCTTTACTTTTTGGAACGCGGGGATACTTGTGCCATGACGCTTTCCTGTTGCTTAGGACATACTAAAAGTGAGATTCGTGCTGTTGCCGAAACTCCCACTAAGCTTATCATGATCCCAATAGACAAAATGGAAGAATGGACCTCCAAATATAAAACTTGGAGAAATTTCGTGTTCGAAAGTTATCATTCTAGACTCACGGAAATGCTAGATACCATAGACACTATTGCATTTCTGAATATGGATGAACGTTTGCTAAAATACCTTAGAGATAAGGCAAAGATTAATCAGAATGAATTGGTGCAAATCACGCATCAGCAAATTGCATACGAGCTACACACATCGAGGGTAGTAATTTCAAGATTATTAAAAAAACTGGAACTAAAAGGCACTATTGCCCTTAACCGTAACAGCATTCAGATAATAGATCTGTAAAAGACGAGCTATGTAACCAATGTTACTGTATAAGGAAAGTAGGTGCGATACATTTGCCGTATTCTAAAAAATAATAATGAGTATTATTGAGATCTTAGGTTACGTTGGTGCTTTATTAATAGGTGGTGTGTTAGGTTTAATTGGTGGAGGAGGCTCTATTTTAACGGTACCAGTCTTGGTCTATTTATTAGCTATAAACCCTGTTACCGCAACTGCATATTCATTATTTGTTGTTGGTTCTGCTTCTTTAGTGGGAACCATTAAAAATCTACAAAAAGGATTGGTAGAATTTAAAACCGCCATTGCTTTTGCCATTCCTGCTTTTATTGCGGTATTTAGTACCAGGAAATTTCTTGTTCCTGCCATTCCTGAGGAGATCTTCAGCATTTCTGGTTTTACTCTTACCAAAGATATAGCCATCATGTTATTCTTTGCGATCCTTATGTTGGTAGCTTCTTATTCTATGATCAAGGATAGGAATAAACTTTTGGAAAAGAAAGATGAAGATGCCAAACCTAGATACGGAGCTTTAATCCCATTAGGATTTGCAACTGGAATTATCACAGGACTTGTAGGAGCTGGAGGAGGATTTATAATTATTCCAATTTTGGTAATCCTTGCTAAACTTCCTATGAAGAAAGCCGTTGCAACCTCACTTTTTATCATTGCGATAAACTCATTGATAGGATTTTTAGGAGATCTTGGAAATATAGATATCGACTGGATCTTCTTACTAATTTTCACTACTGTTGCAATTATTGGTATTTTTATTGGGATCTATTTCAGTAAATTTATAGACGGTAAAAAGCTTAAAAAAGCCTTTGGTTGGTTTGTATTAATAATGGGAATTTATATAATCTATAAAGAAATAAGCGCTTAAAAATAAAGGATATGTCAAAATTAAAATTAGGAATACTTATGGGATTTTTCGCTTCAATATTTGGTTTAAATGCTCAGAATTCTGATGCGATCACTGTGCTAAATGCAACCGAATTCAAGCAGAAAATTTCTGAAGGAAAAGTTGCGCTGGTAGATGTTAGAACTGCAAACGAATTTAACGCAGGGAACATCAAAAACTCTGTAAACATCGATTTTTTCGACCCTCAGTTTATGACGTGTTTTACAGACTACGATAAAAATGAACCTATCTATATATACTGCCAAAGTGGTGGTAGAAGTGGAAAGGCTTCTAAACAGTTAGCAGCCTTAGGCTTCACCAAGATCTACGATCTTAAAGGCGGATATTCTGGTTGGAAAAACGCAACTAAATAAGGAATTTAAAATGGATCACGTTGAGTCTAAAAAGAAGCATTGGGAAACAATTTATAACACCAAAAAATTACAGGAAGTAAGCTGGTATCAACCAGTTCCCGAAACTTCTATAAACTATATTAACGATACTCAGGTTGCAAAAGATGCTGAAATAATAGATATTGGCGGGGGAGATAGTTTTCTGTCAGATAATCTGCTATCCTTAGGATATAGTAATGTGAGTGTTTTGGATATTGCTGAAAGCGCATTAAATAGAGCAAAATTAAGACATGCTGAAAATGCCGATGCTATTACTTGGATAGTTTCAGATATAACAGAATTTAAGCCGAAAACTTCATATGATGTTTGGCATGATCGAGCTGCGTTTCACTTCTTAACTTCAGAAGAAGAAATTCAGAAATATTTGAAGGTGATGCAAAGCGCCATCAAGCTAAACGGATTTCTTATTCTTGGAACCTTTTCAGAAAATGGCCCTACGAAATGTAGTGGAATAGAGATCAAGCAATATTCTAAGGAGCAGCTTAAAGCTATAATTCCTAAAAGCTTCAAATTTATTGAAGGTAAAAATGTAGATCACCCAACACCTTCTGGAGGATTACAAAATTTTACGTTTTGTAAATTTCAGAAATTATAAATCCAAGATTATTTAGAATTTATTGGAATACCAAATAGAAAACTTCAAGTGATTGAGGTTTTTTTATTTTTGAAATTCTCTGAAATTTAATTTTTAAACTTCGACTTAGCTTTATCTGTCTATTTAGCTATAATTACCAGTTATATTAAAAAGTATATTTTATTTAAATTGCACTGGCTTCAAATAGATAATTGAAGAGTAATAAGAAAGTTTCAGAAAATATGAGTTCAGAAAAAAGCAAATTGATAAATGGTTATAAACACACTTTATATGAATCTGCTCCTTTATCTGAAGAAGAACTTTTAATCACTTCTGCTGAATTCTATAAACATCTAGACAAAAGACGTTCTGTAAGAGATTTTTCTGATAAACAAGTTTCAAAAGAAGTTATTGAAAATATAATAAAATCTGCATCTACCGCTCCTTCTGGCGCTCATAAACAACCTGGGACCTTTTGTGCAATTTCAAATTCTGCTCTTAAATCGAAGATTAGGGAAGCGGCAGAAATAGAGGAACAAGAAAATTATTCTGGGAGAATGAGTGAAAGTTGGTTGCGAGATTTAGCTCCACTCGGAACCAGCATGGAAAAACCCTTTTTGGAGGAAGCTCCTTGGTTGATCGTGGTTTTTAAAAAGGTGTATGAATTGGATGAGCTTGGTGTCAAGCACAATAATTATTATGTGAATGAATCTGTTGGAATAGCCTGCGGAATGCTGATAACCGCAATTCATAATGCAGCATTAGTTACGCTTACACATACTCCAAGTCCTATGAATTTTCTTACTAAAGTTTTGGAGCGGCCTGTTAATGAAAGAGCTTATCTTTTACTACCAGTGGGATATGCAAAAGATCCCGCATATGTACCAGATATTGAAAGAAAGGATTTAAAAGAGATCTCCAAATTTTACGAATAATTCCTATAATTTCTACCCTATCAAGCATTCAATAAATAATATTTATCCTGAGAAAAGGTTGACCTTAAGATGTGTAACATATGTTACTCCCTTAACGCATTCAAATGTTTACTTTTGCTTTGTAAACTTAAAATAAGTTGGAGAAGTATTTAAAAATCATACAAGAATCGTTCTCTGGATATTTTAATTATCTGGTTCAAGAAATAACAAATCCGTCCTGGACTAACTATTTCTACTGGTTAATTGGACTGTCTTTATTGGTTTGGACTTTAGAAGTTTTAATTCCGTGGAGGAAAGAACAAGGAGCTTTTAGAAAAGGCTTTTGGTTAGATTCTTTTTATATACTTTTTAATTTCTTTCTGTTCTCGCTAATTGGTTACAACGCCATTTCTAATGTGGGAGTAGAATTATTCAATGATTTTTTAGGTTTGTTTGGGATAGAAAATTTGGTTGCTATCAATATTCAAAATTTATCTGTTGGAGTACAGCTGCTCATCATGTTTGTGGTAGCAGATTTTATTCAGTGGAATGTTCATAGACAGTTACATAAATGGCCATTTCTGTGGGAATTCCATAAAATTCACCACAGCGTAAAGGAAATGGGTTTTGCAGCACAGTTCAGGTTTCACTTTATGGAAACTATCATTTACAAATCTGTGCAATATATTCCGCTTGCGATGATCGGTTTCGGGATTCAGGAATTTTTTGTGATCTATATGTTCTCGGTATTTATAGGACATCTTAATCACGCAAATGTTGGATGGAATTATGGTTTTTTGGGGTATTTGCTAAACAACCCGAAAATGCATATATGGCATCATTCAAAAGAACTGCCAGAGTCTCATCCATACGGCATGAACTTCGGTTTGTCCTTAAGCATTTGGGATTATTTGTTCGGTACAGCATATGTTCCGAAGAATGGAAAAAATATTGAATTAGGATTT
>CAZWSP010000044.1:0-22565 GCA_964636585.1 uncultured Antarcticibacterium sp.
TTAATGTATTGTAATTTCGCTAATTAAACCAATAAATTACAAACTAAATCACATTTATGATGACCGAAACAAAAAGCAATACCGCCCTGAAAATTCTAACTGGTATTTTGGCAGTGGCCTTAGTAGCCTTAGGAATTTATACGGTTAAATTTTACAATGAGGAAAAAGAGAATAAAGCAATATTGCAAAAAGAAAAGTCTGTTATAGAAAATGAATTGAATGACTTGATCGTGAAGTATGATGAAGCTATTGAAACTAATGAAGTATTAGACCAGGATATGGTTAACGCTAGAGAACGCATCTCTAGATTATTAGATTCAGTAAAAGACTCTGAAGCTAATCTTGTGTTGATCTCTAGATATAGAAGAGAGATCGGGGCATTAAAAAGTGAAAAAGACAGGTTATTTAGAGTGGTGGATAGTTTAAGCAACCGAACTAAAATGATGGCTTTAACAATAGACAGTACAAATACCGTATTGGCGCAAAGAGTTAGGTTATCAGATTCGTTAAAAGTTAATAACCAAAGCTTATCTACTAAGGTAGACAAGGCAGCGCAATTAAAGATCACTTCTCTTAAAGGAGAAGGAGTTATTGTAAGAAATAGCGGTAAACTAATTGAAAATGATAAAACCAGAAGAATAGATCAAATAAGAACTTGTTTCACAATAAGCTCTAACGATCTTGCTAAGTCTGGAGAAAAAACCATGTATGTTCAGGTTTATAATCCTGATAATGAATTGGTAGGAGATCAGATCGCAGTTAAGCATGATGGTGGAGTTATGATGTATAGTGCAACTTCTACGGTTTTCTATGAGAACGAAGAATTGGATGTTTGTATCCTTTCTAAAACTCAAGGAGATAAATTGATAGATGGTACTTATAAAGTATATGTTTACGAAGGTGCGCAACTAATTGGAACGTCTTCCTTCAACTTAAATTAATAATTTAATAAAATTCATAAACCGCCTTGACCTTAATCAAGGCGGTTTTTTTATTTTTGCGCTATGGCAAAACAAGAAGATTTATTCAAGAATGTAATTTCCCATGCTAAAGAGTATGGTTATATTTTCGCTTCTAGTGAAATATATGATGGGTTAAGTGCTGTTTATGATTATGGACAGAATGGAGCCGAACTTAAAAAGAACCTTAAAGAATATTGGTGGAAGAGCATGGTGCAATTGCACCAGAATATTGTTGGGATAGACGCGTCTATCTTAATGCATCCAAAAACATGGGTGGCATCTGGACACGTAGATGCATTTAATGACCCATTAATAGATAACAAAGATTCTAAAAAAAGATACCGTGCAGATGTTTTGGTGGAAGATTATGCTGAGAAAATAAACATCAAGGCTCAAAAAGAAATTGAAAAAGCGAAGAAACGGTTTGGTGAAGCTTTTAATGAAGAAGAATTTATTACTACCAACCCAAGAGTTGTAGGGTATTTAGCAGATAGAAAACGAATTTTAGAGCGTCTGGCAAAATCTTTGACCAATGAAGATCTTGAAGATGTGAAGGCTTTAATTGAAGAGCTAGAAATTGCAGATCCCGATACTGGATCTCGTAACTGGACAGAAGTTCGCCAATTTAACCTGATGTTTGGTACTAAAATGGGAGCTTCAGCAGATTCTTCGACAGATCTTTATTTAAGACCAGAAACCGCTCAGGGAATTTTCGTAAATTTTTCTAATGTTCAAAAAACAGGTAGAATGAAGATTCCTTTTGGGATCGCACAAATAGGAAAAGCCTTCAGAAATGAAATTGTTGCAAGGCAATTTATCTTCAGAATGCGAGAATTTGAACAAATGGAAATGCAATTTTTTGTGCGTCCAGGAGATGAAATGAAATGGTATGAGCACTGGAAAGAGCAACGTATCAAATGGCATTATTCGCTTAATCTAGGTCAAGAGAACTATCGTTTTCATGATCATGAGAAATTGGCACATTACGCAAACGCTGCTGCAGATATCGAATTCAACTTCCCATTCGGATTTAAAGAGTTAGAAGGAGTTCATTCCAGAACAGATTTCGATCTAAAAGCACACGAAGAACATTCAGGTAAAAAATTGAGATTTTTCGATCCAGAATTAAATGAAAACTACGTGCCTTACGTAATAGAAACTTCTATTGGATTAGACAGAATGTTTCTTGCGGTGCTTTCTTCATCTTTAAAAGAAGAAACTTTAGAAGATGGTTCTTCAAGAACGGTTCTAAAACTGCCGGCTATTTTAGCGCCAACAAAAGCGGCTATTTTGCCTTTGGTTAAAAAAGATGGCTTGCCAGAATTAGCACAAAAAATTATAGACGATCTTAAATGGGATTTTAAAGTTCAATATGACGAAAAAGATGCTATTGGTAGAAGGTACAGAAGACAAGATGCTGCCGGAACTCCGTTATGTATCACTATAGATCATGATTCGTTAACAGATAATGCAGTAACTATTAGATATAGAGATACAATGGAGCAAAAAAGAGTTCCAATTTCTGATCTTGCTACCCTTATCAAAGCGGAAGTAGATTTTAAGCATTGGATGAAAGATTAATTTTTTTCTATAGATTAACATGGTAAAGAGGCAATTAAAGATATTAATTGCCTCTTTTATTTGTATTATTTTATAATTGACTATTTTTAAGTTTTAAATGTTGGATGCTTTCCTTGAACTATAATATGATCAAAAACTTACCATTCTTCGCGCTGTTGTTCCTTTTGTTCTCACTACAAGTAACTGCACAAAAAAGAGAAATTTCTGGACCCGTTTATGTGGATTCAGCGCAAGCTGTTCCGGTTTCAGCATTTGCAACTAGAAAAATGAAGGCGCCTTCTACAGAATATAAATTGGTAAACCCTAGAAACAGAGGAATCAATAAAGTGGTGCCAGGGAAAGGTTTGCCAAAAACTCAGGATCCTGCAATTCAAACCAAAATGGGAGAATTGCCAGGAAAAGCACCTTTATTTACTTTCGATGCGGCAGTTTCTCAATCTACGCCAACAGATCCAACGGGAGCTGCAGGTTTAAATCATTATGTGAATGCCTATAATTCAGCATTTTCTATCTTCGACAAAAATGGAAATCAGGTAGTTGCTCCGGCATCACTTTCTAGCATTGGAGGAGTTTTTACAAATGAAAATTTAGGAGACCCCATTATTTTATACGATGAGTTTGCAGATAGGTTTTTGATTACTCAGTTTAGTGATACTCCAGAAAGTTTTTTAGTAGCAATTTCTAGAACATCAGATCCAGTAAATGGAGGATGGAATACGTATAGATTTCCAACAAATGGCGCTCTGCCAGATTATCCAAAGATCTCCGTTTGGAGTGACGGGTATTATGTAACTACAAATAAAAACTCAAATTCAGCAGCTACAAGTCAGGTAGTTTATGTTTTTGAAAGAGATAAAATGCTTCAAGGTACTAATGCGAAAGTGATGTCTTTCCCTTTGCCTGGAATTAATACGAACGGATTTTATAGTCCGGCAGGTTTCCATGCAATGGGAGGTGAATTACCTCCTTTAGGAAACTCCCCTATTATTTATTTGCAAGATGATGCTTGGGCAGGAGTTTCTGAAGACCACTTAAAGATCTGGAACATCAATGTAGATTGGAACACTCCAACAAATTCTACGATTGCCGAAACTCAAGAATTAGGAGGGGCAGCAGGAGTTTCTCCATTTATCGCCACTTTTGATGGGGGTGCTTTTTCAAATTTAGCGCAGCCTAATAATGCGCCAGATCTTGATGTTTTGCAAGCAACCATGATGTACATGACACAGTACAGAAGATTCCCTACTTATAATTCGGTAGTTATGAATTTTGTGGTAGATGTAGATGTTACCGCTGCAGAACACGCAGGAATTAGGTGGTATGAATTAAGACAAGCTCGAAATGGAGGAGAATGGAGCGTTTTCCAAGAAGGAACCTATGCGCCTGATAAAAGCGATAGATATTCCGGAAGTATAGGAATGGATTCAAAAGGAAATATAGGACTTGGGTTTACTGTTTTAGATGATAGTCCAGAATCTCCAATTTTTCCAACCATAAGATATACAGGAAGATTTAATAATGATCCTAAAGGGATAATGACCGTAAAAGAAGAAGATATTGCTGTGGGATTAAGCCCAGATCCTTCTTCCAGATATGGTGATTATGCCCATTTAACGGTAGATCCTTCAGATGGATTAACATTTTGGCATAATGCTGAATATTTTGATAGCCCACAGCGGAAGAATGGCGTTGGAATATTTAAATTAGCACCTAATTTTAATAATGATGTCGGTATTATCGCCTTGTTAGATCCAATAAATTCTACCTTGAGTTCTTCTGAAGCTATTACAGTAACCATTCGAAATTTTGGAGTTAACTCCCAGACAAATATCCCAGTAAGCTATTCTATAGATGGAGGCACACCTGTTACTGAAACTTTTACAGGAACCATCGCTGGAACAAGCTCGGTGAATTTCACTTTTTCTACTCAGGCAAATCTGGGTGTAGTTGGTCAAAATTATGCTTTTACTGCTTCAACTAATTTGGCAACAGATGAAAACAGGCCAAATGATACTTTTACAACCACCATTAAAAACTTGTTTCCAAAAGATGTTGGTGTTACTTCTATAGATTCTCCAATGACAGGTTTAACCTTGTCTTCAGCAGAAAATGTAACTATTACTATCGAGAATTTTGGAGGGGAACCTCAATCTAATATTCCAGTAGCCTATAGAATTGAAAATAACAGAAAAGTGAATGAAGTGTTTCCGGGAACAATTCCAGTTGGTGAAAATGCTGTTTATACGTTCACTCAAAAAGCGAATCTTTCTACATCTGGTCGTTTTCTGATTTATGCTGAAACCAATTTACAAGGAGACGGTGATACCACAAACGATTCTAAAACAAAATCTGTAGCCAATTTAAATTGTATTCCTGAAGGATCTGACTGTTCCAGTTTTGGAGATGGAATTTCTTATTTTGAGTTAGAAGATATTTTAAATGAGCGTATCCCTTGTACTAATGGCTACGCCGATTATATAGGTTTTTCTACAAATTTAGATCGCTCGCAAGGAACATTTACCGTAACGGTAAAAACTTTGTTCGATAATCCTCAGGATGAAAAGTTCTCTATGTGGATAGATTTAAATGATAACGGTGCCTTTGATGACGCTGAACTTTTAATTTCAGCTAAAAATATTCCGGCAGCTAATACTGCATTTTCTTATGATTTTGAACTTCCTACAGATGCACCATTGGGGCAACACTTGTTAAGAATTAGAGCAGGAGACACCTCTTTTGGAGGAGATCTAAATAATCCGTGTAGTGTGATGGATTTTGGAACTACTCATGATTATACCGTGAAGATCACCGACTCAACTCTAAACTTAGACGACTTTTTACTGAATGAAGCTAATCTTGAAATTGCAGAACAAGGAAATGGCATTTTTAGAGTGTTCTTAGAAACTCAATTTGAAGAAACCCTAAGAGTTACCGTTCATAATTTACTTGGACAAAAAATGATAGAGAACAAGGTAGAGAGCAATGGTCAAGGATATTTATATGAATTTGATATGTCATACGCTGCAACCGGCGTTTATTTATTAAGAATTGGAACTCGCGAGGTTGGAATCGTTAAAAGGTTTATCGTAAAATAATATAACTTCTGTATAATTTAAGAGGCATCAAATTTTTTGAATGCCTCTTCTATTCCCTATTTTTGGGAAAAATTGAATTACTCCACTCATGAAAATTATCTCATATAATGTTAACGGTATTCGAGCAGCCATTAAAAAAGGTTTTATAGAATGGTTAGCAGCTGCCAATCCAGATGTTATTTGTCTTCAGGAAATTAAAGCTTCTCCAGATCAATTAGATCTAACATTGTTCGATGAGATTGGATATAAATACAATTACTGGTATCCTGCACAAAAGAAGGGATATAGCGGAGTTGCAATTTTAAGCAAGCACGAACCTTTGAATGTTCAGTATGGAACCGGGATAGATTATATGGATTTTGAAGGGAGAAATATTAGAGCAGATTTTGAAGGTTTTTCCGTAATGAGTTTATACTTGCCTTCCGGAACTAATATCAAAAGGCTCGAACATAAGTTTCAGTATATGGCAGATTTCCAAAGCTATGTTACTGAACTTCGAGACACCATTCCAAATCTAATTATTTGTGGAGATTATAACATTTGTCATGAAGCTATAGATATTCACGATCCGGTGAGACTAAAAAACACCTCTGGATTCTTACCTGTAGAACGTGAATGGATAGATGGCTTTATGAAAACTGGATTTATAGATTCTTTTAGACATTTCAATAAAGAAGCTGCAGACCAATATTCGTGGTGGAGCTATAGAGCGAATGCCCGTAATAATAACAAAGGTTGGCGTATAGATTATAATTTGGTTTCAAAACCATTGGAACAAAAATTAAAACGCGCAGTGATCCTTCAAGATGCCATGCATAGTGATCATTGCCCTGTGTTGCTGGAACTGGAATCGGTTTATTCAGTAAAAGTTTAATAATTTAAATTCTCTTTTCTTTTTTCAGAAGTGATATTTCTGAAACCCCTAAATATTCAATATGAAATATACTACTCTTCCAAATTCTGACATTAAAGTAAGCAAGATCTGTTTAGGCTCTATGACGTGGGGTCAGCAAAACACCGAAAAAGAAGGTCATGAGCAGATAGACTATGCACTAGGACAGGGAATTAACTTTATAGATACAGCCGAAATGTACTCGGTTCCTGCAAATAAGGAAACGCAAGGAAGTACAGAAAAGATCATAGGTAGCTGGTTTAAAAAATCGGGACAAAGAAAAGATATAGTACTTGCCTCGAAGATCGCGGGTCCGGGGAAAGCTATGGCCCATATAAGACCCAATTTAGGCTTCTCCAAGGAAGCGCTTGATGATGCGCTAGAAAAAAGTTTAAAACGCCTACAAACAGACTACATAGATCTTTATCAATTGCATTGGCCGGAACGGAACTCTAATTTCTTCGGAAAAAGAGGCTATGAACAGGATGAAAATGAAGAATGGGAAGACAATTTTAAAGAGGTTCTTTATAGTTTAAATGAATTTATTAAAGAGGGAAAAATAAGAAAGATCGGACTTTCTAATGAATCTCCATACGGAGTGATGCGTTGTTTAGAGGAAGCCAGAAATGGAGCTCCAAAAATCAGCACGGTACAAAATCCGTACAGTTTGCTGAATAGAAAAGATGAAATTGGTTTAACTGAGATCTATCATCGTGAGAATGTTGGCTTATTCCCATATTCTCCATTGGGAATGGGATCTTTAAGCGGAAAATATTTAAAAGATAAGAATGCTCCCGGAAGATTAACCTTATTTCCGCAATATGGCAGATATGGCAATACGAATTCTGTTAAAGCAATAGAAAGCTATGTTGAAGTGGCTGAAAAGTATGAATTAAACCCTTCACAAATGGCACTGGCTTTCGTGAATTCAAGACCGTTTGTAACGAGTACGATTATTGGTGCTACCACAATGGATCAACTTCAGGAAAATATAGGAAGCATAAATCTAGATCTTACTGAAGCTGTATTAAATGATATTAATGAAATTCATGAAGCAATTCCTAATCCGGCACCTTAGTATTTAATGGTTCGGCCAAGGAAGAATGTAGAAAGGATGAGTTGTTGGAATGTGAAGTTTTAACATGATACCAATCTTCTGTTTTTCCTAAGATCTGAATGGTATCTCCTGCAGAAAGATTTTTTATAACTTCAGAAGACTTCAAAGAATTAGAATTTCTAAGATTGGCCTTCGTTTTTACGATTCCTAATTGATTCTCGGGATAAAAGCTTGGTATATCAGCTTTCAGTTGAGGATTCTGCTTAATAAATTGATAGGGATTAATTGCTCCAGAATAACCGCTATATATTCCAAAATGTAAGTGCGGCGCAGTGGTTCTGGCATTTCCAGTATTTCCCACGAAACCTAAAGTATCTCCCGCTGAAACTTGATAATTTTTAATAGGAGCAATACTGTCTAAGTGCGCATAATACAAAGACAAACCTCTTTTAGTATCGCGCAGCCACACCTGTTTCCCACCTAAACCTTTTTCACCGCTGGAGGCAATTCTCCCATTTACAGTGGCAACCACAGGAGTTCCTCGTTTAGCAAAAATATCGACTCCCTCATGAGAGCGTTTTCCTCCATCTCGCTGAGCTCCCCAAAAACTTTGTGCATCGCTATTTTTTCCTCCAGACACAGGAAATAGATAAACAGGATCCCTATTAATTTGTAGTGTAAAAAATGATCCAGCTTCAATTTCGGGCTGAATTATAACTTTATAACTATTGTCTTCTTCTATCTCTAATTCTAATTGATCTTCTCCAAATTTAGAACTTTCAAGATCGGTGTAAACGGAATCTTTAAGTGATAATACATCAATAAATGAAAGGGATGAGGTGCTGTCTTTTTTGATCTTTATAGATAAAAGATCTCCTCGTTGAAGCTGTATGGTGTATGAATAAATAGGGTAACTTTTAGGAAAGAATTTTCCTGATTCTATGTAAGGGAGATCAATGTTTGCGCTAGTTCCAACTACCGCCTGCTTATTTACTTTTTCCCAGATCCCAAATAATTCTTCATTAATGTTTAAATCTCTTTTGTAAATTTCCTTTGCGGTAGGTTTTGTAATAAGATCTGTAGCTTTATTAAATTTTGAGCAGCTTTGAAGCGTTATGATTAGTAGTAATAAGCTTAAAAGGCTACGGAACATCATTTAAATTTTTGTAGATCAAAACACAGGAACTGTGCCATATCATTGAAATAAGTAACTAACAACATCTTCTATCTTTGCAACTTTTTGGATCTTAATAGCATAATTATTCTTCGGAAGCTTTGTCTGCTTCGATATCATGATGGTTGCAAATCCTAGTTTTTCTGCTTCCAGAATCCGTTGTTCTGCTCTGGTTACCGGCCTTATTTCACCCGCAAGTCCAATTTCTGCAGCAAAGCAAATGTCTTTGTCTATAGCAATATCTTCATTAGAAGATAAAATAGCGGCAATAACAGCAAGATCTATTGCTGGATCGTCTACGCTAATTCCTCCTGTAACATTTAAAAATACATCTTTAGCACCCAATCTAAAACCTGCGCGTTTTTCAAGAACGGCAAGAAGCATGTTCAAACGTTTTGAATTGTAACCTGTTGTAGAGCGTTGAGGTGTCCCGTATACTGCTGAACTCACCAAGGCTTGAATCTCGATCATTAATGGTCTCATTCCTTCTAAGGTGGCAGATATGGCGGTTCCACTAAGACCTTCATCATTTTTCGAGATCAAAATTTCTGAAGGGTTGGAAACTTCTCTTAAGCCGCTTCCTAACATTTCATAAATTCCAATTTCGTGTGTAGAACCAAATCGGTTCTTATTGGCTCTTAAAATTCTGTAAACATGATTTCTGTCGCCTTCAAACTGAAGCACAGTGTCCACCATGTGTTCTAAAACCTTTGGTCCGGCAATGCTTCCTTCTTTGGTGATATGTCCAATTAGAATTACCGGCACGCCGGTTTCTTTTGCGAATTTTATGAGCTCTGCAGTACATTCCCGAATTTGAGAAATGCTTCCAGGAGAACTTTCAATATAATCGCTATGCAGTGTTTGTATTGAATCTACAATTACAATTTCAGGCTGTAAAGCTTCAATTTGTTTGAAGATATTTTGTGTTTTGGTTTCAGTAAGGATATAGCAATTCGAAGGATTTGGATTTATGCGTTCTGCACGCATTTTAATTTGCTGCTGACTTTCCTCTCCTGAAACATATAATGTTTTATGGGTTAAATGAAGCGAGATCTGTAAAAGTAAGGTGCTCTTTCCAATTCCCGGTTCCCCGCCTAAAAGTATAAGGGAACCTGGGACAATTCCTCCTCCAAGAACTCGGTTTAATTCAGCATTATTGGTGTCTAATCTAGTTTCCGAAGAAACCTCGATATCTGAGATCATTAAAGGTTTTGCAACTCTTTTAACTTCTCGAACTTCGGGAGATTTCCAACTTGTTTTTTCTGGAGTTTGAATTACTTCTTCTACAAGGGTGTTCCACTCTTTACAAGCTGAGCATTGTCCTTGCCATTTTGAATGTTGGGTGCCACAATTCTGACAATAAAATGTGGTTTTTATCTTCGCCATAAATAGGTAAAAGTGAAAAGTTATTCTTTGAATCTACGAGCGATCAATATCCGAAATCCTGCTTGATTTTTTCCGCTTTTTCAAGCATAAAATCAATGGTAAGAAAAGCAATAGCTTCTTGGCCATAGGCTTTTTGATAACTACGCATCGCTTTCTTAGGATTTCCTGTTTCCTCATCATACCTAGCTTCAAAATAAGTCCCAAGCATGGTGTTTGGGTAATGCTTATCGGCAAGCTTGGAAAGCTCATGCAGTTCTTCCCATTTTTCGGTTTTTTCCATGGCATTATAAGCTGCCATCATATCGTTTAAACGAATTCTTTTGTCAATATGAAATAGTGTTTGAATATTGTCATATTTTTCCACCAGATAGTCATATGCAGAAACAGAAGTTTGCAAGAGTTCACGGTTATAATCGAAAATTGAAATGGGTCTATAAACTTCGAAAATCTCGACAATAGCTTTAGGAATAGCATTTCCAGCCATGGTATAATGGGAAGCTTTAGGAAAATTATCGAAATTATAATGTACGTTTTCATTAGTGATGCCCTTCAACTTTGCATCAAAACTAATAATAGGGTCCTTCAATGCAGGAATATCTTCTTCTGCAGTTGCAAGATAATACCAGATCTTAGTTTCGGTTTTGGTTAAAGCAGCAGTTACTCTATCTGCCATTTCTGGAGCTAGGTCTGGACTTATGTTGATATAACCTTGAAACAAAGGACTGTCTTTTAGCAAATAATAATTGAGGAAATTTGCTGTGTAATCATGCCCCATTATTACACGAAAAGGCGCAGTTCTATATTCTGAATCTAAAAATGGCATAAGTTCCATCCCGATAAATTCGAAGAATTTCGCTCCTGTTTCTGATGGTAAAAAACGTTCGTCATCGTAAAATGCATCGGAATCCCGAGAATTGCTTTGATTTATTCCAACCACGATCATCTCCGGTATATCTTCCCAATAAGAATAGAAATCTACATTTCCGGCAACTGGTTCAAATAAATAATCGCCATCTAAAACTACAAGAATTGGATACGATTTTTCCTTGTTCTTATCGTAATTTCTTGGGAGTTGGATCTTTAACTGTCTTTCTTCTCCAAGTTTCGAAGATTTTAAAGACTTGTAAATTGTTTGTGCTGTAAAAAGGTTAGGGGCTATAAACAGACAAATTAAAAGTAATTTTTTAATCATAGGTCAAGTTTTAATTGTCCTGCACAATATAGTATTTTATTTATTACGATTGTAAAGCGGTAGAAATAAGAACGATAGGCCTCCAATTATAATTATTAGCAAAGTTTGAGTTCCCCATGTGATCCAGCCGAAAGCTTCTCCCGCTTGTTTGCTAATTCCGAAAAGCATAAGGCTTGCGCCAATGGCAATTGGATAAACGCCAATTCCTCCATTGGTGGCAGAAATAGCAAAAGAGCCAACCACAAATGCTAACAAAACAACGCCAAATGGTAAGGTGGAAGTTTCTGGAACGGTAAAAATTAAGGCATAGAACATACAGATATACATTGCCCAAATAAATAAGGTATGAAGAATAAATGCGCCTTTTTGCTTCATTTTAAGGATACTTCGCATTCCTTCTAACAATCCTTTTGCAAATTTCTTAATCTTTTTGAAGAGGGAGTTCTTTGAATTTCTAATAAGTTTTAGAAAAAAAACTCCAACTGCCAGCAGACCTAAGAGAATGGCTATAGTGAGAAATGGATTAATGTTATTTTCATCAAAATAGGCAAGAAGATATTCTGTTTGTGATATCATTGCTGCTGCAATTACTAGCAATAACATGATGAAATCTGCAATTCTTTCAGAAATAATAGTCCCAAAAGCCTTTTCAAAAGGGATCTTTTCATAACTCGAAATAGTTACTCCTCTTAAAACTTCACCAGATCTTGGAATTCCGAAATTGGCTAAATACGCTACCATTACTGCCATAAAGCTGTTTAAAAATTTGGGCTTGTACCCAAGGGGTTGTAATAGAAATTTCCAGCGATACGCTCTCGACATATGCGATAATAACCCGCACAATATAGAAATTAGAATAAAAACAGGATTTGCTGAAGTGATGTTATTTAGCAACTCATCTCTCTCCTGTGGAGTAGCATTTTTAAGTGAATACCAGATCAAAAAAACTCCCAACAAAAGTGGGAGTATGATCTTTAAAATTTTAATAGTAGTTTTTTTCAAGAACTAGTTTAAAAGATTGTTTTCTTCATTTGGAAAAACCAAGGCTGGCTTAAAGGATTTAGCTTCGTCTATATTCATAATTGCATAGGTGATCAAGATCAAAACATCTCCTTTTGCCACCCTTCTTGCAGCAGCACCATTTAAGGTGATCTCTCCAGAATTACGAGGTCCTGGAATAGCGTAAGTTTCTATTCTTTCCCCATTGTTATTATTAACTATCTGCACTTTTTCTCCTTCAATAATATTGGCAGCTTCCATAAGATCTTGATCTATGGTAATACTTCCAATATAATTAAGATCTGCACCAGTGCATTTTACGCGATGAATTTTAGATTTTACTACGTGAATTAGCATACTTATATTTTAATAATTTAAGGCCACATTGTCTATAAGCCTAATGTCTCCGGAATAAACTGCGATAAATGCCCGATACTTATCGCCTTCAACTTTTTGAGTTAAAGGTTTTAAAGTTTCACTATCTGCAATTTCGAAATATTCCAATTTAAAAAATGGATGAGCTTTAAATTCCTTTTCAACCCAATCCGTGATCTGATTTGCACTTTCTGTGCCAAATTTATCCTTTGCTTTTAGAAGAGTCTCGTGTATAAATGAGGCTTCTAATCGTATTTCCGGACTTAGTCTTTCATTTCTAGAACTCCTTGCTAGACCATTATTTTCCCTATAAATAGGACATCCAATAACATCTACTGGCAAATTATAGCTGCGTGTAAGATTTTTAATTATTTGTAATTGCTGATAATCTTTCTCCCCAAAAAAGGCTTTATCTGGCTGAACCAATTCAAATAATCTTTTAACTATGGTTCCAACTCCGTCAAAATGTCCGGTT
The DNA here is from genome assembly GCA_964636585.1 of uncultured Antarcticibacterium sp. Taxonomy (GTDB): domain Bacteria; phylum Bacteroidota; class Bacteroidia; order Flavobacteriales; family Flavobacteriaceae; genus Gillisia. The sequence continues at coordinate 13,189 of CAZWSP010000044.1, forward strand.
CTAAATTTCCCTTCCATTTCATTCTCTAAACCTTCAAATTCAAAATGCTCTGCAACTATATTATCATCGTATAATTCTGAAGCAATTGGAGAAAAAACGATTACGTTTAGTCCTAATTGGTCCAATTTCTTAACATCTTCTTCTAAAGTTCGGGGATAATTATCTAAATCGGTGGCGTTATCAAACTGGGTAGGATTAATAAAAATGCTTACAAAAACCACATCACAAATTGCGGCAGCTTGTCTAACCAAAGACAAGTGACCGTCATGTAGGGCACCCATTGTGGGTACGAAACCAATGCTAGATCCCTTCAATTTAAAAGCGGAAATAACCTGCGCCAAGACGGCTTTCTCTTTAATAATCTGCATTTTATTATAAAATTAACAGCGTGCAAACTTAATATATTACTGGCAAACTGCATAAAATTTTGTAATTTTGCGTGTTTTTTATTCGCAAAAGCAAAATATTTATGAAAGATAAGAGGATATTATACGTATCATCTGAAGTTATACCTTACTTGCCCGAAACCGATATATCATCTATGTCTTTTGAAGCAGCCCGAATGGTAAATGGTTTAGGAGGACAAATAAGAATTTTCATGCCTCGTTATGGAAACATCAATGAGAGAAGGCACCAACTGCATGAAGTGATAAGATTGTCTGGAATGAATTTGGTGATCGATGATCTGGATATGCCACTTATAATTAAAGTAGCATCTATTCCCAAAGAGCGGATGCAAGTTTACTTTATAGATAATGAAGATTATTTTAAAAGGAAAGCGACTTTAACTGATGAGGATGGGAATTTATTCCCAGATAACGATGAAAGAGCTATTTTCTTTGCAAAAGGAGTAATAGAAACAGTTAAAAAATTGAATTGGGCTCCAGATATTATTCATATCCATGGATGGCTTTCTTCATTATTGCCATTGTACTTGAGAAATTACTACGGAAATGAACCATTATTTTCTGGCGCAAAAATTGTTACCTCTGTTTACAATCAAAGTTTCGATGAGTCGTTAGATAAGAACATGTACAAGAAAATACTTTTTGATGGTTTGGAAAATGAAGATGTGAAGCATCTTAAGAAGCCAACCTACGTGAACATTATGAAAACTGCAATAGACAACTCTGATGCAGTAATTGTGGGAGGAGATAACATTCCTGCAGAATTATCAAAATATCTTGGAAAGATAGAAAAGCCAGTTTTAGATTATAAAACACCGGAAGAATTTTCTACCGCTTATCAAGATTTTTACAACACTCAAGTTTTATCAGAATAAGTAATCCATACCGAATGATTTTTTTGAAAAGAGTACGCCTAGTTCCAATAGCAATGCTATTGGTTTTAGCATTTACCTCATGTGATAATGATTTTAATACACTTGGAGGAAGACTTATTGGAGGGCAATTTGATTCTCTTCCGCGATATCAGGCAGGGGTTACTGCTTACAGTAAAAAGCTAGGTCCTGTTCAATCTAATGTTACACAAGCTAATTTACTAGGGGTTTATAATGATCCTGTTTTTGGAGTGGAAACAGCTAGTGTGCTAACGCAATTAAGTTTGACTTCTAATGCACCAGAATTTGGAACTGAGCCGGTTGTAGACAGTGTTGTTTTAACCTTGCCTTATTATAGCACAGTTGTAGATCAAGATACAGATGGACGTTCCATTTATAGAATAGATTCTATTTATGGAAATGCACCTTTCAAATTAAGTGTTTCTAGATCTAATTATTTTTTAAATGATTTTGATCCAAACTCAAATTTTGAAGTTGCTCAAAAATATTATTCTGATCAAGGTTCTGTTTTTGAAAGCAACTTATTAGGAGCACCATTATATACGAATAATAATTTTCTTCCTTCAAATAATGAAGTTTCTTATCAAGAATACAATAATGAGGATGAATTAGATACAGTTACTGTTTCTCCAAGAATTAGAATCAACTTACCTCCGCAATTCTTTCAGACCAACATTCTAGATAAGGAGGGTTCTGTAGAATTATCTAACAGCAATAACTTCAAGAATTATTTTAGAGGACTTTATTTTAAAGCAGAGCCATTAAATAATGATGGAAGTATGATATTATTGAATTTTGCTGCTGCAGATGCAGGAATCACAATCTATTATACCTACAAAATTGTAGATAGTCAGGATTCGAATAATAATGGGGATGTAACCGATTTTTTATCTCAGCCAGCAACATTTAAATTAGGTCTTGGACCAAATACGATTACAGCTTTTAAAACTGAATTTCCTGCAGACGTTGAAGCATCTTTAGCATCTTCATCTCCGGAATTTGGAGCAGAAAACTTATATCTAAAAGGTGGAGAAGGAGTGATTTCAGTAATTAATCTTTTTGAAGATGCAGCTGAATTAGAAGAAATTAAAGCTAATAACTGGTTGATAAATGAAGCCAACCTTACATTTTTTGTAGATCAGCAAAAAGTTGAAGGCGGGAAAAAAGAACCAGAACTTATTTACTTATATAATTTAGAAACTAATCAACCGCTACTGGATTATTTGCTTATTTATGATAGTAGTACGGGTGAGAATCAATCCTCAACTTCGGCTATATCTCAAAAGGGTAAATTAGTTAGAACGGAAGATGGAAATGGGGTAAGTTATAAAATTAGAATTACAGATCACGTAAACAGAATTTTGAATCAAGATTCTACCAATGTGAAACTTGGCCTTGTTGTTACGCCAAATATCAATATCGTTAGGAATATTGCAGTTAAAACGCCTGTGGATGGTATTAAACGGATACCTGTTTCTACAGTTAGAACTCCAGAAGGAACTGTTCTTCATGGAAATTTATCGCCGGTTACGGCAAAAAGAATCCAGTTTAATATTTATTACACAGAAACAAACAATTAGAATATGTGCGGAATTGTAGGTTATATAGGGCATAGAGATGCTTACCCTATAGTATTGAAAGGTTTACATCGTCTAGAATATAGAGGATATGATAGTGCAGGAATTGCATTGTTTGATGGCGAAAAACTAAATCTTTGCAAAACAAAAGGAAAAGTTGCAGATCTAGAAGTAAAATTTAATTCAACTACCTCTACTAAAGGGACAGTTGGAATAGGTCATACAAGATGGGCGACACACGGGGTGCCAAACGATGTGAATTCACATCCACATTACTCCAATTCTGGAAATCTTGTGATCATTCATAACGGTATTATAGAGAATTATTCTTCTCTTAAAAAAGAGCTTATAAAAAGAGGTTACACTTTTCAATCTGATACCGATACTGAGGTTTTGGTGAATCTTATTGAAGATGTGATGACTAATGAAGATGTAAAATTGGGGAAGGCAGTTCAGATTGCCTTAAGCCAAACTGTAGGTGCGTATGCCATTACGGTTTTTGATAAAAGAAAAGAGAATGAATTAGTTGTTGCGAGACTAGGTAGCCCATTGGCTATTGGGATTGGTGAAAATGAATTCTTTATAGCTTCAGATGCTTCTCCATTTATCGAGTTTACAAATAATGCTATTTATCTTGAAGATGGGGAAATGGCAGTTGTAAGACTAGGAAAGGAAATCAAAGTTAGAAAAATACAAGATGATTCGTTAGTAGATCCTTATGTTCAGCAACTTCAATTAAACTTGGAGCAGATAGAAAAAGGTGGCTATGAGCATTTCATGCTTAAGGAGATCTATGAGCAACCTAATGCTATTACAGATACCTATAGAGGTAGAATGTTAGTAGATAAAGGCATTATTAGAATGGCCGGAGTAGATGATAATATAGAACGTATTGCCAATGCAAAACGGATCATTATTATTGCTTGTGGTACTTCTTGGCATGCAGGTTTAGTTGCAGAATATATTTTTGAAGATCTTGCTAGAATTCCTGTTGAAGTTGAATATGCTTCAGAATTTAGATACAGAAATCCTGTAATTCAGGAAAATGATGTGGTGATCGCAATTTCTCAAAGTGGGGAAACTGCAGATACTATGGCAGCTATTAAATTAGCTAAGGAAAAAGGTGCTTTTGTATTTGGAGTATGTAATGTTGTAGGTTCATCTATTTCAAGAGAATCTCATGCAGGTGCTTATACGCATGCAGGTCCTGAAATTGGGGTAGCTTCAACAAAAGCATTCACAACTCAAATCACAGTTCTTACCTTAATGGCGCTTAAATTAGCGAAACACAGAGGGACTATTTCAGATTCAGATTTTAGACATCATTTACAGCAGTTAGAAGCCATTCCAGCTAAGATCACCAAGGTTTTAGAAACTACGAATGAGCACATAAAAGAAATTGCCTTCAAATACAAAGACGTTTCAAACTGTCTTTATTTAGGTAGAGGTTTTAATTTCCCTGTTGCTTTAGAAGGTGCATTAAAGTTAAAAGAGATCTCTTATATCCACGCTGAAGGGTATCCTGCAGCAGAAATGAAGCATGGTCCTATTGCTTTGATAGATGAACAAATGCCAGTTGTTGTAATTGCCACTAAAATGGGTCACTACGATAAGGTTGTAAGTAACATTCAAGAGATTAAATCTCGAAAAGGAAAGATTATTGGTATTGTTACTGAAGGAGATGAAGCTGTTAAAGAACTTGCTGATTATGTAATCGAAGTTCCAGATACTATTGAATCTTTAACCCCATTATTAACTACAATTCCAATGCAGTTACTTTCTTACCATATAGCGGTAATGCTAGGTAAGAACGTAGATCAGCCACGAAACTTGGCGAAATCTGTGACTGTTGAATAGTTAACATCCTGTTAACAGGTTTTTATTATATTCTGATTTTGAGAGGTTTATTTAACTATATTGTTAATAAATCTAACTCAAAATCAGAATATGAAAAAATCGATTTCCCTCCTAATTTTTTTGTGTTGCCTTATCTCACAAGCCCAAACTACGGTTTCAGGGAAAATTGTAGATAATAATAATGATCCGATTATGGGAGCTAATATTCTAGTCCCCGAACTCTCTCAAGGAACTGTTGCAGATCTTAATGGAGAATTTAGTTTCTCTGTTTCTCAAGCGCCACCTTTTAATCTTCAAATAAGTAGTGTAGGGTTCGAAACTCAATCGGTTACTGTCACTTCCAATAATCAGGTTTTCAATATTACTTTGTTAGAAGGAAATGCATTGGATGAAATTGTGGTTTCTGCCTCTAGATCTCCAGAAAGAATATTTGAATCCCCGGTTACTATAGAACGCTTCGGGATCAAGGAGATAAAAAATACTACCGCTGCTTCTTTTTATGGCGGACTCGAAAACCTTAAAGGTGTAGATATAAATACGAATAGTTTAACCTTCCAATCTGTAAACACTCGTGGTTTTGCCACTTTTGCCAATACTAGATTTGTGCAGTTGGTAGATGGAATGGATAATTCTTCTCCTGCACTTAATTTTGTGCTGGGAAATCTTTTAGGGATGACAGAGCTGGATGTGAATAGTATAGAATTACTTCCAGGAGCTTCTTCTGCCTTATATGGAGCAAATGCTTTTAACGGGATCTTATTCATGACAAGTAAAAATCCGTTCGATTTTCCTGGAATCAGCGCTTATTATAAGCAAGGTATTACTTCTCAAGATGCTGCAGGAACCAATCCGTTTTATGATCTTGGGGTAAGATTAGCACATAAGTTTTCAGATAAATTTGCAGCAAAGGCGAATTTCTCTTATTTAAAAGGGACAGATTGGTTTGCTGTAAGCGAGGTAGATGTATTAAGTCCTGGCAATACAAGAGCCAATCCAAATTACGATGGCTTAAATATTTATGGAGATGAAGTAAGCACAAATATTCGCGGGGTTGGTCAAGCCTTAGCCGCTGCAGGTCTTATTCCGGCTGGAGCAGAAAACTTGATCCCAAATGAAGTTGTTAGTAGAACAGGATATCAGGAAATGGATCTTACCGATTATACTGCGGAAAGCATAAAATTTGATGCCGCGCTTCATTATAGACCTTTTGCAGATGATTTTGAAATTAGTTACTTAGGAAAAGCGGGAATTGGATCTACTATTTATCAAGGGGCAAACAGATATGCGCTAAAGGATTTCTTTTTACAACAACATAAAATTGAAGTCGGAAACGACAATTTCTTTATAAGAGGATATATTACAGATGAAGATGCTGGAGATTCTTATGACACGCGCTTTACAGCCATCAACATCAACAGACTTTGGAAGACAGATCAGCAATGGTTTGGGCAGTATGCCGGAGCATTTTTACAAGGAACCCTTGGAGGTCTTTCTGCAGATCAAGCCCATGCCTTGGCTAGACAAACTGCAGATACTGGAAGATTAATTCCAGGAACTACTGAGTTTCAGAATGCATTTAATCAAGTAACTACAGATCCAGATCTTGCTACCGGATCTAAATTTCAGGATGCAACCCAATTAAGACATGCAGATGCCAATTATAATTTTTCACATATCACTCAAGATTTTGCAGAAATTCAGGTTGGAGGATCTTACCGCCAATATAAACTGAATTCCTTCGGAACTATATTTACAGATTCAGACGGACCAATTAAATATTCTGAATATGGTATTTATACCCAAATTCAGAAGAAATTTATTGAAGAAAGGTTGAAGCTAACAGGATCTATTAGATATGATAAATCTGAATTGTTCGATGGGAATTTCTCTCCAAGACTTTCAGTGGGTTATACTGCAGGTCAAGATAGATCTCACAACTTAAGAGCTTCTGTGCAAACTGGATTTAGATATCCAACCACGCAAGATCTCTATATTGGCCTGGATGCAGGAAGAGCCATTTTAGTAGGTTCTGCTGAATCTAATCTTGATCGCGATTCTAGAACTTTTCCATTAAGTGGAACTGGAGCTGCTGCTACCGGAAGTCAGACAGCTACGATATTAGGTAGAGCTGCTTATGAAAATTCTTTTTCATTAAATTCAGTTTTAACAGGAGCTCCAGCAAAATCTGATGTGGAAATTGTGAAACCAGAAAAAGTAACTGCTTTTGAAGTTGGATATCGCGGAAGAACTGGAAAAGTGATCATAGATGTAAATGCATATTATAATACTTACCAAGATTTTATATCTAATGAAACCGTTTTAGTGCCGCTTTATGGACAAGTAGGAGATAATACGCTTTCTTTACTGGCATTGCAACAAGGAGATTTTAAGGCTTATCAAACTTATACTAATTCATCAGCAGATGTGAAATCTTACGGAGCTACTTTCGGTTTAGGAACTAAGGTTTTCGGAAATTTTGATCTTGATGGGAACTACACCTATTCTAAACAAGATTTTGATCAAGCTTCAGCGCCAGATTTTAGAACCAGTTTTAATACCCCAAAGCATAAGGTGAAAGTTTCCTTCGGAAATACAGAGGTGTTTACCAACTACGGTTTTAACTTGAATTATAGATGGAGTGATACTTATTTATGGCAAGGAACTTTTGGAGATGGAACCGTTCCTGCTTATTCTGTAGTAGATGCTCAGGTTAATTATAAAGTACCATCTATTAAATCTATTTTTAAACTTGGTGCTACCAATATTGGAGGTCACGAATATTTTACTGCTTATGGAACCGGTTTGATCGGCCAGCAGTATTACGCATCTATTACCTTCAATAATTAATGGAAATAAATTAAAAATTAGTTTAAAATTTCTCAAAAGCTCTTTAGATTTTAGATCTAGAGAGCTTTTTTAATTTCTGAAAACAAGTGCTGAACTTCAGTAAATTATGGATAAATAAAGGAGAGATCAAGTTAATAGGCTATCCAATTACATGAAAATTAGATTCTTCAAAAAAAGTTGTGGTTTTGGCTATATGATTTTATGAAGAAAAAACTATATTTGCAGCCTGAAAATAGGTTACGATAAATTCATTTTTATCAAACATATTTTAAAGATTTCAATATTAAACATAAAGAATTAGATAATGTCTAAAATCACAGGTAAAGTTGCACAAATTATAGGCCCTGTAGTTGATGTAGTTTTCAACGCAGATAACGCTGATTTGCCAAATATTTACGATTCCCTAGAAATTACCAGAAAAGATGGTTCTATTTTGGTTCTTGAAGTACAATCACACATTGGTGAAAATACAGTAAGAACCGTATCTATGGATTCTACAGATGGATTAAGTAGAGGTGTAGAAGTTGTTGCAACGGGAGCGCCAATACAAATGCCAATCGGAAAAGATGTTTACGGACGTTTATTCAACGTGATCGGGGATCCTATAGATGGATTGGATGTATTACCTAAAGCAGGTGATGCTGGTTTACCAATTCACCGTGATTCTCCTAAATTTGAAGACTTATCTGTATCTACAGAAGTATTATATACAGGAATTAAAGTGATAGATCTAATCGAGCCTTATGCAAAAGGTGGTAAGATTGGTTTATTTGGTGGAGCCGGAGTTGGTAAAACCGTATTAATTCAAGAATTAATTAACAACATCGCAAAAGGTCACGGTGGACTTTCAGTATTTGCTGGAGTTGGAGAAAGAACTCGTGAAGGAAATGATCTTTTAAGAGAGATGTTGGAGTCTGGTATTATTAAATACGGAGACGACTTTATGCACTCTATGGAAGAAGGTGGATGGGATCTATCTAAAGTAGATAAAACTGCTTTAAAAGATTCTAAAGCAACTTTCGTATTCGGACAAATGAATGAGCCACCAGGAGCACGTGCACGTGTTGCGCTTTCTGGACTTACCATTGCTGAATATTTCCGTGATGGAGCTGGAGATGGACAAGGGAAAGATGTACTTTTCTTCGTAGATAACATCTTCCGTTTTACACAAGCGGGATCTGAAGTATCTGCACTTCTTGGACGTATGCCATCTGCGGTAGGGTACCAACCTACATTAGCAACAGAAATGGGTGCGATGCAAGAGCGTATTACTTCAACTAAAAACGGATCTATTACATCTGTACAGGCGGTTTACGTTCCTGCAGATGATTTAACAGATCCAGCACCGGCAACAACTTTTGCTCACTTGGATGCTACAACAGTACTTTCTCGTAAAATTGCAGAGCTTGGTATTTATCCTGCGGTAGATCCATTAGATTCTACTTCAAGAATTCTTACGGCTGCTGTTTTAGGTGATGAGCACTATAATTGTGCACAACGAGTAAAAGAGTTGTTACAACGTTATAAAGAATTACAAGATATTATTGCTATTCTTGGTATGGAAGAACTTTCTGAAGAAGATAAGCAAGCAGTTTATAGAGCGAGACGTGTACAACGTTTCTTATCTCAACCTTTCCACGTAGCTGAACAGTTTACAGGATTAAAAGGAGTATTGGTAGATATTAAAGAAACCATCAAAGGATTTAACATGATCATGGATGGAGAATTAGATAAATATCCAGAAGCTGCTTTTAACCTAAAAGGTTCTATAGAAGAAGCTATTGAGGCAGGAGAAA
>CAZWSP010000045.1:0-22076 GCA_964636585.1 uncultured Antarcticibacterium sp.
AACTTGCTATTGGTTTATATTAACTATCCACAGACTTTTATACCACTTCTGAATTTACAGAGAATTGCTTTTGACTAAATACTGATATAAAAAAAGGAAAATTACAGGAGTTTCGGAAGAATTTCTAGATAGTTATATAGAAACTTTGCTTAATTATTCCTCCCCTTATTCAGCCCCTGAAATAAAAAAAGCCTCTCACAAAGTGAAAGGCTTTTAAAATTATGTGGTCCCACCTGGACTCGAACCAGGGACCACCTGATTATGAGTCAGGTGCTCTAACCAGCTGAGCTATAGGACCGGCTCAATAGGTGTAATGAGGGCGCAAATTTATGTAATTGCTTTTTAGTGAACAAGCATTTTTTAAAGAATGTTTTCTCCATGCCTTGCAAACACTACTAATACATTTAGGCTCAGCTTTAAAATGAATTAAACCGCTTCAGATTTACCTAAATTACCAATTATTGTTCAGGTTTTTCTTGGCATAATTCTACCAAAACACCATTAGAAGATTTTGGATGCATAAAAGCAACCAATTTATTATCGGCGCCAGACTTCGGGAAATCATTCAGCAATATAAAGCCTTCGCCTTTTAACCTTTCTATTTCTGACTGTATGTCTTCTACATTAAAGGCGATATGGTGGATTCCTTCTCCTTTTTTCTCAAGAAATTTAGCGATAGGACTTTCAGAATTCGTAGCTGCCAAAAGTTCTATCTTACTTTCTCCAATTTTAAAAAAAGAAGTGTCTACTCCTTCGCTCTCCACTTTTTCGGTTTTATAACTCGCAACTCCCAAAATGGCTTGATATGTTTTATTAGCTTCTTCTAAATCTTTTACTGCAATACCTATATGCTCTATCTTATTCATTTATTGCGTTTTATATCTTAGTTTTATTCAGAAATCAACTTTAGATCTCGGTTTGATTCCCCTTCAACTTTTTTGTAACTTCTGTCTTATTTCCGATTATAAAAATACTATAATCTTTAAATATGCTACTTTTGCAAGATGGAAACAAATAGACAAAAAAAAATAGGTGGGGTTTTACAACAGGATTTAGCAGAAATCCTTCAAAACCACTTGAGAGATTCTGGGGTTACGGGCATTTTGATCTCGGTTTCTAAAGTAAAAGTAACTACAGATCTTTCTATAGCTAAAGCATATTTAAGCGTTTTTCCTTCTAAAAATGGAGAAGCAATTCTAAATGATATTAATGAAATAAAATATAAAATTAAGCATGAGCTTGCACAACGCACCAAAAATCAGTTGCGCAGAATGCCAGATCTTGACTTTTATATAGACGATTCTTTAGAATATATAGACCAAATTGAAAAATCTATGAAAGGTGAGGATAATCCTATCTCTCAACCTGATCTTTTAGATCGCAGGAAAAAATCTTAATTTGAATTTCCCCTTTTACATCGCCAAGCGGTATTTGTTCACCAAAAGTTCGAACAATGCTATAAATATAATTACGGTTATTGCTGCTATTGGGGTGTTTGCTGGGGCTTTTTCTTTAATAATCGTATTATCTGGTTTCTCCGGACTCAAGGATTTCAGTCTTTCTTTTACAAATGAATTTGATCCAGATCTTAAAATATACCCGGAATCTGGGAAAATCTTAAGTCTTTCTGAAGATCAAAAAACCGCATTGCTCAAGGTAAATGGCGTTGAAGCTTTTTCTGAAGTGATCGAGGAGCGTGTATTCTTAGATTACAAATCGAAAAACCACACTGCTTTTATTAAGGGTGTAGATGCCAATTACCGAAAAGTGAATGCAGTAGATAGTTCAATTGTTTTTGGCACTTGGCTCACTCAAAGTGAATTTCAGGTGGTTGCCGGAAATGGCATTTCCAGACTCTTATCGCTTAGCACTTTCGATTATAACAACCTGCTGGATATTATGGTGCCGCGTCCCGGAAAAGGACAAATAACCAATGCAGCACAGGCGTTTAATAAGGAAAGCGTTATTGTAACCGGGATCTATAGCGTGAATGAAGAACTGGATAATAAATACATCTTCAGCAATATTCAGTTTGCAAGAGAATTGCTTCAAATGGAACCAAATGAAGTTTCTGCATTAGAAGTCAAAATAGATCCATTGGCAGATATTGAAGTTTTAACTTCAGAAATAAATAAGGTTTTTGATAATAAGGTTCTCATAAAAGACCGAGCTCAGCTTAATGAAACGCTATATAAGATGCTGAATACCGAAAATCTTGCGGTTTATCTCATCTTTACTTTAGTACTAATTATCGCCCTTTTTAATGTAGTAGGATCTATCATTATGGTCATCCTAGATAAGAGAGAAGATATAATAACGCTTCATAACTTAGGAGCTACCAAAAGCTCTATCAAAAATATCTTCTTTCTTCAAGGAACTTTAATGACGCTAGTTGGTGGGATTTTAGGCTTACTATGCGGACTGATATTGATCTATCTACAGCTTCAATTCAACTTTGTGATGATCACTCCTACTTTGCCATATCCTGTGAAAATTAATATAGAAAATATCGCTGTAGTGTTTTTCACGATAAGTATTTTGGGGATCTCTGCTTCATATATTGCGGCAAGCCGAAGCAAAAGCGCCTTGAATTCCTAACCAAATTCGAATCCGGCGAATTCTCTTTCTACCTCATCAAAAGCAGCAAAAACATCTACAGAATGATCACTTGTAACCATTTTCATGCGATGTTCTTTAAAATGCGGAATACCTTTAAAGTAGTTGGTATAATGCCTTCTTGTTTCAAAAACTCCTAATTGTTCTCCTTTCCAGTCAATAGCCATTTGTAAATGTCGTCTTGCGGCACCTACACGTTCTTCTAGAGTTGGAGGGTCTAAATGCTCCCCGGTTTTAAAGAAATGTTTTACTTCTCTAAAGAACCAAGGATACCCAATACTTGCTCTCCCGATCATTGCGCCATCTAAACCGTATTTATCGCGCATTTCCATGGCTTTCTCTGGAGTATCCACATCTCCGTTGCCAAATACCGGAATATGCATTCTAGGGTTCTCTTTTACTCTAGAGATTGGAGCCCAATCTGCATTTCCTTTATACATCTGTACCCTTGTACGTCCGTGAATGGAAATTGCTGCGCAACCAACATCTTGCAAACGTTCGGCAACTTCAACTATTCTTATAGAATCGTTATCCCAACCTAATCTGGTTTTAACCGTAATTGGAAGATTAGTATGTTCTACCATCGCTTTGGTAAGAGATACCATAAGATCTATATCTTTTAGAATACCTGCTCCTGCTCCTTTAGAAACCACCTTTTTCACCGGGCAACCAAAATTGATATCGATAATATCTGGTCTGGATTTTTCAACTATTTCTACAGATTGTAGCATAGATTCCAAATTAGCTCCAAAGATCTGGATGCCAACTGGGCGTTCTTTTTCGTAGATATCTAATTTCATAACGCTTTTTGCAGCATCACGAATTAAGCCTTCAGAAGAAATAAATTCGGTATACACCACATCTGCTCCTTGCTCTTTGCACAGCGCACGAAACGGTGGATCACTCACGTCTTCCATTGGTGCAAGCAACAACGGAAACTCTCCTACATCTATATTTCCAATTTTAGCCAAAGTCTTTTCTTTAAGAGGCGCAAAATTAAGAAATTAGATTGATTATCCTAAAATTATGATTTAGATAACAAAACGATTGGGCTAAAAATTTTATAAATTAAAGCAACTCTTGTGCTTTAATTCTATCGTTTTCCTCAGCATCTAAAGCCCTTTGATTATCCTTTAATTTAAAATTTCCAAATTTATAGGTTAAACCAAAACGAATATTTCTGGATTCTGGCTTTGCATAGAAAGAATTATCCTGATTGAGGTATTTGGACTCTAATGGAATGTTGTAAGTATTAAAAAGATCTTCAACATTTATAGTAGCCGCCAACCTATTATCAAAAAAGGCTTTTCTAACACCTAAATTTATACCGAACTGAGGCTCCTTATAACTATAAGAACCAGCTATAAAATTAGACATATAGGTGGCAGAAATATTGCCTGTAAAGCTTCCGTCTTTGGCGAGAGTTAAATAATTGGCAACACTTATATAAGCACCTGTAGTTTCATTGTTCACGATTTGATTATCACTTTCATAAGCCACAAATTCATTTTTCAGATTAAAAAAAGAAGTATAAAAATAAAGTGCCCACCAATCCTTTACATAATCATAATAGGTAATATCAAAACTAAATTGCTGATCATATCTTAAATTGTCTGTAATAGATCTTAAATTTCTTCTCTCGTTATTCTGGAAAGGTAAAATGGAAGGTGAATCTTGAGTTCTATCCCAATACGCATCAAAAAACCATTTGTTCTTAAAAGTATAATTCAGGCCGATTTTATTAGTGATCCCAGGTTTTAGGTTTGGATTCCCAGCTTGAAAGTTGTTCTCGTTCAAGAAATATCTGTACGGATTCAAACTTTGAAATCTTGGACGGGTGATCCTTTTACTATAATCTAAGGTAAGCGAGTGATTTTCACCAACCATATGCATTAAATAAAATGTTGGAAAAAGCTGAAAATAATTCTGAGTGTTTACAATTCCAAAAGATTGCGATTCCCCTTCAATATCTGTGTTCTCACCCCTTAAACCAGCCTTAATACTCCACGTATCCCAATCCTTTGCTAAACTCACATATCCGGCAGTTATGTTTTCGTTGTAATCAAATTTATCTGAAAGGGCCGATCTATAATTGTTCCTTCCGTTGGTTGTATTAAAAAAGTCTAATCCGCTGTTAGAATTTATTCCTGAATATTTCACTCCATATTCTGCAGCTAAACCAGCAATTGTACCCGTAAAATCTAACTGACCAGTGTAAATATCTGATTCTTGATTCGCAATAGTGTAAAATGAATTGTTCGAAAGTAAATTTCCGCCGGCAGAAAAATAGTTTGTAGCCAGATCCTGAGTTTGATCGTCGTTATATTTTATATAGTTAGCCTGTGCGCTAAATGTGGAACCGTTTTCTCCCAGAGATGTAGAATAATTTGCATTGAGCAATAAATTATCCCCTTCATTTTCTAATCTGCTGTCTGTGGTATATAAAGAATCCAACTGCATTTGCGGATTATAAATATCTGTTCTTCCATCGATATCAGAATTCGATTTTGGAGTCACTAAAATATTAGCACTCAAACTTAATTTACTTTTTTCTGAAAGCGTAAAATCCAGAATTGTGCTTAAACTATGAGATTCTCTTTTGGTTTCTCTATTAAACTCATCTTCCCATCTAGAAGCTACATTTCCTGAAGCATCAAAAAAGTTGATCTTCCCAAGGTCTTGCTTCACATCTGTTCTGGTATTATAATTATAACTAGCAAAGACATTTAACCAATCAGTTTTATAATACTGACTAGTTCCTAGTGCGTATTTCGGCTTTATAGCAATAGTGTTGGAAGCATTGATACTCCCTTTATATCCTACGGAAAGACTTTTAGTGGTTATAATATTTAGAATGGAACCACCTTCAGCATTATATCGTGCAGGTGGATTGGTGATCACCTCAACAGATTTTACATTCTCCCCAGAAAATCCCTCTAACAATTGCTGAAGTTCTTGTGCTGTTAAATAAACTTTCTTATCGTTTATATAAACATCTGCAGGCCTATTCTTAATTAAAAGCTGACCCTGACTTACAATTACCCCGGGAGTTCTTTTCAGGATCTCATAGGAGTTCCCTGAAGAAAGTATAGAATTCTCCACATTAAAAGTCATTCTATCTACACTTTTAGATACGGTAGGTATTTTCGCATTTATGGTAACTTCATCTAAATTTGAAGCCGCTTCAGAAAGCACTAACTTTTTAAAATTTGTGTTCCCTTTTACTTCCACCAATTTCAGAAATTTGTCATATCCAACAAATCTAATTTCTAAAATGTAGCTATTATCCTCCACGCCTTCAAATAAAAAACTTCCATCTTCTTCAGAAACAGAACCTTTATAAACAGTAGTGGAATCGCTAGCTTGTAATAAAATTACATTGGCATAAGGTACAGGCGATTGTTGTTGATCTATTACAATTCCTTTAACGGAATTTTGAGAGTATGCTTCTAAAGATAGTAGGGAAATTAGGCAAAACAGGGGGGCAAAAAAAGTTTTCTTCATTCTAATTAATTAGAAGGTTTCCTAGATTATTGGTCATTATATCAGACAAATATAGCATTTCTACAAAAAAACCAATTAATAATTCAAGCTAATTCATAATCCCTACAGTTAGCTGTGTATTTTAACTTAAAACAGCGCTTATTTCAGAATTGACTCATACAAAACTTGCTGAATGTTTGTTCTGGTATTTAACTTATAAAGTAACGCGTTATCACGGGTTGGCTGCACTCTATTAGACAGGAAAATAAACAAAAGTTTTGTCTCGGGATCCATCCAAACCATTGTTCCCGTAAATCCAGTATGACCAAAACTGGAATCACTTGCCGAAATTGTAGTATTTCCGTTGATAGAGCGTTCCCCTAAAGCAGGTTTATCGAAACCTAATCCTCTTCTGTTATCATTCTCCGGAAACTGGTATTTGGTGAATTCTTGCAAAGTCGCTTCAGAAATATAGTTTATACCTGCATAAGTTCCCTTATTCAAATATAGCTGCATCAACTTAGCGAGATCATTCGCGTTCGAGAAAAGCCCTGCATTCCCGGAAACTCCAGCCATCATTATCGCGCCTTCATCATGAACACTTCCATGAATTGCTTCATTTCTGAAGAAAAAATCGTTTTCCGTTGGCACTATTTCATTCAAATTATAGTGCTGCAGCGGATTATAAGTAAGACTGGTTGCTCCCAGCTTATTATAAAAATTACGGTTTAAGTAGGTAACAAAATCTTCGTTAGCCTGCTTTTCAATTATGCTTGGAAATACATAAAACGCAAGTCCTGAGTATAAA
Organism: uncultured Antarcticibacterium sp.; assembly: GCA_964636585.1. Classification (GTDB taxonomy): domain Bacteria; phylum Bacteroidota; class Bacteroidia; order Flavobacteriales; family Flavobacteriaceae; genus Gillisia. The sequence continues at coordinate 6,908 of CAZWSP010000045.1, forward strand.
TATTTCTGCTCTTTTTCTAATTCTGAATTTTTGATCTGTTTAAAGATCTCTTTTTCATAATCTTTAAAAAGCCACATATTCTCTGCGATCTTTACAGGAAATCTAGCTGAAGAATCTTTTTTAATGGTCTTCCATTTAAAGCTGCCATTCTTTCTAAAAGTGGTTTCCCAATAAGGGATCCAAGCTTTAAAACCAGCCTGATGCGCCAAAATCTTTCTCATAGAAATTCCTGCCTTGTTAGAATTTCTGAAATAAGGAAGATACGTATCTAAACCTGCTTCTAAACTGAACTTATTTTCATCTTTCAATTTCATCAAAGCCGGCAAAACCGAAGCTATTTTAGTGATAGAAGCAAGATCATAGAGATCCGTCAATTTCACTTTTGTAGTATCAGAATAACTATGTGTTCCATAGGCTTTATGAAATACCACTTTTTGATCTCTTGCAACCAAGATCTGTCCGCCGGGAATCGCTTTTAGATCCAGGGCTTGCTGCATTAAAGAATCAATTTTTCGATTCAATAATTCGGCGTTCATATTTGCTTCTTCTGGTAACGAATATTTAAATCTAAGTCCGCCAGAAATAGTTAAACCATCGCCTTCTTTAAATTTATCACCAATACTAATAGGAAGTTTTCCATTAGCTCCTACTCCACCAAAGATCAACTGCGCTGCAAGATCTTCAGAATTTTCACTGTCCTGATAGGTTAGAATTAATGAAGCAATATCGGCTTCAACCTTCAAGTCATTTAAGGAGTACGGATTCTTAAAATAAACTAAGATGCTTTTCTTTTCTGCTGAAATTGACTTCAGAAATAACTGAACTTCTTCTGAAAGCTTCATATTATTTCGTGGGTATTTGCTGTCATCATGCACTGCAATGATCACCAAATTAAAATCTGAAATACTATTTTTTACTGAATCCAATGCTGCTACGGTAGCTTCAAAAGGAATGTTGAAAGCGCTTACTTTAGAATACAGCTGAAGCGATTGCTGAAACTGATTATCTGATTTCCCGCCAACTGAAATTGCAGCAATCATTAGCGTGTCTAATTCTTGTAATGGAATAAGATCTGAGGAATTCCGAAGCACAGTTAAAGAAGCTTCTGTTAGATTTCGGTTTAAAAATTCTGCCGAAGAAGCATTAAGATCTTGATCTATATTCTTAGTATCCACTTTTTTATAATGATCAAGTCCAGCCCATTGTTTTAAAGCAAGTATCTTTCTGCAACGATCATCGATCTCTTTTTGAGAGATCAATCCGCTCTTAATTGCTTTTTTAACTTCGTCTATTGCTTTTGGAACATCTTCGGTAAACTCTAGAAGATCGTTCCCTGCAAGGATCGCATCCTTATCTACCTCTCCAGGAGTATGATCTTTGGTCACCCCTTTCATGTTCATGGCATCTGTAACTATCAAGCCTTGAAAACCTAATTCTTCCTTTAATAAACCGGAAATAATAGGTTTTGAAAGCGTAGAGGGAACTCCTGTAGAATCTAACGCCGGAATGTCCAGATGTGCCACCATAACTCCGCCAATACCGGCTTTTATGATCTGTCTAAAAGGATATAATTCGGTGTCGTCTAATCTTGCTCTGGTATGCGTAATTCTGGGTAATGCGTAATGAGAATCGGTATCGGTATCGCCGTGCCCAGGGAAATGCTTCGCAGTTGGTAACACTCCGCTATCTTGCAAACCTCGCATATAAGCGATCCCTTTTTCTGCAACCTTGAATTTATTTTCTCCAAAAGACCTAAAATTGATCACGGGATTTGCGGCATTGTTATTCACATCTACCACAGGCGCAAAATTTAAATGCAAACCAACCCGCTTTATCTGTTTTGCAACCTCAGCACCCATTGCATAGATCAAACTATCATTTTGGATGGCTCCTAAGCTCATCTGGAAAGGATAACTCATCGTACTATCCAAACGCATCCCAATTCCCCATTCGGCATCTATAGCTCCTAATAATGGCACTTTAGATGCTTCCTGATATTCGTTCATTAAATTGACTTGGCGCACGGGTCCACCTTGAAAAAAAATAAGTCCACCGATCTTTTGTTCATTTATCAGCTTCAAAATATCTTGTTTATGCGTTTCATCCCTGTTAGAATAAGCGGCAACCATGATAAGCTGCGCGATTCTTTCTTCTTGCGACAAAGTGTTCATTAAAGAATCTACCCAAACGCTGTGCGTGTATTGCAGGAATTCAGGAGATTTAATGGAATCTTTTTGTGCAAAAACTGAAAGGTTCGCGCAAATAAAAACCAAGACAAGAATTTTGAAAGATCGCATAGGGATTAGTTTTGAATAGCAACTTTTTCGTAAAGTTCACTTTGAGAAAGTCGGATCACTTTATCACTATCGGGTAAAATCCTTTTAGTTCTAAGATATCTGTTGTAATTATACTCATCAAAATCAGTAGAGGTAGTATCTACAGAGCTAGTATGTACATTTCCTAAAGAGTGAATAAATTGATTGTTTCCTATCCACATTCCCACATGCACCACTTTTTCTGAAGTAGAATCGGTTGCTTTTCTTCCGAAGAATAAAAGATCTCCGGGAATCAATTTTTCAAAATTTCTGGTGGTGTCAATTAGTTTTCCGGTGTGTACTTGTTGTGAAGCATCTCTTGGCAAAACAATTCCATTCAAGAAATAAATTGTTTTTGTAAAGCCGCTACAATCTACCCCTTTAGAAGAAGTTCCTCCCCATAAATAAGGCAAACCCATTAAAGATTTGGAAGTGCTTACCAAATTTTCTTCGGAAGGATCTAAAGCTGAAACCCACTCTGAATATAGTTTAGCTTCCTCTTTTTTAATAAATGCTTTTGTTCCGGAAGGATATTTAACCTCATAAAAAGATCCTTTTTCACTCACTTTTTCAAGCACATCTCCTGTAACAAGATCTGAAACCACTTGCGAATTAGCTGAAGCTTCCGAATACGAAGCTCCAAAGGTGTTTGTGTAAATCAATTTTGGTGCGGTTAACCAAGTTTCCATTTCTGACTCTGAAAGTAACTGGATTCCACCTTGATCTACCCAAGCAAGATACCCATCTGGAGTTTGTACCAAATACCAGTCGCCTTCATGTTTTAAAACATTTAATGGCGTTCCCATAGTGGCTTGCGTTGCTAATTCTGCAGAATGTGCAGGATTCGATCTTATGTTCGCTACTGAAATCTTAACTAGAGCTTTTGGCGTGTTTTTTAGCTTTCCTTGAGGAACTAACTGTATACTATCTATATATTCAATATTCTGAGCTGCTAATTCAGCTTTTAGTTTAGAAATCGCTTCGGGAAGATTAGAATCTCCTTTTACTATCAGTTTTCCATCTTTTTTATAAGATTCCACTTCAAAAAGGGCCACACGCTTATCAGGAACAAATTCGTTCTTTACTTCCAGAATTACGGCATCAGCTTCTGTGTTTGTTTCTGCTTTGGTTTCATCTTTCTCATTCTTATCGCAAGAAGTTAACAGCAACCCAAATGCGGCAACGTATACTATTTTATGTATAGCTCTTTTCATTTCTTATGTTTTAATTTTTTACTTATCTAATTCCATCAGATTCTTCACTTCGTTCAGAATGACACTGGAATGTCATTCCGACTTAGGAGGAATCTCCTTATTTAAAATTGCGATTCTTCATCTCCTTCAGAATGACAATTATTTTTAAAGCAATCTTACTCCGGTTCCATTTCTACTTGGAAAGGCGATTTTACCATCTGCTAATATAACTCCTTCGGCGATGTCTTTTTTCAGCAATAAGGCACCGTCCATATCTACGTAATCTAACAAAGGCAAGAGTTGGGCTATCGCAGAAATCCCTACACTAGATTCGGTCATACAGCCCATCATTACTTTTAAATTTAATTTTCTGGCTTCCTGTATCATGCGCAATGCGGGAGTAATACCGCCACATTTTGTTAATTTAATATTGATGCCATGAAAATATTCACTGCATTTTACAACATCCTTTTCTGTCAAACAACTTTCATCTGCAATTATTGGCAAGGCCGAATTTTTGAAAACATCCCTCATCCCTTCATTATTCGATGCAGTTAATGGCTGTTCGATAAATTCAACATTTAATGCTTTCAATTTTTTTGAATTCTGAATGCTTTCTTCTACTCCCCAAGCGCCATTGGCATCTACTCTAAATACTGAATCTGTATGTTTTCTAAGTTCTTGGATGATCTTTACATCTTCTGAAGTTCCTAGTTTTATCTTATAAACCGGCCAAGGAAATTCAAGAATTTTTTGGGTCATTTTCTCAACCGAATCTATCCCAATGGTATAATTGGTAATTGGCAAATTCTTCAATTCTAATCCCAATAATTCATACAATGGCTTGGCATTTCGCTTGCCATGAAGATCATGCAGCGCCATATCCAGTGCACATTGCGCAAAAGGCTGCTCTTGTAAATAAGGTTGGGTTAATTCCCAGATCGCTTCGGGAGTACTGCTGATATTCTCCTTTACTATTGCTTCAACCTTTTTGATCGCCGCTATCATAGCTTCCGTAGAAATACCATAATACGAAGTTGCAGCAGCTTCCCCATAACCCTTAAAACCGTCATCAGAAACAGCAACAATCAAGGTTTTCTGAAAATTTCTTGATCCATGCGAAATGGTAAAAGTGTCCTTTAATTCCAGATCGTAGGTGAAAAATTCCAGTTTCATATCTTTTTTTACTAAAGCTTTATCTCCTTAAAATTGCTTTCATTTCCTGTTCTTCCCACTGCAGTAACTCCAATTGCCACTAACGGAATCTTCTTTCCGTTCTCAATTAAAAGTTTAGAGATTTCAAATTTTGTCTCTTTTCCACTCAAGATCTTGTAATCCCAAGTAGAAGCATATTTATAATAAACTACCCAATTAGAAATGTCTTCTTTACCAACGGTTTCCCAAGAAATAGTAGATTTTTCACCTTCAGAAATTACTTGAACATCTGGAACTACAGGTGCTTTTTTACTTAACCACGGACTTGCAGGAATAAGCGCTTGTTTTTTATAAGGACCATCTATTAATGCTTTTGAAATATTTGGATATTTCAGCAAGGAACCAATGCTCCAGTGAGCTGCGCCTTGACTATTTGGTAACATCCCGCGGGTAAGCATGATCTGATTGATAGTTTCGTCTACATTTTTCGCGTCTCCACCAAAATCTATATTTAATCCAGGCCATAAATGGCGCTTTTCTGTATTTTCTTCTTCCCACCAGCCTAGCAAAACAGGAAAACTTTGTGCCGTTTGATTGATCTTCCAATACAACTGAGGCGTAAAATAATCTATCCAACCTTTGTTAAGCCACAACTTAGCATCGGCATACAATTCATTATACTGGTCCAGTCCCGAAATAGATTTAGGATAACCGGGTCTCCAGATCCCAAACGGACTTATCCCAAACTTCACTTCCGGTTTTTCTGCCTTAATTTCTTTATAAATTCGCTTTACAAAACCGTTCACCTCATCTCTACGCCAATCTGATTTGCTAAGTTTCCCTCCTGTTTTTAAATAAGCTTGATAACTGGCGGCATCCGGAAAATCTTGTCCTTTGTTATAAGAAGCGTATGGGTAAAAATAATCGTCGAAATGAATCCCGTCTACATCATACCTTTTCACAATATCCATCACCACCGCAGCAGAATGGTCTTGCGTTTCCTTCTTAGAAGGATCCATCCACCACATCCCATTTTTAAGGCTTACCATAAATTCGGGGTGCATTTTTACCATAGATTTTGGTCCAACAACCCCGCCTGTAGAATGATGTGCACGATAAGGATTTAACCACACATGCAATTCCATCCCACGATTATGAGCTTCATTTATCCAAAATTCTAAAGGATCGTAATAAGGCTCCGGCGCTTTTCCTTGAACTCCAGACAAAAAGAAAGACCAAGGTTCCAGATCGCTTTTATACAAAGCATCTGCCTGTGGTCTTGCCTGAAAGATCACTGCATTAAAATTATGATCTTTCAAATAATCCAAAAGTACCAGTGCTTCCTTTTGCTGTTGTGCGGTAGAAAGTCCAGATTTACTAGGCCAGTTAATGTTGGCAACGGTAGCAACCCAAGCCGCACGAAACTCCCTCATGGTGGTAGGGCCTTTTTTATCTTTTAGATCGGTAATAGGTTCTTCGATCTCTGCGTTCTCTTTAATTACTACGGAAGGAATTGGCTTATCGGGTACGTTTTTATTTAAAACTTCCGGAATTTCCTGTTTTGGTCTTGGAGGAGTTTTAGAAACTCTTTTTTTAGCAGAACAAGCCGAAAGTAGCGTCAGACTTACAAATAAAAGTGCAAGAATGATTTTATTTATACGCATATTATTATTGGGGTTATTATTAAAATTCTGAAGCTGTTTCTTGCTGAAAAACAACAACTATTTCAATACTAGTTTTTATATTTTTTGAGAACTTCCCGAACATTTTTGTGTTCCTGAAGCATTTTTGAAGCCAATTTTTCTTCTACATTTAACTCTGCCATGATCATTCTAATTCCGCGATCTACCAGCTTATTATTAGAAAGCTGCATATCTACCATTTTATTGCCCTTTACCCTGCCTAATTTTATCATTACGGCCGTGGAGATCATATTTAAGACCAATTTCTGAGAAGTTCCAGACTTCATTCTAGTGCTTCCGGTTACAAATTCTGGTCCTACCACAATTTCTAAAGGATATTCTACCGCTTGCGATAAAGGCGAATCTGTATTATTAGTAATGCATGCGGTAACAAGTCCGTTCTTTCTGGCTTCATTTACACCACCAATTACGTAAGGCGTGCTTCCGGAAGCAGCAATTCCAATTAAAACATCATTTTTATTAATATTGAACTTTTGAAGGTCTTTCCAAGCTTGTTCTTGGTCGTCTTCGGCGTTTTCTACCGCTTTTCTAAGCGCTCCATCCCCACCGGCGATCAACCCAATCACCACATTATCTGAAACCCCAAAGGTTGGGGGACATTCTGATGCATCCAGCACACCTAACCTTCCACTAGTACCTGCGCCAATGTAAAATAAACGACCATTATGATTGGCTATTTTATCTACAATAATATTCACCACTTCTTCGATCTTCGGAAGAATTTCTTCAATAGCTTCAGGCACTTTTTTATCTTCAGCATTCATGTTCTTCAACAACTCTGAAGTGCTCATTTTTTCCAGATCTTCGTAATTAGAACTCTGCTCTGTGGTCTTTTGATTCATTTGATTTTTTATAATAGTCAAATTTAATCTCTTCTAATTTTATATCCGGAGCTTGCGAAGAATAATATGAACAAATAACAAGGAATCACTACCCAATATGCTTGTTGTGGAGAAGAAAGATCTGCAAAATACCCATAAATAAGCGGCATGATTGCGCCACCGGCTATTGCCATGATCAAGAACGACGATCCAACTTTGGTAAATCTACCTAAACCAGCTATAGCCAAAGGCCAAATTGCCGGCCACACCAGCGCATTTGCTAAACCTAATAATGAAATGCATAAAACAGATGTAAATCCTTCAGTAAAAATCGCTCCAAGACCCAAAGCAAGTCCTACGATAGCTGAAATTCTTAAGGCTTTTTCTTGCGATAAATATTTTGGAATGCAAAAAATTCCGATCACATATCCAACCAACATGGCAATTAAAGTATAGGTGGTAAAGAATTTTGCATTAGCAAAAGATATTCCCTGAGCAACTCCATAACTTATCACCGTATCTCCGGCTATTACCTCAACTCCAACGTAAAGAAATAACGCTAAGGCTCCTAAAAGCAAATGTGGGAATTGAAAAATGCTTGTTTTTTTACTATTGGTTACCGCCAGATCTTCATCTTCTTGATCTGTATCTACTTCTGGCAATGTTGAAAAATAAATTAGAATAGCCAAGACAATTAATATCCCCATCATTACTAAATATGGGAAGATAACTCTTTCTGAAAGCAGATCTAGTTCAGCTATTTTTTGAGCTGCAGGCATCACTTTTAGGTTTTCAACTAAAGCATCCACATCTTTAAGCGCAATTGCTCCTAAAATAATTGGAGCTATAGAACCTGCGATCTTATTGCAAATTCCCATAATGCTTATACGTTTTGCAGCACTTTCTATAGGTCCTAAAATGGTAACATATGGATTTGCTGCTGTTTGAAGAATTGCCAATCCGGTTCCTTGTACGAATAATCCCAACAGGAACAATTCATATGTTCGGGAATAGGCTGCAGGAACAAATATTAAGGAGCCCATTGCCATAACAAGCAATCCTAAGGACATCCCTTTTTTAAATCCAGTGATTTTGAGGATCCAAGCAGATGGCAAGGCCATTACCAAATAAGCGATATAAAAGGCAAAAGTGACTAAATAAGCTTCGGTGTTATTTAACTCACATGCAATTTTTAAATAAGGAATTAGCACCGAATTTAACCAAGTAACAAATCCGAAGATAAAGAACAACGCACCAATTATAATTATAGATTTATTAGTGCCGGAGGATTTATGGGCTTCAGAAAAATTGGGATTAAGAGCGTCTTTCATGTATATTTTTGTGGTTGTTATTTAAATAAAACTTCAGAAAAATTGGGTTTTAAAAGACTTGCTTTTAAAATTTAAACCAAGATATACATTTCATCCATAAAGCTTAAAATCAATCGGTTTAATTTCCGAAGAAAATAAACAGGTGCGTAATATTGCATAATTCACAATAGGCCAGCGGGCTGCTAATTTTCTATTTGAGATAAATTATTTAATGGTTTCTAAAAAAACTATATTTGTAGGCTTAAATAAAATTGCCACTTACAGGCAATATCTACTTTGAATTGACCCATGAAGAACATACGTAACTTTTGTATAATTGCCCATATAGATCACGGAAAGAGTACTCTAGCAGATAGATTGCTTGAATTTACTGGATCTGTTACAGATCGTGAAAGCCAAGCTCAGTTGTTGGACAGTATGGATCTGGAACGCGAGCGTGGAATTACGATTAAGAGTCACGCCATCCAAATGGATTATACATATAAAGGGGAACAATATGTTTTAAACCTAATTGATACTCCTGGACACGTAGATTTCTCTTATGAAGTTTCTCGATCTATTGCGGCTTGTGAAGGCGCGTTATTGATTGTAGATGCAGCACAAAGTATACAGGCACAAACAATTTCGAATTTATACTTGGCTTTAGAGAATGATCTTGAGATTATTCCAGTTCTGAATAAAGTGGATCTTCCAAGTGCCAACATAGATGTGGTTACAGATGATATAGTTGAATTATTAGGATGTGAGATTGAAGATGTTATTCCTGCCAGTGCAAAAACAGGAATTGGAATTGAAGAGATCCTTGCTGCAATTATAGAACGAATTCCTGCACCAACAGGGAAGTTAGATGCGCCACTTAGAGCCTTGATCTTCGATTCTGTTTATAACCCATTTAGAGGTGTTGAAACTTATTTTAGAGTAATAAACGGAAGCATAAAAAAAGGGCAGCATATTAAGTTTGTTGCTACAGGTAAAGATTATTTTGCAGATGAAGTTGGAACCTTGCGTTTAAAACAAGATCCAAAAAAAGAAATAAAAGCAGGAGATGTAGGCTATTTGATTACAGGAATTAAAGAAGCTCGAGAAGTAAAAGTAGGTGATACCATTACCGATGCTAAAAATCCAACTACCGAAGCTGTTGCTGGGTTTGAAGATGTAAAACCTATGGTTTTTGCGGGAATTTATCCTGTAGATACCGAAGATTATGAAGATTTGCGATCTTCTATGGAAAAACTTCAGTTAAACGATGCCTCTTTGGTATTTGTTCCAGAAAGTTCTGCTGCCTTAGGATTTGGATTTAGATGTGGATTCTTAGGAATGCTTCACTTAGAAATTATTCAAGAAAGATTAGAGCGTGAATTCGATATGACGGTTATAACAACTGTTCCTAACGTTTCTTATCACGCGTTTACTCATAAAAATCCGGAGGAAAAGATCTTGGTTAACAATCCATCAGATCTTCCAGATCCATCAAGTTTAAATAGGGTAGAAGAGCCATTTATCAAGGCGAGCATCATTACAAAATCTGATTTTGTGGGATCTGTGATGTCTTTATGTATTGATAAACGCGGACAGATAACCAATCAAAACTATCTTACTCCAGAACGAGTAGAGTTAACTTTTGATATGCCTTTGGCAGAGATCGTTTTTGATTTTTACGATAGATTAAAAACCGTTTCTAAAGGTTATGCTTCTTTCGATTATCATCCTATAGGAATGCGTGCTTCTAAACTTGTAAAAGTAGATGTATTGCTAAACGGAAGCATTGTAGATGCACTTTCTGCATTATTACACGCAGATAATGCGTACGATATTGGTAAGAAAATGTGTGAGAAGCTAAGAGAATTAATCCCAAGACAACAATTTGATATTCCAATACAAGCTGCTATTGGTGCAAAGATCATCTCTAGAGAAACAGTGAAAGCTTTGAGAAAAGATGTTACCGCCAAGTGTTATGGTGGGGATATTTCTAGAAAGAGAAAGTTATTGGAAAAGCAGAAAAAAGGTAAGAAACGTATGAGATTGGTTGGAAACGTTGAAATTCCTCAGGAGGCATTTATGGCAGTTCTTAAACTGAACGATTAAGGTTTAACCTTATATTTAATAGAAAAAGCTCCCAAGATCTTAGATTTTGGCAGCTTTTTTTATTGCTGAATTCTGCTTATTTACAACCTAATTGGTTCTCTCTACGTCTTCCTTTTTTTGCTCTTCTTTGGTGGGGATCTCTTTTCCAAGATATACCAACGCATATCCTTCTTTAATTTCTACTTCCTGACTGTGGGAAGGGATTATCTTTAGATCACCGGTTTCACTTTTTACAAATAATGGAACCATCTCAGATTCGGTTTTGGAGATTTCGATAATACCTTCATAATGCTCTCTACTGTTCAACACGATTTCGTGAATTACTGGATATCTTCTAGAAACCTCTGTAAGCTTAATAAAATCGTCTGTATGGGAGAATAACCCTTGTTCTGGGTTTCTTTCTGGATCGCTCATTTCATCGGCAGAGATCAGCCTAAATGACCCTTGTTCTCCAAATTGCTTTTTAAATTTATCGATGGCAGTTTTATTGATATCACTGTTTCCGGTAATCGCCATTAAATAGCCAATATCACTTAGCTCGATATTGTTTAACAGATCATCTGAATATACACTTCCTTCTAAAGCTTCAATTCCCAAGGCTCTTGCTTTTCTAATATTTGTTCCGTTATTATCTACTAGAACAACGTGTCTGTTATTGTCCTTCAGATATTTCGCAATAATTCTTGAAACTGAAGATGCTCCAATGATCAGAATTCCTTCAGAATTTGTGATAAATACACCAACTAATTTTGCGAATAATCTAGCCGTAGTTGCATTCAGCAAAACCGAACAAAGCACGATCATGAATACCAACGGAGTTATATATTCGGCGCCTTCTACACCTTCGCTAGCAAGTTTAAGTCCGAATAACGAAGCGATCCCTGCAGCAACTATTCCTCTTGGTCCTACCCAGCTAATAAATGCTATTTCATTCACTTTTAATCCGGCACCAAGCGAGCTTAAAATAACTCCTAAAGGTCTAATCACTAAAACTACTGCACCAAATAACATAAGTGCTTTAAAGTTGTAAACCAATAATAGATCATCTATCTCCATATTTGCCGCCAATAAGATGAAAAGGATGGAAATAAGCAGCACACTAAGAGATTCTTTAAAGTATAAAAGTTCTTTTAGGTTTGGCAATTTGGTGTTTCCCATTACCATTCCCATCACCACTACAGCCAAAAGCCCGCTTTCATGCGCAAACCTATCAGAAAGTACGAATACTCCAAGAACAGTTGCTAAGGTGAAAACATTTAATAAATAATGCGGGATCACGTCCTTTTTTATGGCAAAAGCAAGAACATGTGCAAAGGTGAATCCGAAGGTAAATCCAAACAAAACAATCTTCCCGAACTCGATAAGTGCTGTTTGCGTAAAATCGTGTCCGCTTTCTACTCGAATAAATTCGTAAACCAAAACGGCAACCAAAGCGCCAATTGGGTCTATTAAAATTCCTTCCCATTTTAAGATGGAGGAAACGTGTTTTTTAAGCGGAATGTTCCTTAAGATCGGGGTTATTACTGTTGGTCCAGTTACAATGATCAAAGAGGAGAATAGAAAAGAGATCTCCCATGAAAAGTCGTAAATAAAATGCGCTGCCAATCCTGCCCCAAAAAAGGTAACAACAACCCCAACACTAATAAGTTTAAGGATAACGGGGCCTACGTTGCCAATTTCGTTTCGTCTAAGTGTTAGTCCACCTTCAAAAAGAATAATAGCGATGGCTAAGGAGACAAAATAGAACAAACTTTCACCCGGAGGAAATAAACCTTCTTCTCCATTCCAAATAGGTTCTAGCCATTTGGTGCCATCTTCAGAAATTAGTGTAGAGATTGGACCTACAAAAAGACCGATTAGAATAAGTGGGAGAATTGCAGGAATTTTAAACTTCCATGCCATCCATTGTGCCAATATTCCTAGTATTATTAAACCTGCGAGTTCTGTCATTCAAAAAATATTTTATTTAAGATCCTAAAAGTGATCTTACTTTTATTCAAAAATTGGTATTTCTTGCGCCCTAAAAATTCTTAATAATAAGGCTTCAAATTAACTTTAAAGTAAAATAGAATTAAAAATGCAAAAATAGGTTGTTTCTCTTTATTAAATACAGAAGAATCTGCCTGGCACAAAATATTATGTGATAACTGAAACCAATCCTCAAATTTTTGTTAAAAAGATTAAATACTGAAGGCTAGCCAATAAGTAAGTATAGCGCTTTTAGTACTTTGCATTTAAATAGCGATTTATGAAATTATATCCAATTGAAGCAGGAAATTTTAAGTTAGACGGCGGCGCCATGTTTGGAGTTGTACCGAAGCCTTTGTGGAATAAAACCAATCCTGCAGACGAGAATAATATGATAGATATCGCTGCCCGATGCTTATTAATTGAAGATGGCGATAAGTTGATTTTAATAGATACGGGAATGGGAGATAAGCAAAGTGAAAAATTCTTTGGTTATTATTATCAATGGGGAGATCACTCGATAGATAAATCCCTAAAACAACACGGATTCCATAGAGACGATATTACCGATGTTTTTATGACTCACCTTCATTTTGATCATTGCGGAGGAAGTGTGCAATGGAATAAAGAAAGAACCGGTTATGAACCTGCCTTTAAGAACGCGAGATTTTGGAGCAATAAGGATCATTGGACCTGGGCAACACAACCAAATGCACGTGAAAAAGCTTCGTTTTTAAAGGAAAATATCATCCCGATGGAACAAAGCGGAAAGCTACATTTCCTTGAAAAAGAAGTAGATAAAACATTTACCAATTCGAGTGAACTGGGCTTTGGTGTGTTTTTTGCAGATGGACATACAGATAAACAAATGATCCCACAGATTACATATAAAGAAAAAACCTTGGTTTTTATGGCAGATCTTCTGCCAACCGCAGGACATATTCCATTGCCGTTTGTAATGGGATATGATACTAGACCTTTGCTAACTCTTAATGAAAAAGAGCTTTTTTTAAATAAAGCGGCAGATGAAGAGTACTATCTTTTCCTAGAACACGATGCGCATAACGAAATAATTACCCTTAAACACACCGAGAAAGGTGTACGACTAGATAAAACTTTCACTTTTAACGAACTATTTAACTAAAACCAAATATGAAAATACCCTTCTTAAAACCCCTATTTGTAGCCAGTATTGCATTTACATTTGCAGCTTGTGGTACTACAAACCCAGTTCTTATTTCTACACCGGTAGAAAATATAGATGAAATACCATTAAAAGTTACACCCCTTACAGATACTCAATTAAAGAATTGGGGAGAGTATGATCTTGTTTTAGATACTATTCCAGGAATGAGCGTAAACAAGGCATATTCCCAGATCATAAAAAATAGAACCGGAAATCAAGTAATTGTTGCGGTTTTAGACAGCGGTGTAGACATTACCCACGTAGATCTTAAAAGTGTGGTTTGGGTAAATACTAAAGAAGTTAAGAATAACGGAAAAGATGACGACAATAACGGATACATAGATGATGTGAACGGTTGGAACTTTTTAGGTGATGCGGTAAAAGAGAACTTAGAATATACCAGAATTATAAAAAGATTAAAGCCGAAATATGATGGAAAACCGGCAAGTTCTATTAGTTCTTCAGATAGAGCAGAGTATGATATGTATGTTAGTGCAAAAGCTGAATACGATAAAGAGTATAATGAAACTGTTCAAAACAGAACTCAGTACGAGCAAATTAAGCAACAACTAGTAACAGCGCACAAAGCAGTTTCAGCAAAACTTGGGAAAGAGAACTATACCAAGAAAGAATTAGCAGCTATGGAGGCTACTACAGAGGAAATGCAGCAGTATAAGGCTATGTTGACTCAAATTCAAAACAATGTAGATGAAAACATTCCTGAAGCTTTAAAACAATTGGATGAAGCTATAGATTATTATGCAAATAGATTAGATACGCATTTCAATCTTAACCTTAATGGAAGAGAAGTAGTAGGAGATGATCCTTATGATATCACAGATACTAAATACGGAAACAACAATGTAACCGGACCTTCTAAGGATAAAGAAGATATTAAGCACGGAACTCATGTTGCCGGAATTATTGCAGCAAAAAGAGGAAATAACATAGGTATGAATGGTGTTGCCAACAATGTGAAGATCATGGCTATTCGCGCGGTGCCAGATGGTGATGAATACGATAAGGATATTGCCTTAGGAATTAGATATGCTGTAGATAATGGGGCTAAGATCATAAACACAAGTTTTGGAAAATATTATTCTCCAAACCCTGAGTTTGTTTTTGATGCTTTAAAATATGCTGCTTCAAAAGATGTACTTATTGTAAATGCAGCTGGAAATGAAGGATTAGATCTAGACACCAAAATGGTATATCCAAACGATCAAACTCCACAAAACTCTACAGAAATGGTGAACAACGTTTTAACTGTTGGGGCGCTTAATTATGAATATGGTTCTGGATTGGTTGCAGGTTTTTCTAACTACGGGAAATCGAATGTAGATGTATTTGCGCCGGGAACTAAGATCTGGTCTACTACACCAAACAATACCTACGAGTATTTACAAGGAACT
>CAZWSP010000046.1:0-21888 GCA_964636585.1 uncultured Antarcticibacterium sp.
AAAAGAAATCAATAATCAACCGGTGCCATTTATCTATGAACGCATGGGTGAACGCTATAAGAATTATTTTATAGATGAATTTCAGGATACGTCAGAATTGCAATGGACCAACATTATTCCACTTGCCGATCATAATTTAAACACGCAGCAGATTAGTGGAGAGCCGGTTGCTAACATCACTTTGGTAGGAGATGCCAAACAATCTATTTATCGCTTCAGAGGAGGGAAGGCAGAGCAATTCATAGATCTTTGCAACCTTCAGCCAGCTTTTCA
This sequence comes from uncultured Antarcticibacterium sp., assembly GCA_964636585.1. Classification (GTDB taxonomy): domain Bacteria; phylum Bacteroidota; class Bacteroidia; order Flavobacteriales; family Flavobacteriaceae; genus Gillisia. The sequence goes on from CAZWSP010000046.1 coordinate 274, forward strand.
GATAGAACAAGAAGTTATAGATCTTCCTTTTAATTATAGAAGTTCTACAGATGTGATCGAGTTTAATAATTCCCTTTTTGAATATGTTGCCACTCGCTTCGAAAATGAAACCTATCGAGGATTGTTCGAAAAAAGTGGACAAGGACCTAAAAAAGATTTTCGCGGGTATGTGAACATCAGCTTTTTGGAGGCTAAGAATAAAGAGGAGGAATTAGAAATGCATCCGGAAAAAGTCTTGGAAATCATTCAAAATCTGGATACCCAAGGCGTTTTACGCAGTGATATATGTATTCTTACCCGAACTCGAAAGGAAAGTTTTGCTGTTGCAAATTATTTAAATGAACAAGGTGTTTCTATAATTTCTTCGGAATCTTTATTGGTATCAAATTCTTCAGAAGTTCAATTTATAACGGCACTTTTTGAGTTTTCTCTGAATCCGAATGATAAAAACGTGAAATGGGAATTACTAAATTATTTAGTTCAGAAATTAAATTTACCCAATGCTCATAGTTTGTTTCTGAAGAATTTAGAAAAAGAACCAGAAGATTTTTTCAAATGGCTTCAGGAATACAACATCTTTTTTAATATTTCTAAATTACAATCGCTTTCTCTTTATGAATCTGCAGAATATATTATTCGAAGTTTTCAACTAATAAAAAAGTCAGATGCGTATTTGCAGTTCTTTCTAGATTTCATTTTTGATGCCTTGAACAACACCACGCATGGAATTGCAGAATTCTTGCAACTTTGGGAACAGAAAAGTGGAAAATTGAGCATTCTTGCTCCAAAGTCGGATCATGCGGTACAGATCATGACCATTCATAAATCCAAAGGACTTGAATTTCCGGTGGTGATCTATCCTTTTGCCAGTGCAGATCTTCAAGATGTGAAAAAGGAACATTTGTGGCTGCCGTTACCTGAAGGACTTAACGATATTCCTATTGGATATTTAAAAGCCAATAAAAGCATGCTGGATTGGGGAGAAACTGAAGCTTTTGCCTATCAAAAACTGCTGGATACTACAGAATTTGATAGTATTAACGTGTTATATGTGGCATTAACTAGAGCTTCGCATCAGCTTTACATACTCTCTAATTTAGATATTAATGCGAAGGGAGAAGTCAAAGCAAATTCGGTTTCCGGATTATTTATAGAATATCTGCGCTCCAAAAACTTGTGGAATGATGCGTTAAGTTATGATTTTGGTTTAAAGATGATTCAGAATTATAAGCGCTCTGAAGCACCCTCTTTATTGAAGCAGGAAAACTTTCATTCTTCCTTCACGCAGAATAATGCGGTACAATTAATGACCAAATCTGGTGCGCTTTGGGATTCTGTTCAGGGAATGGCTATCACCAATGGTAATTTGTTCCATGATATATTTTCTAAAATTGATACGATGGACGATCTGCCGGTTTCTTTTACAAAATATACAGCTCCGGAAGATCTTTCAGAAGAACAAACTATTGAATTAGAGAACTTGATAGCTGCTGTTATTAAACATCCTGAGCTTCAGCATTATTTCGCTTCAGGGGAAACTGTAATAAAAGAACGCAATATTTTAAGCCCTTCCGGAGAAGTTCTAAGACCGGATCGATTAAACTTCAATGGAGATAAAGTCACCATAATCGATTACAAAACAGGAGCTTTTCAAGAATCTCATAAACTCCAGATGGAGCAATATGAGCAGGTGCTTAAAGAGATGGGTTATACCACCCTCAAAAAAATACTAATCTATATTAATACCGAAGTGAACATCACAATTGTTTAAAAGATGTTTAATTTTGACAAAATTTTGAAATTATGTACGGATCAATAAAAGAACATTTAGAAGCAGAAATTAAAGACATCAAAGAAAATGGTCTTTATAAAAAGGAACGAATAATCACTTCTCCACAAGGGGCAGCCATCAAAATAAATACAGGACAGGAAGTTTTAAACTTTTGTGCCAATAACTATTTAGGGCTTTCTTCTCATCCAGAGGTTATCCAAGCAGCTAAAGATGCAATGGATACTCACGGATTTGGAATGTCCAGTGTTCGTTTTATTTGCGGAACTCAAGATATTCATAAAGAACTGGAGCAAAAAGTAGCAGATTTCTACGGAACAGAAGACACTATATTATATGCGGCATGTTTTGATGCGAACGGAGGTATTTTTGAACCTTTGTTATCTGCAGAAGACGCTATTATCTCAGATTCTTTAAATCACGCTTCTATTATAGACGGAGTTAGACTTTGTAAGGCTGCGAGATATAGATATGAAAATGGAAATATGGAGGATCTTGAAAAACAACTTCAAGAGGCAAATGAAAAGAAGACCAGATTCAAATTAATAGTTACAGATGGCGTTTTTTCTATGGACGGTCTGGTAGCACCTTTAGACAAGATTTGTGACCTGGCAGATAAATATGATGCTATGGTGATGGTAGATGAGTGCCACGCAACAGGTTTTATTGGTAAGACTGGGATTGGAACCATGGAAGAAAAAGGAGTTCTGGGGAGAATAGATATTATTACCGGAACTTTTGGGAAAGCATTAGGTGGCGCCATGGGTGGTTACACTACTGGTAAAAAAGAGATAATCGATCTTCTGAGACAACGTTCTAGACCTTATTTGTTTTCAAATTCTTTAGCTCCTTCTATTGTTGGTGCTTCCATAAAAGTATTTGATATGCTTAAAAATGACACTAGTTTACGTGATAAGCTAGAAGAAAACACCAAGTATTTCAAAGAAAAGATGAAAAGTGCTGGTTTCGATATTATAGATGGAGATTCTGCTATTGTTCCGGTAATGTTGTACGATGCGAAATTAGCACAAGAAATGGCAGATAAGCTTTTGGAAGAAGGCATCTATGTAATTGGATTTTTCTTCCCAGTAGTGCCTAAAGGAAAAGCAAGAATTAGAGTGCAACTCTCTGCGGCTCACGACAGAGAACATCTAGATAAAGCGGTGAATGCATTTACAAAAGTGGGAAAAGAACTTAATGTAATTAAATAAATGCCATAAAAAGGAATGTTAATTAATTAGATTTTTTATAATTTTTTATAGGTAATATTGTTAATTTATTAGGCGGTTTTAGGCTTAAATTTACTGAGTTTTTCAACAATTTTTATATATAAACCCTTTAAATACTATGACTATAGCGGTCAATTAAGAAAACTTTATTATTTTTATCTTTGTTAATATCGAATTAGCATATACTTTTGCTTCAATTAACACTTAAAACTAAATCAACAAATATGAAACATCTTAGCAGATTTTTATTAGCTTCTTTGTTTGTCTTAGGCTTCTCTTCTATGCAAGCACAAGATGAAAACAACCCATGGGCCATCGGAATTGGCGTTAATGCGGTTAACTTTTACGGTGCCAGTGACGATACACCTGGAATGATTGGTAATGGTACTGCCGGTGGAGGATTCGGAGACAGTTACTTCGATACTCAGAAATGGAATATTCTTCCTTCTGTGTCTAGACTTTCTGTAGCTCGTTACATTGGTGGTGGTTTCGTATTTGAAGCTGCTGGATCTGTAAATCAAATTGATACTTACGGAGATCAAAGTGTAGATGATCTTTCATACTACGCAATAGATGGTATTGTAAACTATAGTCTTCGTGCTTTATTGAACGACGGATGGTTTGACCCGCAATTAGGAGTTGGAGGGGGTTACAACTGGATCGATAGTGAAGGTAACGGAACTTTAAACGGTTCTGCTGGTTTCAATATCTGGTTCTCAGATAACATCGCTCTTAACTTGCAATCTACTTACAAATATGCATTTAAAGATGAAGCAACTGCTCATTTCCAACATGCTGCTGGTATTAAAGTAATCTTCGGAGGAAAAGATACTGATGGTGATGGTGTATATGACAAAGATGATGAGTGTCCTGAAGTTGCTGGTTTAGCAGAATTCAACGGATGTCCTGACTCTGATGGTGATGGAATCGAAGACCGTAAAGATGCATGTCCTAACGAAGCTGGTTTAGCTGAGTTTAACGGATGTCCTGATACTGACGGTGATGGAATCTCTGATGATAAAGATGAGTGTCCTACTGTTGCAGGTATTGCTGCAATGAACGGATGTCCTGATGCTGATGGTGATGGAGTAAAAGATAGTGAAGACGAATGTCCTCAAGAAGCTGGTCCAAAAGAAAATAAAGGTTGTCCTTTTAAAGATAAAGATGGTGACGGTGTATTAGATAAAGATGATGACTGTCCAGAGGTTGCAGGAACTGTTGAAAACAACGGATGTCCAGAGCCAACTGCTGAAGCAATTAAAGAATTGAACGAATATTCTAAAACTGTATTGTTTGATACAGCTAAAGCTACAATTCGTCCAGAATCTAAAGATGCTTTAGAAGCTATCCACGAAATTATGCATGAGTATGCTAACACAATATTCCATATTGAAGGTCACACAGATTCTCAAGGTGGTGATGCATACAACATGAACTTATCTAAAGAACGTGCTGCTTCAGTAAGAGAGTATTTAGTTTCTAATGGTATTCCTGCAAACAGATTAACTTCTGAAGGATACGGTGAAACTAGACCAATCGCTTCTAACAACACTGCAGCTGGAAGACAAGATAACAGACGTGTAAACATCTCTTTAGATAAAGATAAAGAAATGAAAAACACTGAAAAAGATTCTACAGATAACAAGTAGTATTAAAAACTTTAAAGTTTTTTAAAAACGCCCCGATAGTATCGGGGCGTTTTCTATTTTTAGCCTATGACATCTTTTATATCACAAATACTTCAAGAACTACTTTCTAATGGAAACAACGTTTCCAATCTTATCTTTGTACTGCCCAGCAAACGTGCAGGAGCTTATTTGAGAAAAGAATTAGCCTTCTTGGTAGACAAGCCCATTTTCTCTCCAGAAGTGATTAGTATAGAAGAATTTTCAGAAAAGGTATCGCAACTGGAAACCACAGATGCCGTACATACTCTTTTTGAACTATACGCAGTTTATAAAGAAGTTACTCCAAAGGAAGAATTAGAAGATTTCGAAAATTTCAGCAATTGGGCACAAACCTTAATGCACGATTTTAATGAAATAGATAGATACCTGATAGATCCAGAAAAGATCTTTAATTATTTATTCGAAATTCAAGATAAGAACCACTGGTCTCTTGGACAAGAGCAAACAAGCATCGTTAAAAATTATTTAGCCTTTTGGAGAAAATTACCGGAGTATTATAAAAAACTTCAGCACAATCTAATTGAAAAAGGCCAAGGCTATCAAGGTTTAGTTTATAGAACTGCAGCTTCCAAAATAGAAACCTTTGCAAAAGAGAATGCTTCCAATTATATATTTCTAGGCTTTAATGCGCTTAATAATGCCGAGCAGCATATCATTCAGAAAATGCTTGAAAACAATAGCCGAATTTTCTGGGATATAGATGAGGTATTCCTTCAAGATAAACAGCATGACGCGTCTTTATTCATTCGGCAATATTTAGAAAATTGGACGTACTACAAGGAACATGAGTTTCAACACGTAAGCAACTTGTACAATTCTCCGAAGGAAATTGAAATTATTGGAGTTCCAAAAAATGTTGGTCAGGTTAAATTTGTTGCTGAAACTTTATCAAAATTATCTGCGGAAGAATTAAATGCTACTGCACTGGTTTTGGGAGATGAGTCTTTGTTGCTTCCTATGCTAAATTCAATTCCATCAAAAATCGATGCGTTGAATATCACCATGGGTTTTCCCCTACAATACAGTCCGTTTTCGAGCTTCTTTGAAAAATTGTTCGAGATCTTTAAAATAGAGAACAACCAATTCTATTATAAAGATGTGATCGCTATTCTAGGATCGCCCTTGATCATTCAGGCAACTAAAAATGAATCTGAAGCAGTTATCAATAAAATAAAGACAAAAAATCTACTTTATCTAAGCAAACAACAATTGCTTAACTTATTCGATTCAGATACTACTGAAATCATTTCAGCCTGTTTTTCAGAAAATAAAATAACTCCAAAGGAAGCCTTGGATAGATTCTCTAAAATAATTTCCAATTTCAAACAACTTTTAGCTTCCGAAGAAAATGGGTTAATACTGGAATTCCTTTATCATTATCACGTGGTTTTTGATAAGCTTACTGCGTTAATAACCGAATTCCCTCATTTTACATCCATTAATTCTCTGCATCAATACTACAAAGAATTAAGCGCACAGCAATCCTTAGATTTCCAAGGGAAACCGTTCCAGGGATTACAACTTATGGGAATGCTGGAAACTCGCGGACTCGATTTTGAAACGGTTATTCTAACCTCTGTGAATGAAGGAATTCTACCAGCAGGAAAAAGCAACAATTCATTTATTCCATACGATCTTAAAAAAACCTTTGAGCTGCCAACGTATAAAGAGAAAGATGCCATTTATACCTATCACTTTTATCACCTGTTGCATAGAGCAAAAAAGATCTATTTGCTACATGATACCGATACAGAAAGCCAGATGGGAAGTGAAAAGAGCAGATTTATATTGCAATTACTTCATGAAAAACAACCGGCACATCATATCACTACCTCTGTAATTTCTCCGGATGTTCCTGTGGTTATAAATGAGCTTAAAACCATTCCTAAAACTCCTGAGATCACAGAGAAACTGAAGCAGCTTGCGAATAGAGGCTTTTCACCATCTGCTCTTACCACTTATATTAGAAATCCGTTAGATTTCTACAAACAATATATTTTGGGCATTAGAGACACCGAAGAAGTAGAAGAAACTGTTGCTTACAATACTTTGGGTACTGTAGTTCATGACACTTTAGAAGCATTTTATAAACCATTTATAGGAAAACCCTTAACGCTTGATGAGTTAAAAGAACTGAAAAAGCGAACGGCAAAGGAAGTCAAAGCGCAATTTGAAAATTCTTACAGCAAAGCTCCTTTAAATAAAGGAAAGAACTTGCTCATCTTTGAAGTTGCTAAACGCTATGTGATCAATTTCCTGAATATGGAGATTAAGGAATTAGAGGCAGGAAAACAGATCATCATTAAACAAGTTGAAACCGATCTTAATATGGAACTAAGAATTCCTGAATTGGATTTTCCAGTTAAAATAAGAGGAAAGGTAGACCGAGTAGATATTTATGATGGAATTTTAAGGATTATAGATTATAAAACCGGAAAAGTGCTGCAAAATCAGTTACAGATCTCCGACTGGGAATCTATAACCACAGATTATGATAAATATTCTAAACCCTTTCAGGTGCTAACCTATGCTACAATGCTTTTAAACAATTCTGGAAGCAACGGAGAAGTTGAAGCAGGAGTGATCTCCTTCAAAAATCTGAAAGAAGGATTTTTAAAATTCAGTTTAAAACAGAAAGGAACTGCTAATGGATCTAATATTTCTGAAGAGATCCTACAAGATTTCCAACAACAATTAAAACATTTAATCATCGAATTATGTGATCCTTCGATCCCATTTATAGAAAAAGAAATAAAACCCGCTTATGGAGCTTATTAAAAAGAACAACATTAGAATTACCGGCGATCACGGAAAACCGATCTTAACCGATATCATTTATTCTGAAGACACCAAACCCAAGCCAATCGTGATCTTTTGCCACGGATACAAAGGTTTTAAGGATTGGGGTGCATGGCATCTTATGGGAGAAGAATTTGCGAAAAAAGGATATTTCTTTCTGAAATTCAATTTTTCTCACAACGGTACAAGTCCGGAGAACCTAACAGAATTTATGGATATCGAAGCTTTTGGAGACAATAATTATATTAAAGAACTAGACGATCTGCAATCTGTAATGGACTGGTTATTTCAATCGAATGCTGAATTTTCTAACTTTTACGATACTTCCAACATCATTTTGATAGGTCATTCCAGAGGTGGTGGGATTAGTATTATTAAAGCATCTGAAGAATCCAGAATCACCAAATTGGTGACTTTTTCATCGGTATCAGATTATGCTTCCAGGTTTCCTTCCGCAGATGTTCTAGATGCTTGGGAAAACAAAGGAGTAAGCTATATCGTGAATACAAGAACAAAGCAGCAATTACCTCATCACTTTCAGTTTTATACTAATTTTAAGGACAATGAAGAGCATTTAACAATTTCTAAAGCCGCAAAGGCTCTTAAAATTCCACATCTTATAGTTCATGGTAGCAAAGATACCTCGGTGCCATTAAGTGAATCTGGGAAACTGTTTGAATGGAGTCCGAATCCGGAATTGTTATTGGTAGAAGGTGCAGATCATGTTTATGATGTTTCTCATCCTTGGAACAAAAGTGATATCCCATCAAATTTCCAATACGTGCTGGATGGAACTTTGAAGTTTATCGAAAAAGAAAACGAGTAATTTAAAGAGCAAAGAAAGTTTCTAGATCTTAAAATAAATTTCCCTCCTTTAAATTTTTGATTAACTTTGAGATCGAAATTTGGGGGATTAGCTCAGCTGGCTAGAGCGTTTGGCTGGCAGCCAAAAGGTCATCGGTTCGACTCCGATATTCTCCACACAGAACCATCCTTTCCGGGATGGTTTTTTTATTTTAGCCTTTTACTATTCATCTATCTATATGAGAATTAGACAGGCCTATCAAGAGGATATTTTAAAAGTGAAAAAGCTTACCGAAGCCTGTGCAGTTGGAATGCAGCAATTAGGAATCTTTCAATGGAATGAATATTATCCATCTTTGGAAAAACTTCAGCACGATATAGATCTTAAAGAATTGTATGTTTTAGAAGATAATGATCAAATTCTTGGAATAATCGTGCTTTCAGTGAACATGGATGAAGAATATATTCCTGTTTCTTGGTTAACTCCTTCAGAAAAAAATCTTTATATCCATAGATTAGCAACACATCCGGATAGCTGGGGAAAAGGATATGGACAAAAACTAATGGATTTTGCTGAAGAATTTGCTCGAAAACTAGATTTCAACTCTATTAGATTAGATACGTTTAGTCTGAATAAAAGAAATCAGAAATTTTATGAAGCCAGAGGTTATCAAAAATTAGAGGATATTTACTTTCCGAAGCAAAGCGCTGCGCCATTTCATTGTTATGAGTTGGTTTTAAATTCCGATTCTGTTTAATTCCAATTGTAATAAGTGTCTGCTGAAATAAGTTTCAAGAACATTAATAAACTAGCTATTCCAGCAATTATCGCCGGGATTGCAGAACCGCTTATATCTTTAACCGATATTGCCATCATTGGGAATGTAGAAACTAATCCTATTGAAGCTTTAGCAGCAGCAGGAATTGTGGGTTCTTTTCTCTCTGCAATTATCTGGATAGTGGCTCAAACAAAAACCGCCATCTCGGCTATTGTATCTCAACATTTGGGATCTAATAGAATTCATGCCGTTAAAACCTTGATCCCGCAGGCTATTTTCTTCAATTTACTATTGAGCCTTTTTATATATGGTATCACGGCATTTTTTGCCAGAGCCATCTTTAGCAGCTATAATGCAGAGGGACTTATTTTAAATTATGCAGAAGAGTATTATCAGATTCGTGCAATTGGTTATCCATTAACCTTGGTGACCTTCGCGATCTTTGGCGTGTTTAGAGGCTTGCAAAACACTTTATGGGCAATGAAATGCAGTCTTACAGGAGCGCTTGTAAACGTGCTGCTCGATTATTTGCTGGTTTATGGTGTAGAAGATATTATACCTGCAATGCACTTGAAGGGAGCCGCCTATGCCAGTTTGACCGCGCAAGCAGTTATGTTGGTGATGGCGCTTTGGTTCTATTTTAAGAAAACACCATTTAATTTAAAGTTGAGTTTTAATATAAATCCTCGTCTTAAAGGTTTGCTTTTAATGGCGGGCAATTTATTTATTAGAACTGCCGCCCTGAATTTTGCCATTTATCTTGCCAATGCCTACGCAACAGATTATGGCAAGAATTACATTGCGGCGCAAAGTATTCTTATGAATATCTGGCTGTTCTTTGCCTTTTTTATAGATGGCTATGCCAATGCAGGAAATGCCATTGGAGGAAAATTACTTGGCGCCAAAGATTATGTGAGTCTTTGGAAATTGAGTAAAAAGATCAGTAAATATTCTGTGTTAATTGCGCTTATATTAATGGCGATCTGTACGGTATTTTATGACCAGATAGGACTGATTTTTAACAAAGAAGCTAGTGTTTTAGTCTTGTTCTCTTCTGTTTTTTGGTTGGTATTGCTTATGCAGCCTGTAAATGCCATCGCTTTTATGTTCGATGGAATTTTTAAAGGTTTGGGTGAAGCTAAATATTTGAGAAATCTTTTGCTGGTAGCTACTTTTCTTGTGTTCACTCCTATTCTCCTATTCTGCGATTATTTTGGATTGAAACTATACGCAATCTGGATCGCATTTTTCGGATGGATGCTTATAAGAAGTAGCGCGTTGGTGTTTCAATTCCGAAGAAAATATTTAAATAAGGATATTTAAAAACTAGAGATTCTTCAATACGTTTTACTCCTCCAGATAATTTTCGGGACAGAATGACATCAAGATAGGATTTGTCATTCCGATGAAGGAGGAATCTCACTTATAATTAAATTTAGACTTTCAATTTCGATCTCATCTTGATATCACAATTCCTTTTCAGGCAATCTGTTTATCTTTACATTTGATAAAATCTATTTTTTATGAGCACTAACCGCGAGAACGGAAGTTTATATACCAGCATTCAGAATAAAATTGCAACCGTAGAATTTGGGCATCCTGCCAGTAATTCGTTTCCTTCAGAATTATTAGACCGACTTCAAAAAGAGTTTCAGAAATTATCTGAAAATGAGGAAGTACATGTAATCATCTTAAGATCTGAAGGTGAAAAAGCCTTTTGTGCCGGCGCTTCTTTTGATGAACTCGTGGCTATTGAAGATTTGGAACAAGGCAAGCAATTTTTCTCTGGTTTCGCCAATGTAATAAACGCTATGAGAACTTGTAAAAAACTGATCATTGGTAGAGTTCAAGGAAAAACTGTTGGAGGCGGTGTTGGTTTAGCTGCTGCCTGCGATTATACTTTAGCTACAGAAGCTGCTTCCATTAAACTTTCTGAACTTACTATTGGAATAGGCCCTTTTGTAATTGCACCTGCGGTAGAACGAAAAATGGGATTAGCTGCGTTGTCTGAATTAAGTCTTGCAGCGCACGACTGGAAAAATGCGTATTGGGCACAAGAAAAAGGCCTGTATGCAAAGGTGTTCGAATCAATTTCAGAATTGGATAAAGAAGTGGAGTTCTTAGCTGAAAAAATAGCTTCTTACAATCCGCAAGCTTCAGAAGAAATGAAAAGCATTCTTTGGGAAAACACCTCACACTGGGATAAATTATTGATAGATCGTGCAGCGGTTTCTGGAGAGTTGGTGCTTTCAGCATTTACAAAGAACGCCTTGTCCAAATTCAAGAAATAGGTGTTAACCACCAATTTTATGAGTATCTTTCAATAAAAATACAACTATGCCATTTCAAGCAGAAATACCAAAGGAAACGCAACCGTCTTCAGAACAAGAATGGGGTTTTACAATATGGGAATTCTTCCTGGCTAATAAATGGTATTTCTTCGCCATCTTTTTAATGGTAGCTATCTTTCTGTACTCCAGAAATTATATGAAAAATCACTAGCTAATTATGACTCAAAATGAAGTTCCTGTAAGTGAAAGCACTTACGATGTTTTCACCTTTTTAAGCGGAATGGGTTTTTGGATCCTTGTTGCTATTGCTCTTATAGCGGTTGTGCTGTATAAGAAATTCAAGAAATAACTATCTTGTTTTTAACCATCCTGTAATACTTAATCGCATGGTTTTTACAGGTTTTACTTCGTGTTCCAGGATCTGACTTTCAAAAACAACCACTCTTCCAGGAAATGGATAAATGGTAATTGGTTTTTCTACTCCATCAATTTCTTTGTAAATCAATAATTCGCCACCGTTTTCCGGCTTCCAATCTTCATCATTCAAGTAACAAACCAAAGAAAGTTTGCGCCTGTCGTCATTCTGGAAGGTATCTAAATGTCTTTTATAAAAAGTCCCAGTAGGATAGAGTGCATAGTGAAATTCCTTAAAAAGGATTCCCAAAAAACAAGTCTTGTTCAGGTAAGAAATAAAAGGATTTATCTTGTTGAAAAAGATCTTTTCATTCTCCCCGGCATCGGCTTCGTTTAACCAAAGAATAAAATCTCCACGAACAGATTTTTCGATCACTTCATTAACTCTATTCCCAATAGCAGCTTTTTTAAAATTATCTTCTTCATATTCACGCAACAGATTAGCTCGTAGTTTTGCCACTTCTTCCAAACTAAAAAAATTATCTACAATGCTATATTGATTAGTAACAAGATCTGTGATTATACGCTCATAAAGCGGATTTTCCTGAAAATCTAACTGCTCGTACAATTCAACCATTTCATTCATCATCGTCAATTTTAAAGGCTAGGCTCGTGATTACTAAACATACAAATGTAAGGCTAGAAAGCTTTAATTGTATCTAAAACTTTTAGAAGGAAAATCTAGTATCTTTGCATCAAATTGTAGTTATGAATAAGATTAGGATCACCAAACAATTTTCTTTTGAAACCGGACACGCCCTTTACGGCTACGACGGGAAATGCAAAAATGTACACGGCCATAGTTATAAATTAAGCGTTACCGTGATTGGTACGCCAATTACAGATAGCAGCAATGTAAAATTTGGTATGGTGATAGATTTTACCGACCTAAAGAAGATCGTGAAATCGGAGATCGTAGATAAGTTTGATCATGCTACCGTTTTTAATAAGAATACGCCACACATTGAGCTGGCAAAGGAGCTGGAAAGCAGAGATCACAACGTGATCTTGGTAGAATATCAGCCAACCAGTGAGAATATGGTACTGGATTTTGCAGATAAGATCAAAAATCAGTTGCCTTCACATATACAGTTGTTTTCACTAAAACTTTCAGAAACAGATACCTCTTTTGCAGAGTGGTACGCTAGTGATAATTCTTAGGGCGCAACCTTGCAAAAAAGCAAGGTCGGGCTGTACGCTCTATCCCCGATAAAGATCGGGGGATGCCGCTACCATCCCTTGCGCAATTAGTAGAACTGCATTTCAAAAGTTCTGCTCCTTTCCTAAATTAGTTATATTTACACGTCCAAACTCGAAACATGCATATTCCGGAAGGCAAAAAAATATACTTTTCAAGCGATAATCATTTAGGTGCTCCAACTCACGAAGTAAGCAAACCTAGAGAGGCAAAATTTGTAAAGTGGCTGGACGAAATTAAAGAAGATGCTGCTGCGATATTTCTTTTAGGAGATCTTTTCGATTTTTGGTTCGAGTATAAGCATGTAGTTCCAAAAGGATTTGTACGCACATTAGGCAAACTTGCCGAAATTAGCGACAGCGGAATACCCATTTATTTCTTTGTTGGCAACCATGATCTTTGGATGGATAACTATTTTGAGGAAGAACTAAATATTCCCGTTTTTCATGAACCAAAAGAATTTCAATTCAATTCTAAAACATTCCTAATTGGGCATGGAGATGGACTTGGACCTGGAGACCTTGGATATAAGCGCATGAAAAAGGTGTTTACCAATCCGCTTTCTAAATGGCTTTATAGATGGTTACATCCAGATATTGGGGTTCCGCTAGCACAGCATTTATCGGTTAAAAATAAGATGATCTCTGGAGTAGAAGATCAAAAATTTTTAGGAGAAGAAAAAGAGTGGTTGATCCAATATTCCAGAAAAAAACTAGAGTCAAAGCATTTCGATTATTTTGTATTTGGACATAGGCATCTCCCCTTAGAAATTAACCTCAACGACAAGTCATCGTACATCAATCTAGGAGATTGGGTTTCGCATTTCACTTATGGGGTTTTTGATGGGGAAACCATGAAATTGGAAAAACTTAGCAGTAATCAATAACATACTATCCAATTTAAAGAAGGCCCAAAAAATTGGAATTGCCATTATTATTTTAACCCTCTTAGCTACCCTTTTTTTCTACGATGACATTTATGGTTTTATACTTGGAGGCTTTCTTGGTACCGGAATAGGCTTGCTATTTTGGAGCAAAGACCCAAAATCCAAGCAGCAATAAACTTTTAATATCTGCCGATTCACATTTCGACAATCTAAATGTAACAGTATGTCGCTTCACTTCTATCGTTGTTGAAAAGCAGTATGTCAAGCTGAGCCTGTCGAAGCTTCTTTAAAAACAATAACATTTCAAATCACAACAGCTATTAAAATATGCAAAATCACATTTCGACAAGCTCAATGTGACAACACGCACTTAATTTCTAGCATTGTTGAAAAGCAGATTGTCATGCTGAGCCTGTCGAAGCTTCTTTAAAAACACCATGTTTCAGATCCCAACAACTATTAAAATATGCAAAATCACATTTCGACAAGCTCAATGTGACAACACGCACTTAATTTCTAGCATTGTTGAAAAGCAGTTTGTCAAGCTGAGCCCGTCGAAGCTTCTTTTGAACACCACATTTCGACAGGCTCAATGTGACAACACGTACCTCATTTCGAGCGTTGTTGAAAAGCAGTTTGTCAAGCTGAGCCTATCAAAGCTTGTTTTGAACACCACATTTCGACACGCTCAATGTGACAATTATAACTTAAGCCTTAATATCTTTTAGCTTCAACTGCAAACTTACATTCCCATTCCATTCATTCTCATCTATAGAATACACGGCATCAAAAGATTGAGACTTGGAGATAATCTCCTTTTTCGCACCTAGATTAAACCCTATAGCTCCAATCTGGGTTTTATTGTTTGCCTGCATTACCGCACATTTTAAATGCAGATCGTCTCCCCCCACACATTTGCCATAACCTGTGTCTTTTAAGTTCGTGCTTAAAAATACCGGCGACATATTTCCAGGGCCATGTGGTGCAAATTGTTTCAAAATTCTATGAAATTTCGGAGTGATATCTGCTAGTTTAATTTCAGCATCGATAGCGATCTCCGGCGTGAGCATATAATTTTCGATGCTTCCAGAAACCACTTCTTCAAACTTCTTCTTGAAATCGTCATACTGAGATTCAGCTAAAGTTAATCCCGCGGCATACATATGGCCACCAAATTGTTCTATATGTTCTGAACAAGCTTCTAAGGCGTTATACACATCAAAACCTTTTACAGATCTCGCTGAAGCAGCAAGTTTTTCACCACTTTTGGTAAACACCAAGGTCGGTCTATAGTAAGTTTCTATCAATCTGCTCGCTACAATTCCAATTACGCCTTTGTGCCAGTCTTCCTGATAAACCACTGTTGTAAAACTCTCTTTTTCATTAAGATCTTCAACTTGCTGCAAAGCTTCAACCGTAATACTTTTATCGGCATCCCGACGTTCAGAATTATAAGTTTCAATTTCTGAAGCAAACTGTTTTGCAACTTCAAGATCATCTTCTACCAATAAATTTACCGCGTGTAATCCATGTTTCATTCTACCTGCTGCATTAATTCTTGGAGCAAGAATAAAAACCACGTCGGTAATAGTGAGAGTTTCCTTTTTTATTTGAGCTATAATGGCTTTAAAACCGGGTCTTGGAGCTACATTAATAACATGAAGTCCATGATATGCAAGAATTCTGTTTTCGCCGGTTATTGGAACAATGTCGGCACCTATTGCGGTTGCTACCAGATCTAAATACGGCAAAAGAACATCTAACGGAATGTTTTTCTTTACATTCCAGGCTTGTAATAGCTTAAAACCAACACCACAACCACAAAGTTCTTTATAAGGATAGTCACAATCTTCCCTTTTGGGATCCAAAACAGCAACTGCTTTCGGAATCTCTGCTCCCGGCCTGTGGTGGTCGCAAATAATAAAATCTATATTTTTTTCAGCAGCATACGCCACTTTCTCGATTGCTTTAATTCCGCAGTCTAATGCTATAATAAGTGATATATCGTTATCTGCGGCAAAATCGATTCCCATATAGGAAACGCCATAACCTTCCTCGTACCTATCTGGGATATAAGAAACCACATTTGGATAAAAGGTTTTTAAATAGGACGATACTAAGGCAACACTGGTAGTTCCATCTACATCATAATCTCCAAAGACCATGATGTTCTCTTGTTGTTCTATTGCCAACTCAATTCGAGCTATAGCTTTGTCCATATCCTTCATCAAAAAAGGATCGTGCAGATCTTCTAAAGAAGGTCTAAAGAATTTTTTTGCCTCTTCAAATGTTTCTATCCCACGTTGCACTAATAAGGAAGCAATAGGTATTTCTACTCCAAGTTTAGAAGCCAAAATACTTACAGTTTCGTGATTAGGTTTTGGTTTGAGCGTCCAGCGCATATAAATTAAGTTTGAAAACAGATTACAAAGGTAGGGCGACTCCTTTTAAATATAGCTTTTATAAGAATTCAAGCCTTAGTTTTCTCTGTTAAAAAAATGATTATTGTAAAATTGAGGCGATCTTTTCCTGAAGTTTTGGAACCACACTTTCCTCGAACCAAGGGTTTTTAATCCTCCAAAATCTATTTACTGGCGATGGATGTGGCAATGGCCAGAATTTAGGAAGGAATTTCTCAAAGTCGGCTACTTTTTCTGTGAGCTTGGTCTTTTCCTTCGGTAAATAGTAGTTAGACGCATAAGAGCCGATTAAAATGATAAGTTTCAAATTATTTAATTCTGAAAATACCTGATCATGCCATAGCGGGGCGCATTCTTTTCTTGGTGGTAGATCTCCCGACTTTGCTTTTCCAGGATAACAAAAACCCATTGGTAATATGGCAAAGTTTGAAGTGTTGTAAAAGGTATCTTCATCTACACCCAGCCATTCTCTTAACTTTTTACCGCTTTGGTCATTCCATGCAATTCCAGATTCATGTACCACTCTTCCGGGCGCCTGACTAACTAGTAAGATCTTTGAATTTTTTGAAGCTTCAATAATGGGTCTTGCTCCTTTTGGTAAATGTGCTACACAAAATTCACATTGCCGAATTGTATTTAATAATTCTTGCATTTAAGCCTTCCCATTAACTACAATTACAATTTCGCCTTTTGGTGGTTTGTTGGTATAAAATTCTAGTACTTCTTTTGCCGTACCTCTAATGGTTTCTTCATGCAACTTAGTGATCTCTCTGGAAACCGAAACCATTCTTTCTTCACCAAAATACTCCATAAAATTAGCAAGGGTTTTCAGCAACTTGTGAGGAGATTCATAAAAAATGATCGTTCTGGTTTCTTCTGCCAACGTTTTAAATCTAGTTTGTCTTCCTTTTTTTGGCGGTAAGAATCCTTCAAAAACAAATTTATCGTTAGGGAAGCCGCTATTTACCAAAGCCGGTACAAATGCAGTTGCTCCTGGAAGACAATCTACTTCTACTCCTTCTTGCACACAAGCTCGTGTTAATAAGAAACCTGGATCACTTATAGCAGGTGTTCCCGCATCGCTTATCAAGGCAAAAGTTTCTCCATTTTTTATTCTACGCACAATCGCTTCAACCGTTTTATGCTCATTGTGCATGTGGTGGCTTTGCATTGGTGTAGATATTTCGAAATGCTTCAAAAGTTTTCCACTGGTGCGTGTATCTTCAGCAAGAATAATATCTACCTCTTTTAAAACACGGATGGCTCTAAGGGTGATATCTTCCAAATTACCAATAGGCGTTGGCACCAAATATAATTTTGACATAAATATGTGATCTTAATCTTGGGAAGATCTAATGATTGAATTTATTTTCTACTAAGGACATAAAGCGTTCTTCATATTCCTCTTTTCCAACCCAGTTCTTGTAATCTGGCTTCACTACTTGCGAAATAAATTTTTGAGCATCCTCCAGTTTATCAAAGGTGTTTAATTGAGAAACCACTCTGTTATAATCGTTGGTCTTTCCTTCAAAAAGATGTTTTATAAAAGATAATCTTTCATTTAAACCAATAGTGATTCCTTTCTTTAATCTATCGTTCAAAGATCTTGGCTTTTCTTGCTCATATTTCTTTACAGGCTCGAAGCTTGGAAGATTATCATAATCTACTCCTATATCTCTAAAATCGTTTTTTCTAAAGTTGGAAGGATTCTCCGGTAATTTTCCGTTAGAACTTGGAGAGATAATATTGTCTACAAGACTGTCTACATGAACTGTTTCCGGAGGCATTTGCGCAACAATATCCTTTATCATTTCCGTATTAAGCTCGGTAAGTGCTTCGTCAGCGTTATACTCGGTGCCATCTGGTAAGTACTCGTCCTTTTCCACATCATGCGTAGTTAATACAGGAGTTTCTCTATGTTCTAAAGATGGAGGAGTTTCTAAAGTTTCTAGTTTATTGATTTCAGATCCGAAGAGATTTTCTTCAGTAAAAGAAAGTATAGTAAGTTTTTCATAAAGCTCCTGTGCTATCATTTTTAACTGATTTGTAGAGCGAGATGGACTATTATCGAGTATTTTAGTAGCTAATTCTTTTAATTGAGATTCCAATTTCTTTTTCATCACTGGGATTATTTTTGTTAGAAGTTAGATGAAAGATGGTGCAATAACTTTACCACGTTCTAATTATCTATGCTTCAATTTTAATTAAATGATTTTACAAATTTAATTCAAGCAACCGCTTTGAGGGTTGTATTTTTAATAAATTTGTTTCAACTTTATGCGGAATAGGTACGAATCCTAATCTGCATTGAAAATTACAAAATGTTTCTCGAAAATACAGTAAATCATAAAGAGCAATTTGGCTGGATAGAAGTAATATGCGGATCAATGTTTTCCGGAAAAACCGAAGAACTTATACGCAGACTGAAGCGTGCCACCTTTGCAAAACAGCGAGTTGAGATCTTTAAACCTGCTATAGACAAGAGATACCATGATGAAATGGTAGTATCTCACGATGCCAACGAAATTAGATCTACACCTGTGCCTTCTGCAGCAAATATTAGAATTCTGGCCGATGGATGCGATGTTGTTGGGATAGATGAAGCACAATTCTTTGATGATGAAATTGTAAATGTTTGTAATGATCTTGCCAACAGCGGAATTAGTGTTATAGTTGCAGGACTGGATATGGACTTTAAAGGAAACCCTTTTGGCCCAATGCCTAGCCTTATGGCAACAGCCGAATACGTTACTAAAGTGCATGCAGTTTGCACTCGAACCGGAAATCTAGCTCAATACAGTTATAGAAAGGCAGTGAATGACGATCTTGTATTTTTAGGAGAAAATGAAGAATATGAACCTTTAAGCAGAGCTGCCTATTACAAAGCCATGTTAAAGGAAAGGGTTAAAAATTATTCTGTTAAGGATGCAGAAACTGTTAATCCGGAAAAAGCCCCTAAATAATGCCAACAGTTCACGAGACTACACTAGAGATAAATTTAAATTCACTTACCCACAATTACAATTACATTAGATCTAAGATCTCCAAAGATGTAATGATAATGGCCGTGATAAAGGCCTATGGTTATGGAAGTGAATCTGTAGAACTAGCAAAAAAATTAACCGATCTTGGCGCAAATTATTTTGCTGTTGCATATACCAAAGAAGGAGTTGCCTTGAGAGATGCAGGAATTACTGCACCTATTCTGGTTTTACATCCGCAATCTGCCAATTTCGAAGAAATTATAGAGCGTTGTTTGGAACCCAGCATTTACAGCGAGTATGTTTTAAGAGAATTCATTAAAACAGCTGAAAGATCTGGCCAAAGGAATTATCCTATTCATATAAAACTTAATACAGGTCTTAACAGACTTGGATTTATAGCGCCAGAATTACCTACGGTTTTCGAATATTTAAAAAACACTGAAGCGATTAAGGTAAAATCTATTTTTTCTCATCTCGCAGCTACAGAAGATTGGAAAGAACGAGAATTTACCTTGCAACAACTCGGGAAATTCAGAAAAATGGCGTTCACCATTTTCGAAAATTTACAATACAAACCGCTGCTTCATATATGCAATACCTCCGGAATCATAAACTATCCGGAAGCGACTTTTAACATGGTTCGCTGCGGAATCGGTCTTTATGGGTTTGGGAACGATCCAGCTATAGATAAAATGCTAAAACCAATTGGGACTCTAAAAACCATTATTTCTCAGATCCACGAACTGGCGCCTGGCGAAAGTGTTGGTTATAACCGAGCATTTACAGCTAAGGAAAAAACCATGACCGCCACCTTACCAATTGGCCATGCAGATGGAATTAATAGGCAATACGGAAATGGAAAAGCCGGAGTTTTTATTAATGATAAATTTGCACCGATAATTGGAAACGTGTGTATGGATATGCTCATGATAGATATCACCGGAATAGAATGTGAAGAAGGCGATGAGGTGATCCTTTTCGGAGGGCCGCAACATGCTACAGCATTTGCAGCTAAGGGAAATACTATATCCTACGAGTTAATAACGGGAATTTCTCAGCGCGTAAAACGTGTAATTGTAGAAGAATAAGTTTTTAAATTCATATTTTTCTGTAAATTGCTAGCCACATAATCAAGAAAACACAACTAATGGCATTTTTTAAAGATTTTAAAGCTTTTTTATTAAAGGGTGATATAGTAGCCTTAGCTACTGCGGTAGTAATTGGAGCAGCATTTAATAAGATTATTTCATCTGTAGTGGCAGATATCATTATGCCACTAATTGGTGTGGTAATGGGAGGGACAGATTTTTCTCAAAAATTCATGTCCTTAGACGGAAATAATTATGAAACTTTAGAAGCTGCACAAGAAGCGGAAGCTGCAGTTCTTACCTACGGAAATTTAATTCAAGCAATTATTTATTTCATAATCGTTGGATTGATCTTGTTTTTAGTTCTTCGTGCATATGAAAGAACCAAAAAGAAAGAAGAAGCAAAACCTGAAGCTCCAAAAGGACCAACACAAGAAGAATTACTTATAGAAATAAGAGACGAGCTGAAAAAGCAAAATTCTTAAAATGAAAAATATCTATCTTTATTATACTGCAATCTTAGCTCCTTTTGCTATCATGCTTTTTTTAATGAAGATGGATTATATTAATTCATGGGCTTTTATTTTTTTTATGATCGTTTATTCTTTGGTATACAGAACCTACATCGATGGATTAAGATTGGTTAGTAAAGGAATTATCGACAAATCTGACATCTGGAAAATGGTTTACAATGGCCGACGATTCGAATATTTTAAAGAACTTTATTATAAATAAAAGAACCTAGCTCGATCACCGCTACATTACATATTCTAAACTTAAACCCTTCAGTAATTGAAGGGTTCTTTTTTTAACTAAATTTAAAAATGTGTTCAATTCCTTAGAAACCACTTAAATTAACGGCTGTAAACTATTCAGATATTTTTTTGTACAATACATTTGCAAAGAATTTAAAAACCATATTTGGAGAGTCTAAATCGTTCTCTATTTCATTTATATAAAACAAAGCATGAGAGTAGCAGTAGTTGGCGCCACCGGAATGGTTGGACAAGTAATTTTAAAGGTTTTACAGGAAAGAAATTTTCCTATTTCTGAATTATACCCGGTAGCTTCAGAAAAATCTATAGGAAGCACGATTCAATTTAATAATAGATCGTTTAAAGTGATCGGGTTAAATCAAGCCGTAAGTTTAAAACCAGATCTCGCACTTTTTTCTGCTGGAGGAGATACTTCTTTAGAATGGGCGCCAAAGTTTGCTGAAGTTGGTACAAAAGTGATCGATAATTCT